>CAMDEA010000016.1 GCA_945893045.1 Planctomyces sp. SH-PL62
GAAACGCTCTGGTGCTCGTTGGAATCTCCGCAACGCCGAATCCGTCTCCGCCCTGACCAACCTCCGCGACAGCAATCAATGGCAACCCTATTGGTCAACTTGCGACACCACAAAAACTTAACACCGCCAATATCTCTGGGCACACCCAGGCTGCTTTCGTTGATGCGACTTCGTTGTCGAGTCAAAAACACGCCGATAGGATGCCCGCCTCTTTGAACGATCCGCGTCTTCATTGGCTCACAACGAAAAGGTCATCATGAGCGACACAGCACAGGGGCAGGCAGAGGCTTCCAACGCCAAACGGTTGTTGTGGGCGGGGTTCATGGCAATTCTCGCGGCCGGAATCGGGTTCTCGATTCGCGGCGGCTTCCTCGACAACTGGCAGTCGGAATACGGCTTCACTGCCAAGGAAGTCGGTGACATCAACGGCATCGGCTTCACCGGCTTTTGCTTTGGGATCATCATCGGCGGGATCATCTGCGACAAAATCGGCTACGGAAAACTGGTGATCGTGGCGTTCGGTCTGCACGTCCTGTCGGCGATCATCACGTTCGCTCCGACTCCGGAGATGAGCAAAGAGACGGTCGGCCAATTGTTGACGTCCGGCTCCTTTTTATTCGCATTAGCCAACGGCGTTTTGGAAGCCGTGGCCAATCCGCTGGTGGCGACGCTCTTCTTTAGCAACCGGACTCACTACCTCAACATCCTGCACGCAAGCTGGCCGGCCGGGCTGGTTTTGGGAAGCGCATCAGGTTGGGTGTTGGACGACATATTTCATGTGCATTGGAAGATGCAGTTTGCTCTGTTCTTGATTCCGACGGTGCTCTACGGATTGATGTTCCTCGGCCAGAGTTTTCCGAAGTCTGAAGCGTCCAAGAAGGGTTTGAGCTTCGGAGAGATGTTCAAGGACGTCGGAGTGTTGGGAGCACTCGTGGTGAGTTTGCTGTTGGCATTGTTCTTCAGCAGCGTGCTGACGCCGTTCTTGACTCCTGGCGGTGCCACGGCAGAGCAATCGGCCGCTGCTGCTCAGACTGCTTCCTACATCGGCTATGCCGTCGGGGGTGCGTGCTTGATCGGTGTGGGTGTGCTGACGCGGTTCTCGGTCGGCTCTTTCTTGCTGTTCACGCTCTTCGTGACTCATGCGTTGGTCGGAGCCGTTGAGCTGGGCACGGACAGTTGGATTCAGAACATCACGGGCAACATTCTGACTTCGCAGGAAGGCAAGTGGCTGTTCGTGTTCACGTCGCTGTTGATGTTCGGCTTGCGATTCTGTGCGGAGTTCATCGAAAAGAAGCTCGGCTTGTCGCCGGTTGGAATTCTGTTGGTGTGTGCCGTGCTCGCGTGCCTGGGCCTGAATCTGGCGAGCGGCATTGCGACATTCGGTGGCGCTCTGGTTGCGCTGACCGTGTATGGCATCGGCAAAACATTCTTCTGGCCGACGATGCTGGCGGTTGCATCGGATCGGTTCCCACGAACGGGCGCATTGGCGATCTCGATCATGGGCGGCGTCGGCATGATGTCCGCCGGATTGATCGGCGCGCCTGGCTTGGGCTACGCGAAAGATCGTTTCGCTGGCGACTCCCTCAAGACCGCGAATGCCGCTGCCTTCGAGAACTACAAAGCGGGTAATCCGAGCAAGTTCCTGATCTTCGCCGATGCGACTGGCTTGGACGGCAAGAAGCTCGGTGATGTGCAAACCAAGCTCGCCGATGCCCAAAAGGAACTGGATGCCGCCGGCAACAAAACGCCTCTCGCCGCATTGGAGAAGCTGAGCGTGGAAGAACGAGCCGTCCAAGAAGCCAGCATCGACGGAGACCGCCGCACGCTGGTCGCCGACTCCGCCATCCCCGCAACGATGGCCGCGATCTACCTGTTGTTGTTGATCTACTTCAAGTCGATTGGCGGCTACAAACCGGTCCACATTGATGCCGGTCAGGAATCAGCCAACGCTGGCTGATGCCGTCACGATCGGCCGTTTTGATCTCCAAACAGACCCCGCCTTTCAAGCGGGGTTTTGTTTGGTACAGTGATTCGCGGAGGTTGCTCATGTCTCAAGCTGTCGCCACTCGACGAACAGCCGCTCGCGGCGGCAACGGACACCGCGCGGTCGTGATGCCGGTCAAGTCCCGCGCCACCAAGCCAGACGCCAGCGTCCCACGAGCGACGCATCGCTTCGTCGTGGATGATGTGTCGATTGGCATTCCGGGCTGGGTGGTCGATCACGCCTCGTTCCGCCAGTGGTTTCAGTCAGACGATTTTCCGGAAGAGGGCCGTGTCAGCTTTCTCAATGGCGAAGTGATGTTTGACATGAGCCAAGAACAGATCTTTTCACACGTCCGAATGAAGACGGAAATCAGCCGCGTTCTCGCGAATCTTGCCAAGAGAAAACTGAATGGAGTTTTCTTCGGTGATGGTTTGCTGGTCAGCCATCTCGGCGCGGAAGTCTCGAACAATCCGGATGGCGTGTTTGTCGCGAACGCCAGCTTTGAGGACGGAACCGTGCGATTGGTCGAAGGGGCCAAGCAAGGCTTCATCGAACTGGAAGGCTCGCCCGATGTCGTGCTCGAGGTCGTGAGCGACAGTTCGGTGAAGAAGGATTACGAACTACTGCGCGTCGCGTATTGGAAAGCCGGCATCCGAGAGTATTGGCTGGTGGACGCTCGCGGCGAAAAACTCGAATTCCAGATCCTCAAGCACACCAGCAAAGGCTATTCACCGATTCGACCAATCGGCGGTTGGATCAAGTCGGCGGTCTTCCGAAAGTCTTTCCGACTGGTTGCGACCAAGAATCAGCTTGGTCATCCGGACTTTGAATTGCAGGTCCGATAGTTTTGGAACACATCTCGAAAAACAAGTTCTTCATTTGTCAGGAGAGCCTCTCATGTCACGCACCACTCGTCGTCAGTTTCTCAGTCAGACAGCAGCCGGGGCCGCGACGGCGTTCGCCGCGCCGTGGGTCATCCCGTCTTCATGCTTCGGAGCGAACGAGCGGGTCGTCACCGGACACATCGGTGTCGGAGGGCAGGGGGGGAGCAATCTGGGAGCGTTTCTGAAACTCGCTTCTCCGGCGGCGGTGTGTGATGTCGACAAGACGCATCTGGCGAAGGCGGTCGAGCGTGTCGAGAAGGACACGCAAAAGAAATGCGAGGGCTTCGGTGACTATCGCAAGCTGCTCGATCGGAAAGACCTCGACGCGATTGTGATTTCCACGCCGGACCACTGGCATGCTCTGACCACGATCCACGCTTGCCAGGCGGGCAAGGACGTGTACTGCGAGAAGCCGCTCTCACTGACGATCGTTGAAGGTCGCAAGATGGTTGAAGCTGCTCGTAAGCACAAACGGATCGTGCAGACCGGATCGCAGCAGCGATCGGACAATCGGTTTCGACAAGCGTGCGAGCTTGTCCGCAACGGGCGGCTCGGCAAACTCGAACGGGTGATGGTTGGTCTCCCCGGTTCGAACTTCAACGCCAAGCCGGTGCCGGACAGCGATCCGCCGCCGGAGCTCGATTACGACATGTGGCTCGGCCCCGCGCCGCAGCGGCCGTACAACGTCAACCGAGTGCATTACAAATTTCGCTTCTTCTGGGATTACTCCGGCGGACAGATGACGAACTTCGGTGCCCACCACATCGACATTGCGCAGTGGGGACTCGGCATGGACGACTCCGGCCCGGTCGCCACCGAGGGGACCGCGACGTTTCACCCGGAGAAGCACTACGAAGTCACACAGTCCTGCCGAGTGACGCACACTTACGCCAACGGCGTCATCCTGGTCGTTGGCCAAGGTGAAAAGGATTGTCCCGGCGGAGTGACGTTCGTCGGCAGCGAAGGGACGATTTTCGTCGATCGCGGCAAGATCAAGAGCACCCCCGAAGAGATCGTCAAGCAGCCGATGACGGACAGCGACGAGCGGCTCTACGTCAGCACGAATCATCATCAGAATTTCATGGACTGTCTCAAGAGCCGCAAGCTGCCGATCTGCGACGTCGAAATCGGCCATCGGGCCGCGACGATTTGTCACCTCGGAAACATCGCCGTGAGACTGGGCCGCCGCATTCAGTGGAACCCGGCCACCGAGCAAATCGTCGGCGACGACGACGCGGCAAAATGGGTCTCGCGACCGTATCGCGCGCCGTGGACGTTGGGTTAATCGAAGCGATGCGACGTAGGACTTATAGGGCGAATGGGACTTATAAGTCGTATCGGTCCTATTCGTCCCATGAGTTTGAATGATGCCCCGCTGTTATCTCGACAACGCCGCAACCAGTTGGCCGAAGCCGGAGGGCGTCCTGGCCGCGATGGATCGTTATCACCGCGAACTCGGCGTCGCCGCCGGACGTGGCGCGACGCGATCTGCGAGCGAGGTCGATGCAACCATCGCACGCTGCCGGCAACGAGCCTCTCAGCTCATCAACGCCGAGTCGTCCGACCGGATCATCTTCACATTCAACGGCACCGATAGTCTGAACGTGGCGATTCACGGAGTCCTCAAGCCCGGCGATCACGTCGTCACTTCGACGCTGGAGCACAACTCGGTCCTGCGTCCGCTGAGCGAACTACGGCAGCGAATCGGCATCGAGACGACGTTGATCGAACCGGAAGCCAACGGCCGGGTCGAACCGGCAAAATTTCGTGACGCTTTGCGATCGAACACGAAGTTGATCGCGCTGCTGCATGCTTCCAATGTGACGGGGATTGTTCAGCCAATCGACGATGTCGGTGCCCTCGCGCGCGAAGCCGGAGCGATCATGCTGGTCGATGCCGCTCAGACGGCGGGGAATCTGCCGATCGACGTGCGTCGCAGCCCGATCGACGTGCTGGCCTGTCCGGGACACAAGGGGTTGCTCGGCCCGCTGGGGACGGGCTTGTTGTATCTGCGGCGGGGCATCGAGCAGCACGTTGCCAGCTTTCGGCAAGGGGGAACGGGATCGCTCAGCGAGGATGACCGGCAACCCGATCGGTTGCCGGACAAGTACGAGTCTGGCAATCACAATGCTCCCGGCCTCTTCGGCCTGGAAGCGGCGCTGGATTGGTTGGAGCAAAACCACGTCGCCGATCTGTATGCTCATGAATTGAAGCTGCGTCGCCGCTTGATCGACGGGATGACTCACACAAAATCCGTGAGACTCTTCGCGGCCGATCTGCCGGACGAGTTTCTTGTCGGAGTGGTCAGCTTCGTCGTGGAGGGTTTCGATCCACAGGAGATGGCGGCGATCCTGGATCAGGACTTTCAGATTCAAGTGCGTGCCGGTTTGCACTGTGCTCCCGGAGCACATCGCAGTCTCGGTACGCTGACCTCGGGTGGTACGATTCGCGTCAGCTTCGGCCCGATGACGACCGTGGAAGAAGTGGATCGGTTACTGGATGCGTTGCGTCAGTTTTAAGAAGAGTGGCTGGCGGAAAATGAAGGGCAGACAATGAAGACAGCCAGGCCATGTTGCATTTCATCTTTCGTCCTTCATCTTTCGCCAGCTCTGCGTTCCATGAGCGTTGTCGCCCTGATCCTGCTGAGCGTCCAATCTGCTCGCGCGGTGGATGAGCAACGCGACTTTGAATCCAAGGTGCGGCCAATCCTCGTCGCAAGATGTCAGTCCTGTCACGGAGCGAAGAAACAAGAATCGAACTTGCGGCTCGACACGAAAGCGGGATTCAAGAAGGGTGGCGACAACGGAGCGGTGATCGACTCGAAGCAACTCGATCAGAGCGAGTTGTTGTTGGCGATCCGTCGTGAGGGAGGCCGCAAGATGCCTCCCGACAAGCCGCTTCCGGCCGAGGAACTCGATGTCCTGGCCGAGTGGATTCGTCGCGGAGCATTTTGGCCGGACGATTCGGCCGCTCCGACCACCGATGCGGCCGCGAAGCATTGGGCGTTTCAACCGCTTGTTCTGCCGCCCGTGCCGCGTCTGCCGAATGACGATTGGTCGAGCACGCCGCTCGATCGTTTCGTCCAGGCAAAGTTGCGCGAGGCCGGTTTGTCACCGTCGCCATCCGCCGACAAACGGACGTTGCTGCGCCGGGTCTCCTTCGATTTGATCGGCCTGCCACCGACACCGAAGGAACTGGACGAATTCCTCGCTGACGATCGCCCCGATGCGTTCGAGCGTGTTGTCGATCGTTTGCTGTCATCGCCGCACTACGGTGAGCGTTGGGGGCGGCACTGGCTGGACGTGGCTCGATATGCCGACACGAAGGGCTACGTCTTCTTCGAGGAAAAGAAATTCCCCTGGGCGTGGACGTACCGCGATTACGTCATCCGCTCGCTGAACGATGACCTGCCGTTTGATCGGTTCGTGATCGAGCAGCTTGCAGCAGATCAACTTGAGCTGGGCGACGACAAACGACCGCTCACGGCGATGGGATTTCTGACGCTCGGCGGTCGGTTCATGAACAACTTGCACGACGTGTTGGATGACCGCATCGACGTCGTCTCGCGCGGACTGCTGGGGCTGACGGCAACCTGTGCTCGGTGTCACGACCACAAATTCGATCCGATTCCGCAGGCCGACTACTACTCGCTGTACGGCGTGTTTCGCAGTTCGATCGAACCGACGCTGCCACCGGAATTCTTGCGGCCACCGCAGACTGAGGAGTATGCAAAGTTCGCAACCGAGATGAATGCTCGGCAAAAGAAGCTGATGGACTTCGTGGCCGGCAAGCATTCGGCCTTGGTGACATCGGCGCGCGCTCGCGCGGCCGAGTATCTGCTGGCGGCTCAAGCTCAGATGGAGAAACCGCCGACCGACGACTTCATGCTGCTGGCCGACACGAACGACATCAACCCGACGATGACCCTGCGCTGGCAAGTTGCGCTGGAGGCCGCTCGCAGGAAGCCGCATCCGGTGTGGCAAGCGTGGACCGAGTTCGCGGCCCTACCCGCTGATCAGTTCGCGGCCAAAGCCATCGAAGTGTGCGACCGTCTGAACTCCGGCCGAGAGCCGTTGGCCGAAAGCCGAAAGCCGTTATCCCAACCCTTGAATCCGCTCGTTATCAGAACCCTTTGCGAGCCTCCACCGAAGTCGTTGGCCGAGGTTGCGACACGATACGGCGAACTCTTCAAACGGATCGACGCGAAGTGGCAGCAGTCGAAACCGGCTCCGCTGTCGGACCCGCACGAGGAAGAGATCCGCCGCGTGCTGTACGGCCCCGACGCGCCGCCGGACGTCCCGCTGGCGATGGGATGGGGCTTCTTGTCGCTGTTCCCCGACCGACCGACACAAGGAGAATATCAAAAGCTGATCAAGGAACTCGAACAGTGGAGCATGACGACCGCCGGCGCACCGGCTCGCGCGATGGTTCTCCTTGATGACGCGACGCCGTTCGATCCGCAGATCTTTCTGCGCGGCAATCCGAACCGGTTCGGAGCACATGTGCCGAGACAATCGCTCGCGGTCGCAACTCCGGATCGCAAGCCTTTTGCGACAGGCAGCGGCCGACTGGAACTCGCGCGCTCGATTGTCGATCCCCGCAACCCGCTGACCGCGCGCGTGTTCGTCAATCGAATTTGGATGCACCATTTTGGTGCCGGCCTCGTGAAGACCCCCAGCGACTTCGGTCTGCGCAGCGATCCGCCATCGCATCCGGATTTGCTCGATTGGCTGGCGACGAACTTCATTCAGTCAGGTTGGTCGGTGAAGTGGTTGCATCGGCAGATCGTTCTTTCGGCGACCTATCAGCAGGCGAGTCTTTCAAAAACGGTACAACGGCTTTCGGCGGACGGCTCTCGGCAATCGGCCGATCCAGACAACCGCTGGTTGTCGCAGATGAATCGGCGGCGGCTTGAATGGGAATCGCTGCGTGATGCCTTGCTGGCGACTTCTGGAGAAATGAATCGTCGCGTTGGTGGCGAGTCGGTCGAACTGCTCGGCGGGTTCAACCCTCGTCGGACGCTGTATGGCACTCTCGATCGGTTGGACGTTCCAAATCTGCTGACGACGTTCGACTTCCCGACTCCCGCCGCGACGAATCCGCAGCGGGACTCAACGACCGTTGCTCCGCAGGCACTCTTCCTGATGAACGGCGAACTGTCGTATGAAGTCGCGAGGAGGTTGCAGTTCCGGCCGGAAGTCGTGGCTGCGGCTGATCCGCCGTCACGCGTGAGACAACTCTTTCTGATCTGCTTCCAACGCACACCAACCGACGCCGAGCAACAAGCCGCTCGCGAGTTTCTCAGCGACACCCCGACGACCGATCGCTGGACGGCGTTCGCTCAGTCGCTGCTGTTGGCCAACGAATTCGCGTTCGTCGATTGATTCACGCGATGAAGTCGTGCCACTCGAAACCCTCTGGCAAATGCGGCAGACCAGTGAACTCCAAATGCAAGATTCGGCGATGCAGCATCGTCCCTTCGCAAGACGAAATGCTGCGATGAGCCAGCATCGGCCGCATCGCCAAGACGTCGCCGCGCGATCCCAAAATTGTCTGCGCTGTTTCGTAACTCGCGACCGGAACTTTGCCGAGCCGATGCGAACCGGGCACGACCAACAACGGACCGTTCACTTCGGTCATGTCGTCGAGATGGATGCGTAGCGTCAGCATCGCTTCGAGCACCTCGCGACTCGCTTCAACATGTGGCACGCCGGCTTTCAGAGTCGGCTTGCTGAAGACCGTGCTCTCACCTGAGTGCGGCTTCACGGCGATCGTCAAATCCTTGTGCCACGGTAACGCCCACGTCCGCTCCGGTGGCTTATTGAAAAACAGAACCCGCACCAAACCGACGTCCGGGCCAAGCACTTCGCGAAGTAGTTCGAGCAATGGCGGGCGTCGCCAAATCGTTTTCACTGGCTCGAATATGCGCAGCAAATTCCGGCCGGCATAAACAGTGCCGACTTTGTCACGGATCGGACCTTCAACTTCGTCAGTTCGATTCAAGACGGTGCTCAATTCCCGCGCCAGCGCGTCCACTTCCTCCGCGGAGAAGATGTGTGGGAGGATGGCAAAACCGGATTCGAGAACCTCGCTGCCCCAGGCAGTTGTCATTCTTGGACTCCATGAGCTTCGGCTAGAACTGTAATCGTTGAGAATCATGTTTTCGCCAGAAGACTTCCAGGACCGGCCTTCATCCGTGGGGAGCCGAATCGGAAGTTCCTCGCGTTCGGTAATTCGCATCCGACCGTCAGAACAAATAGAGTTGTTGCGTGCGAATCAGCCATGTGCCCCACAATCAACCCCTTTCTTTTTTGCGAGAACTAAACGATGAACACGCCCCACAACACCACCCGTCGTGAATTCCTCGTGAGCACCGCCACAGCGGCGGCATCGTTGGCGACGATCGTGCCGGCCAGCGTGCTGGGTCGCGAGGGTAAGGTGGCCCCCAGCGAAAAGATCACGCTCGGAGTCATCGGCATCGGGCCGCGTTGCACCTATGACCTGACCGCGATGCTGAAACACGACGACATCCGTTGCGTGGCCATCGCCGAGGTGCAAGCCAAGCGGCGCGAGGCCGGCAAGCTGCTCGTTGACAAGCATTACGGCAACAGCGACTGCATGGTGCTGCGTGATTTTCGAGAACTACTCGACCGCAAGGACATCGACGCCGTGCTGGTGGCAACGGGAGACCGCTGGCACGCCGCCGCGTCGATGCTCGCGGCCAAGGCGGGCAAAGACGTGTACAGCGAAAAGCCGTGCGGCATCACCATCGCCGCTTGTCAGGATCTCGCCAAAACCATGCACGCTCAGAAGCGTGTCTTTCAGGCCGGCACGCAGCGGCGCAGCATCCCGAACTTTCAAAAGGCGATCGAGTTTGCTCACAGCGGAAAGCTCGGCAAGCTCCACACGCTGCACGCCTCGGTTTATATCCCCACGCTCGACAACACTTGGCTGCCCGGCGAACCGCAGCCCGCGCGCGACGTCGTGGACTGGAACCTGTGGCTGGGCCCCGCCGCATGGCGTCCGTTCAATCAGCAATACGTGAATGGCAAGTGGCGCGGCCAGTGGGATTTTGATTCCGGAGCCCGGCTGCTCGACTGGGGTGCCCACACGGTCGATCTCTGCCAGTGGGCCAATCAAGCCGACGACACGATGCCAATCGAATACGAGCCGATGGAGAAAAACATCGTGTGCCGTTACGCCAACGGTGTGAAGATCATCATCGACTTCCTGGCCGAACCGTTTGGCAACCGCGATCCGCACTACATCACGCGGCTGGGCACCTGCCCGGTTCGGTTTATCGGCGACCAAGGCTCGGTCGAAACGGGAGACGAAGGGGAAATCGTCGCCTCCTCGCCAGCGCTCCAGAAGGAACTGCCCGATCCGACGAAACGGGTTCGCGGCCTCGATGTCGGCGCTCACTCTCGCAACTTTTTCGACTGCATCCGCTCGCGCAAGGCGACGGCGGCGAATCCCGATGTCATGCGACGCTCGCACATCGCCTGCCATGCGGCGGCCATCGCCTGGATTCTGAATCGCAAACTGAAGCTCGACCCGGTGAAGGAAGAATTTATCGGCGACGACGAAGCCAACCGCCTGCGCTCACGCCCCTCGCGCGACTGGGCGACCTAAGCACCCGAATCGGCTGGGAGCACCGCGTCGGAGAACAAGCCATGAGAGCAATCGCCTTGAGCATCGTGTTCGTCGCATTCGGCTGGAGCATGCCTCGCGAAGTGCTGAGCCAGTCCAAGAAAAAATCCACTGCCGACAAGACTGAGCGAATCGAGAAGCTCGACACGAATGGCGATGGCACAATTGCTCGCGATGAAGTGTCGGAGGCGGTGTGGAAGCGGATCGCCGCTCACGACACGAATGGCGATGGTGTGTTGTCCGGAGACGAACTCGATTCGCTGAAAGGCAAGGCGAGCGAAAGTCGGCGACCGGGCGGTGCGACATCAGCCTTTGAAGTTCGCGAGTTTCAAGCTTCGAACAAGCGGACGTTGCGATACAGCCTCTTCACTCCGAAAAACATCGCCGCCGGTAAGAAGCTGCCGTTGGTGCTCTGCCTTCACGGAGCCGGCGGCAACACGGAGGCCGCCAAAGTTCTGGCCGCGCCCGAACAGCAATCGAAGCATCCGTGCTTCATCGTGGCTCCAGGTTGCGAAGCAAAGCACAGTCGCTGGGTGATCGGCACGTTTCGCAACAATCCCGATCAACGAGCGGTCGAACCGGAATTGATGGAGAGCCTCGACGCTCTGTTGCGCGACGCGGCAATTGATCCCGACCGGGTCTATCTCACGGGCCAGTCGATGGGCGGCGTCGGAACGTGGGGCTTGATCGTCGCTCATCCCGATCGCTTTGCGGCCGCTGTTCCCGTGTGCGGAACATGGGAAGCCAGCGACGCGGCAAAGATCGCCAAGGTGCCGGTGTGGGCATTTCACGGAGCCAAAGATCCCACCGTGCCGGTGGAAGGCTCACGGCGCATGATCGCAGCGATGAAGGCGGTGGGCGGCTCGCCGCGCTACACCGAATATCCCGATGTCGGACACGGAAGTTGGAGCGCCGCCTATGCGACAACGGAAATGTGGGACTGGATGTTCCAACAACGACGACCACGCGACTCCAACAAGTAATGAAAGGTCATCACACCGTGAAACTTTCCCAGATGGGCACGGCCCGTTGCCACCGTACTTGCAGCAGACTCTGTGTCGCGGCTTGTCTTTGGTTCCTGACAGTTCCCGCGAGCTGGGCGGCGGATGAGCTACCGATCATCACCGCCGCTTCCAAGCTGCATTGGATTTGGACGGATCAAGCCGATGCCAAAGCAGAGACGGTCGTCTTCGAGAAGTCGTTTGCGTTGGCGAAAAAGCCGACCGGCGGGCGGATCCGCGTGATGGCCAATGCCGGTTGCATGGTGACGATCAATGACGAGGTCGTGGGCGATCAGACCGACTTGAAGCGGCCCAAAGACATGCAGCTCAAGAGCCAGCTCGTGGCGGGCGAGAACAAGGTTCGCATCGAAGCGAAACGCGGCGGCAACCCGGACGCGGTCGTCTTGAGCATGTTCGTCACCGAAGCGGATGGCATCCGGCGACGGCTCGAAACCGACGGCTCATGGCAGGTCGTGCCTGCGAGCGGGAAAGCGGTGGCGGCGAAATCACTGCACTCGTATGACAAGTCGCCTTGGGGCGATGTGTTTGCAGTGTTGCGACCATCGGTGACGAAGGCGGACGCAATCAAAGTGCCGGACGGCTTCCAAGTGGAGCTGCTGCATGCGCTCGATGAAGCCGAGGGTTCGTGGGTTGCGATGTGCGTGGATAGCAAAGGGCGGTTGATCGCGTCCGATGCCGGAGGCCGCCTGGTGCGGATCACTCCGCCGCCGATTGGTGGCGACGTGAAGCTGATGAAGATGGAGCCGATCGCATTGCCGGTCGGTCATGCGAACGGGCTGCTGTGGGCGTTCGACAGCCTGTATGTCATGGTCTGTCAGGAAGGAGTTTACGAAGCCGGCTCGGGCGTCTATCGAGTGCGCGACACGGACGGCGACGATGTGTTCGACAAGGTCGAGCTGTTGCGCAAGATGCACGGCGGTGGCGATCATGGGCCACATGCTTTGTTGCTCTCTCCGGACGGCAAGTCGATTACGGTGGTCTGCGGTAACTCAACGCGCATGACCGAGATTCAGCATCATCAAGTGCCGCCGATTTGGAAGGATGATCTTGCTCTGCCCAAGTTGGTGGGGCATGGCTTCATGCTCGGAGCGGGAGCACCGGCCGGTTACATCGCTCGCATGTCGCCGGACGGCAAGGAATGGACGCTGGCCGCGACTGGTCTGCGCAATCAATACGACGCCGCATTCAATCGGCACGGCGAGTTGTTTACCTACGACGCCGACATGGAATGGGATCTCGGCACACCGTGGTATCGCCCCACGCGCGTCTGCCATGTCGTCGATGGTGCCGAGTTCGGTTGGCGCAGCGTTTCCGGGAAGTGGCCTGAGTACTACGTCGATTCGCTGCCGCCGGTCATCAACGTCGGCCGCGGTAGTCCGACCGGAGTCGCGTTTGGTTACGGAGCGAAGTTTCCCGCGCGGTACCAGGATGCCCTGTTCCTCGCCGATTGGACCTACGGAAAGTTGTACGCGGTCCATTTGAAGGAATCGGGAGCCACCTACAGTGCGCGGCAAGAAGTGTTCTTGGAAGGGAACGGCACGAAGCCAACCGACATCGTGATCGCACCGGATGGCGCGTTGTATTTCGCCGGCGGGAGCCGCAATTCGAACAGCGCTCTGTATCGCGTGACCTACACCGGCAGCGAAAGCACTGCGACGTCTCCGCTGGTCGAAGACCCGAAAGCGAAGTCGCTGCGGACGCTCCGGCACAAACTGGAAGACGCCTATCACAACACCGACGACGCATCGCTCGCATTGGCTCTCGAATGTTTGTCGCACGACGACCGCTTCATCCGCTTCGCCGCGCGGACGCTGCTGGAGTTCCGCCCGGTCGAAGCCTGGCGGGACAAGGCACTCGCGCTGACTCATCCGCGAGCGATCGTGCAGACGACGCTGGCGTTGGCTCGGCTGGCGAAGACGGACGCGAAAGAGACGGTGCTGCAACGCTGGGAAAGTTTGAACTTGGCGAAGCTCGACGCGGAAACGCGGCTCGACGCCGTTCGCGCGTTGCAGGTCATCGCGGTGCGATTCGGCGATCCCGAAGGAGAAATGAAAACGAAGCTGCTCGACAAACTGCATCGCTCGTTGCCGTCGAACGACGATCGGTTGAATGCCGAAGTGGCTCAGTTACTCGCACGCTGGAAGTCGCCGTTGGCGGCGAAGTTGATCTTCCCTCTGTTTGAAAAAGCGGCCAGTCAGGAAGAGCAATTGGCCTACGCGGTTAGCTTGCGATCTGTTTCCGAAGGCTGGCCGAAGGGAGCTCGCGAGAAATTCTTCCGCTGGTTCTTGCTCGAAAAATTTCAGAAGGCGGCGCACCTCTCAAAATTCATTGCCGACATTCGCAAGGATGCGGTGGCCTCTCTGTCCGATGCCGAGAAAGCCGCGCTCCAGCCGATCCTCGACGCGGCTCCCGAAGTTCGCCCCGAACCGCCGTTGGCCTCGCGATTGTTCGTCAAGAATTGGGATACCGAAGAGCTGTTTCTCGAAGTCGAGCCGTTGCTGAAGAGCAAACGCGATCTGGCGCGCGGCAAGACGCTCTATCGCGAGACCGGTTGCGCCGCCTGCCATCTGTTCCGAGGCGAAGGGGGAGTCACCGGCCCCGACCTCACGCTGGCCGCCAACAAGTTCGCCGCGCGCGAACTGCTGATGCACATCACCGAACCGAGCAAAGTCGTCAGCGACCAATACGCCGCCACGCTCATCGAACTGGAAGACGGCACGGTCATCACGGGGCGGCTCATCAACAACGACGCTCAGAAAGTGCAGATCCAACCGAACCTCTACATCCCCTCGGACGTGCGCGAGTTCGCTCGCAAGGACATTGCCGAGATGCGTCCCTCACCGGTCTCGCTGATGGCCGCCGGCCTGCTCAACACCTGCCACTCCGATGAAGTCGCCGACTTGATCGCCTGGATTCAATCCGGTCTGCGAGCCACAAATGCCACGCCGTCGGTTCCGATCAAAGGCGTGCCAATGCCGATCGCGCACTGGAAACTCGACGACGACCTGGAGGCACGCGACAGCGCGGGATCGCATCACGGCACGATTCACGGAGCCGAATCGCACGCAGGAAAGTTCGGCAAGGCCCTGCTCTTCGACCGCGCGAAACAGCAGCACGTCTCGATCCCGCATTCGCCCGACTTCGAGATCGGTACGTTCACAGTCTCGGCCTGGGTCTGGCTGACAAAGGAGCCGACCTTCTCCGGTGTCCTCGGCACACGAAGCGGCGGCGAGTTCACGTTCGATATGAAAGTGAACGCCGACAAAGTCCACGGCGACATCGGCGACGGCACCCGCTGGATCGACACAGCCATCAACTTCTACAAAGACGACATCGGCAGCAACGGCCTAGGAGGCGATCTCGAAGCAAAGCGCTGGTCTCTGATCACATTCGTCGTGGACAACGAACACAAGGAATGCCGGCTGTATCTCGACGCCGATCGCAAGAAGACAATCCCGTTCAAAGGGGAGCCTCGCCTGATGCGATCCGGCCAAACCATGACGATCGGCAACACGGGTGCCGGTGAGTTCATGGACGGCGTGATCGACGACGTCCGCATCTGGAAGCACGCCCTCGTGGACGAGCAAGTTCGGAACCTGATCGCTCCGTAGCCACGCTCGCCAGAGCGTGGGTGAATACGCTGAAAGCCCACGTTCTGGCGAACGTGGCTACGTCGAGGAACGGATTCATGACCAGACAGATCAGTGATTGCCGAGCCGTTCGGCTCGTCGTCGCGGTGCTAGCGATCGCCTGGACGATTGCCGCCGAGCAACTCGCGTCGGCGCAAAACTCGAACGCCACGCCTGCCAAGTCCGCTGAGGCGGAACTTGGCGACTTCTACCGTGGCGACGAAGTCCAGTCGGTCTACTTGCGAGTCGCCGACGAAGACCTGCAGCGCATGCTGGCGGCTTTGCCTGAGCGAATCTATGTGCGGGCGTCCTTTCGGTGGCGAGATATTTCCGTGGAAAACGTGGCGATCCGCTTCAAGGGGAATAGTTCCTCGGCACCATCACAGCAGCACAAGCGGAGCTTCCTGATCAAATTCGATGAGTACGCGGACGGCCAGCGATTCCTCGGACTCCGGCGAGTTTCCTTGGACAACGGCGTGCAGTTCGGCAGCGTTTTTAGCGAGCCGATTATCACCGAGATTCTGCGTGACCAGGGAATCAAAACGCACCGCTGCAATTACGCCAAACTTTTTCTGAATGACAAGTACCACGGAGTCTATGTGAATGTGGAGCGGATTGATGAGTCGTTCATCGAACGCCATCTTCCCGATCCGAACGGTCTGTTGTTCAAGGTCGATGAAGGTGGCCCCGGTGCCAATCTGCAATTCCTCGGCGACGATCCGTCTGCCTACGCGCGGGCCTTCGAGCCGGAGACCAAGTCCGCGAAGAAAGGACAGCGTCGACTGGTTGAGTTCATCAAGCTGATCAATCAGTCGCCGGAGAAGGACTTCGCGGCGAAGCTGGATTCAAAGATGGAAGTGGACGACTTCCTGCGCGTGACCGCCGTCATGCTGTTTTCCGGCGCGTTCGACCAACTGACCGGCTGGCATCCTCACAACTATTATCTGTATTGCGACGGGAAACAGGACCGCTGGCGTTATTTGCCCTGGGATCTGGACGTTGGATTCTGCGAAATCGCCTTTGGGCAAATCCATGTCCTTGCCGATTGGAACGCCGCCTGGCCGGTGGCCGGTCAAATGCCGAATCCGTTGCTGGAGCGCATCGTGGCTGATCCCGCTTTACTGAAACGATACCGCGACACAGCACGAGTCATTCTCGGCAAATACTTTGAACCCGAACGACTCTGCGCGGTCATCGATGCCAAGTATGCCTTGATCAAAAAGGATCTCGCGGCAGATCCCTTTCCGCATCGACGTGTCACCAATCCTGAAGATCAAAGCTACGAGGACATCGTCACGTCGATGAAGTCATTCGTTCGCAAGCGTTACACAACCGCGAGTCAGCAGTTGGCGACTCCCGGCCAGCGGCCGGAGATCGTGCGTCGGCCACAAGGTGGACCAGGCGGCCCGCCGCCACAACTCGTCGAGAAACTTCAACGAATTCAGCGGGCTGCTGAGCAGATGCAGAAGAACGGAAAAGACATGCTGCCCATCCACAAGTTAATGCAGCAAGTCGGTCCATTGCTTCAACAGGGTCGGACGGAAGAGGCCGAGAAGCTGATCGTTCAGGCGCTCAAGCTGGCTGGTGAAGAACTGCCGCATCCGCCGTCCGCAAAGGACGCTTCAACCGACAAACCTTCCGCAGCCTCGAACGATTCGCCGTTGCGTATCGGCAATCAGCGAGTCGGCAAGGTTCTGTTTCTGGGGAACAGCATCACGTTGCACAGCCCCGCACCGAACATCGGCTGGACCGGGAATTGGGGCATGGCGGCGAGTACACGCGAGAAAGACTACGTCCACCTGCTGCTGGACCGGATCGCTAACGCCGCAGGTGGCAAGCCGGCCGTGATGGTCAAGAACATCGCCGACTTCGAACGACGACAGAACGACTTCAATGTGAGCGATGGCCTGAAGGATGAATTGGCGTTTAAGGCGGATCTCATCGTCATCGCGATTGGCGAGAACGCCGCCTCGCCGAAGACCGACGATGCCAAAGCCAAGTACAGCGAGGCATTCGCCAATCTGCTGGCCGAGTTGAAGAAACGCGGTCAGCCAACGCTGGTCGTCCGCAGTTGCTTCTGGGCCGATCCCGCTAAAGATCAAATCATGAAGAAAGCCTGCGAAGACGCGGGCGGGGTCTTCGTCGACAACAGCAAACTCGGCGCTCATGAATCCAACTACGCCAGCTGGGAACGCAAGGTCGCAAACGTTGGAGTCGGAGCCCATCCGGGCGACATAGGAATGCAGGCCATTGCGGATGCCCTCTGGAGTGCAATCCAAAAGCAAGCGGGATTGATCCAGCCAAAGTAGGTCGCGGCCGAGATGTTTTTGACCACACGGTCAAATAGCCGAACTCGTCGCCTATTCGGTTTGCTTTTTCAAATAGGCATCACGGATGGCGTGCAGTTGTTTCCAGATCGCCGTCTCTCGCGCCTGAGGCGATACACAGGCAAAGAGGTAGTTGCGGTCGTTCCTGGCCCATGTCCGAATCTCCAAATTCAGCTTCTGTGGCTTCTTCGTCGCGAACGGTTCGACCCAATCCAGCGTGCCTGTGTAAAGCACTGGCGCATCCGCATCCTTTTCGTTCGGTGAAGGCTTGGCATCGGATTTCAGGCGTTGCAGTTCCAGCGTGAATTGAGACGGATCGACGTCCGGGGCCTTGCCGTCGAGAACTTTCTTGCAGAGTCCTCGGTAGTATTTCAGGAACTCCTCTTTGACGACGGCTTCCGTCAAATCGGGCTTCGACTGAAGCTCGAACACAAAGGCGTAGCTGAAGAATGATTCCGACGCCGGTTTCATCATCCCAGGTGCAAACCGAATATGTTCCGAGCCTTTCAGCTTCATATCGGGAGCAAACCCTGGCGGAAGAGCAATGGTTTCGCCAGACCAGCCTTCGGGGGCGGCGAGCTTTGCAGAGTTCGGCTCATCGGCGGCCCAAAGCGTCCCGGAAATCAGCAGAGCGGCAGCAAACAGGCGAAGCATTGGAATCTCCTGCCGACAGGCAACAAGCAACAAGAGCCCATATACCATAGTTGACCGTGAAATCGACAGTTCGGCCTTCGGGAGCCTCGTGCGTTTATTCCTTCAACTGGTATTCCTTGATCTTGCGGTACAGCGTCCGTTCGCCGATGCCGAGCAGTGTGGCGGCTTCTTCGCGATTGCCTTTGGTCACTTCCAACGCGCGCTGCATGTAGTACTTCTCGACTTCGTCCAGCTTCTTGCCGATCAGTTGATCGGCTCCGAAAACCATCTCGCCGAATTCGGCTTCGGGGATTGAGCCGGGGGCGGGGCGGATTTCTTCGGGGAGGTCATCGAGATCCAGCAGGCCGTCGATGTCGCTGACCAACATGCTTTCGAGGGTGTTCTTCAATTGCCGGATGTTGCCCGGCCAGTCGTAGGTGACCAGCGCATGGCGGGCGGCGCGCGAGATGTTCGGGACTTCGCGGCCGTGATTGTCGGACAGCAGTTTGCGGAAGTGGTCGATCAGCAGCGGGATGTCGGCGACTCGTTCGCGCAGCGGCGGCAGCGTGATGCGGACGACGTTCAGGCGGAAATAAAGGTCTTCGCGAAACTTTCCGCTGGCCACCGACTCTTTGAGGTCGGCATTCGTCGCAGCGACGAGTCGCACGTTGACATCAACTTCGTCGTTGCTGCCGACGCGCGTGATCCGGCGGTTTTCGAGCACTCGCAGCAGTTTGATCTGCGTATCGACCGGCATCTCGCCGACTTCGTCGAGGAACAGCGTGCCGCCGTTCGCGTACTCGAATTTTCCGATCCGCTTGCTCATCGCGCCGGTGAATGAGCCCGCTTCGTGGCCGAATAGTTCGCTTTCGAGAATGCTCTCCGGCAACGCGGAGATATTCACGGGGACGAACGGCTTGTTCTTGCGGTCGCTGTTCTGGTGCAACGCGCGGGCGACGAGCTCTTTGCCGGTGCCGCTCTCGCCGAGAATCAGCACGGTCGTGTTCATGTTCGAGACGTGCTTGAGCTGGTCGATCACTTTCCGCATCGACGGGCTGTTGCCGATGACTCCCTCGAAGCCGAATTTCTCGTTGAGCCGCCGCGCGAGTTCCGTGTTCTGCCGAATGAGCCGCACGCGGGTCGAAGCCTTCTCGACCGACGCGCGCAGCTCGCTGATGTCGAGCGGCTTCGTGAGATACATCGACGCCCCCGCCTGTCCCGCCGCCAGCGCGGACTGCACCGAAGCGTGACCGGTCAGCAGGATGACTTCCGCGTCGGGCAATTCTTCTTTCGTGCGTCGCAGCAACGTCAGTCCGTCGATCTCGCCCATCCGCAGGTCGGTGACGACGACATCAAAGTTTTCCTTCTCGATCAGCTTGAGTCCGCTCTCGCCAGAGCCGGCGACCGTGCATTCGTAGCCGACTCGTTCGAGGCTTTCGCCGACCGCTTGCGCGTGGGCCTCGTCGTCGTCTACGATCAAGACGCGAATGCCGGTGCCGGGGAGTTCGGGTTTGTCTGCGGGTTGGGTCATAGTGGAGCGACGGGGTCGGGAGTCTTTTTCTGGCCGCCGAGTATCGTGAGTCTTTCGGCGGTCAAACGACGCGGCCAGAAAAAGACTCCCGACCCCTTGGCGTGGAACGGCGGCGAACGATATCGGCAACGGCGACTCGCCCGCAAACTAACCCGAAGCGTCAGCGAGGGCGAACGATTCACACAGCATCGATCATCGTCTCTTTGAGCGCCCGCCCTCGCTGACGCTTCGGGTTACATGGCGGGCGGCAGCGAGATCGTGAACCGCGTGCCGCGGCCCAATTCGCTCTCGCAAGTGATCGAGCCGTGATGGGCATCGACAATCTTGCGGACTGTCGGCAAGCCCAGTCCGTTGCCGCTCGGCTTCGTCGAAAAGAAGACCTCGAATAATCGCGAGCGAGTCTTCTCGTCCATCCCTTGGCCGTTGTCGATCACCGCCAAGTGGACCCGGCCGTCGCGAGCGAACGTTTGCAATTCCAGCAACCCGCCGTTTGGCATCGCCTGCTGAGCATTGAGTGCGAGGTTCATCAGCACTTGCCGCATCAGCGAGACATCCAGGGCGACGCGCGGCAGGTCGGTGGCCAAGTGCGGGCTGATCTCGACGCGGTGTTCTTTGGCCTCGGCGGCGAAGAAGTCGATGAACTCAGTCACGACGAAATTCAAATCGGTTGGTGTCAGCGTTAGCTCGCCGACGCGAGCGAATTTGAGAAACGCATTCAAAATGTCTTCGAGATGCCGGCACTCTTTCTGAATCGTCTGCACCTTGGTCAGCATCCGCCGCTCGCGCTGAGCCTCACTGCCGGTCATGTCCTCGGCCAGTAGTTCCAGCAACATGCTCATCGTCGAGAGCGGGTTCTTGATCTCGTGAGCCAGCCCGCCGGCCAGCGTCGCGATCTCGGCATATTGCCGCTGCAAGCGCTGGCGTTCGTTGCTTTCGAGGTTGTCGGCTGACATAGCTGTGGGCTCGTTGCGTCTACCGGATGCGGAGGATGGTACAGAGCCATTCCCGCCGATCACAGTTTGTCCAATTTCACTCGTGACGTCTGCGGTACCCCGGCTGCAATCTGGAGAATCAGCCGGACCCGACCATTGATTGCCGCAGACTCGCATAGGCAACATTGCACTGGTATGTTCACTGCGAGACCAGCGCGATGAGGAGATCACCATGAGCGTTGAGCAATCTGTTGCGATGCCAATTCCATTACGGCTCTTCTTACTGGCTCACCCGAATTCGGTGTCCGCAGGGCTGCTGGCCCAAGAACTGATGCGGCGGTTCGTCGATCCTCCAGCGAGCGGTGGGCTACGGCTGCCAGTCTTCTTCACGCCAGATCGCGGAGACGGCAAGCCTCCGGAATGGGGCGGCGATGACGGCATCCATCTCGATGCTGCAGCACACACTCTGGTGGTCGTGTTGGCGGATGCGGTCATGGCTCAATTCGTGGATGGCGGCGCGGGTGATGAATGGACCGCATTCCTCGAACAGGGAATTCAACGCGTTCAACCAAGTCGAGCACACATGGTCTTCGGCGTCGCGATCGGCAAAGAGGGCTATCTGCTTTCCGACAAGAGGCACATCGTCGGATTGAGCGAAGCGCCAGACGGTCCGAATCCAGGGGAATCGCCCGCAGACTTCAAGACCAGAATTCAGCCGTGGCTCGACAGCGCTGCGAATGATGCCGCTCTGCACATTACCATTCGAGCGCTTCAACTCTTGGAACCCAAGGCACAGGAAGCCACGCCCGGATCTGCCAAGAAGCTGCCGGTGCAACTCTTTCTCAGTCATGCGAAAGCGGACCTCAAGCCGGGTGAGGATGATCCGGTCCGCGATGTCGAAGACAGCATCAAGGAACTGCCGATCCAGCATTGGTTCGATGCTCAGGACATCCCGCCCGCCGATGAGTTTGAGAAGGTCATCGGCGACGGAATCCAGGACTGCTCGATTGTGGTGGCGTTCTTGACGGACCACTACGCGTCGCGGTTCTACTGCCAGTGGGAGATTCTGAAGGCCAAAGAGTTGGACGTCCCGATTCTCGTCGTCGATGCGTTGGCGACCGGTGAGACGCGCAACTTTCCGTACCTCGGCAACCTGCCGACACTGCGATGGGACAGCGCCGATCGTCCGAAGTCTGCTCGCAGAATCGTGCAGCAAGCCGTCCGCGAGGCCCTGCGATTCATGCACAACCGAGCCAGCTTGACGGCCCTGGCGGCGAATGCCCCGAAAGACGATCCGCCGGTCGACAAGATTCTGGCATCGGCTCCGGAGGCACTCACCTTGCATTGGTCTCCGGCCGACGCGGCATCGCGCGTGTTCTTGTATCCGGACCCGCCGCTGCCGAAACACGAGTTGGCCGTGCTGAAGTCATTGCGCAGTCAGGCGGACTTCGTGACTCCGCTCACCAAGGTCGCTCGACGAATGCAATCTCAACCCGCGCGGACGATCGCCGTGTCAATCTCCCCAAGTGGCGACCTGGCACGCTACGGCTTGGGGAACCTGCACGAGCAGACGCTCTCCGATGAGATCTATCTCGACTTACTGATGGCCGGGCAATGCATCGCCTACGGCGGCCTGCTGAAGCCCAAGTCCAAAGCACAACCCGGTCAGCCATCAACCACCGATTCCACAACGAACTTCACCGCGCGGTTGTTCGACCTCGTCCAAGGCTATTCCCAACTGGCGAGTAACACGAACGTCACGCTGGCTTCGATCTTGAACATTCCCCCGTGGCCGGGCTGGCTGGCTTACAACGCGAACGTTCTGAAACTGTTCGGCAAAACCGCCAAGCTGAAAAAAGGAGCCCGTCCCTCCGCAGCGGAAGTCCCCGAATCCGACGACGTACTGTTCCCCTCCGGCAATCCTTTCAACAAGGAACTGCCCGACACTCCCGAACGCCGCTTGGCGTGGACTCGCGGTCTCACGCTGATGCGGCAACAAATGACCGATCTCAAAGAATGCCAAGCGCGAGTCATCATCGGCGGCAAGCTCGCCGGATTTTCCGGCCTCTATCCCGGAGTCGTCGAAGAGGCGTGGATGTCGATCGTCGCAAAGCAGCCGCTGTACCTGGTCGGCTTCCTCGGCGGAGCCGCGCGAGCCGTCATCGACCTCCTCGAAGGCCACGACCGCACTGAAGTTCGCCAGCCCAATCTCGGCAAGAACGCCCCGTCGATCACCGACATCCTCAAACTCGCCGAACAACGCGGCCTCACCGTGATCGGTCCAGGCAACGAGTTGCCGAGCCCACTGGACCTGACTGGCAAGCTCATCCACCCCGACCGCATCGCCAACGACATCCGATCCGCCAGCGGTAACGGTCTCTCCTCCGCCCTCAGCAACGGTCTGAACGACGCTGAGAACAAAGAACTCTTCCGCTCGATTGACCCGCCGCGCATCGCGGAGGTAATCCTGATGGGACTCTCACGCTGTTGACCTCCATTCCGGAATCCTGCGTCGGCCAATCACATCCCGGTTTGACAATTCCCAAGGAGCCAGCACTCATGCCTGCCTCTCTTGACCACATCACAGCCTCCGAAATCCCCATGCTCTTCATGGGCCAGGAATTCCTCGAAGACAAACAATGGTCCGACGATGACTCCGGGCATCCCGAACTGCGGCTGCACTGGCAAGGTCTGGAGCAGGGTGACAAACAGTTGGCCGACCATTTGCGGTTCACGCGCGAACTCATCGCGCTGCGCTGGCAATACCCCGGCCTCCGCGGCGAGGGCTTCCGAGTCACACACTGCGACGACACCGACCGAGTGCTCGTCTTTCAACGCTGGGTTCCCGGCGCAGGAGACGACGTCTTAGTCGTCGTGGGCTTCGCCAATTTCACTCGCACCGGCTACCGCGTCGGCTTCCCCGGCGGCGGCACCTGGCGTGAAGTCTTCAACAGCGACGTCTACGAGAACTGGGTGAACCCCAACGTCGCCGGCAACGGCGGCCAAATCTTTGCCGAGCCTCAGCCGCTCCACGAATTCACCCACTCCGCAGCGCTCGTCCTGCCCGCCAACGCCTTGCTAGTTTTCGCTCGCTGAAGTTGCTGTACTGAAGAGATCGGCTTGTCTGTGTTGAGCATGCAAAGATCGCCTGGAGCAACGAGGCAAACTTATCTCGCTGACATCCCGTCTTCTGCCGTTCCTTGAGAATTGTGTTGAAAGTGTTCACCACAAGGATATTCTGTGGGTGATGTTGAGATTTCAACGTGTCACTGAGTCATCTCTGCGAAGGCCGGCCATGACATACATCCCTGGGTTTAAAAAAGATGTTTTCATCAGTTTCTGCCACGTTGACAACGACAAGTCGCGCGGCGGAAACGGCTGGGTCGCGGACTTCGAACAACACTTGTTGACCACATTGCGGAAGAAGCTCACAGGGGGAAAGCAGGTGGAAGTTTGGCGGGACGTGAAGATGGCGGGGAACGACGTTATCTCCGATGAAATTGAGGCGAACCTACGAGGCAGCGCGGTTCTTGTGAGCCTGGTATCGCCCAACTATCTGAGTTCCACCGGCAAAATGGGGTGCTTGGAAGAATTGGAGATGTTTTGGACCAATCAGACTCAGGGACTCGAAGTTCGCGTGGACGACAAACTGCGAATCTTCAAAGTCATTTTGCAGGATGTGCCCCTGGACGAACATCCAACAAAGATTCGCGGGATTCGGGGATACTCCTTTTTTGATAAGCAGCCCCCCCAAGACGGTTGGACGTGCGAGTATTTTCCCAAGTCGAATGACAACCCGGACGGTCGCTATTGGAGACGGCTCGAAGAATTGGTTTCGGAGATCGCCGCGATGCTAACGCTCCTGCGGTCGAAGGTTCCCGCGCCTGTGTCGGGAACGCAGCCACCCCCAGGCGTCGTCAAGAACACAAAGCCGGAAGGCACTGTTTACCTAGCGGAAACCGCCAACGATTTGGAGAACAATTACTACTGGGTGCGCGGCGAATTGGAACGCAAGAATCTGCGTGTGCTGCCAGTTGAGCGACTGCCGTCGAAACGGGCTGACGCTGAACCGGTGATTCGAGCCGCTCTCGCACAATCTCAGATGGCCGTGCATTTGTTTTCCAAGCAGTATGGGACACGCTTCGGGCAAGGCGAGTGGTCGGTGCCGCACCTGCAATATCAGCTCGCTATTGAGGTGGCGAAAACTCGATACGCAGTCTCGTCGGCCGACAAGCTGCCCAGGATCGCTTGTATTCCCGTGGACATGACATTGGACTCGGCCGACGCCCCCCAGCAAGAGTTGTTGAAGACGATCGAATTGGAAGAGATTCCGGATCACCCGATTGATGTCCAACGCTTGCCTCATGACCAGTTGCAGCGCCTCGTGGATTCGATTGCGGCACAACTCTTGGAGCCAGTCCTGCCACCTCCCGAATCGGGTGCGCTGATTTACGTGACTGGCACTCCGGAAGACCTGTCCGACGGCGAAACGAAGGCCATGATCGAATATATGCGGCGCCGGAAGCACGACGTGTTCATGCCGACCGCACTCAACGATCAGGCGAAACGCGACAAGCAAGACGAAGCCAACATGAAGTCATCGGATGGCTTGGTCATTGTCTACGGCAAAGCGGACGCGGCATGGGTCGTGGAAAAGGCTTTGGCTGTTCGCGAGTGCGCACGCGGTCGCCGCAAGAAACCGTTGACTGCCACCGTTCTGGATGGTCCACCGGAAGAGAAGGACGAGCTGAATATCGACTTCGAGAACCCGAAGGTTCTCAAATCGCGAACTGGTTTTCAGCCGAAGGTTCTGCATCCGTTCTTGCAACGAGTGGAGGGCGTCCAGCATTCAGGCGGTGGTGACGTTTGATCGCCGCACCGTTTCTTCCTCGGAACTATCGAGATAATTACAGGACATCGGCCCATGAATGAGAACCAGTCTGCCACATCGCTGCCAGATTTGTCCGCGGATTCAATGAGTGCCGAACTTGGACCAGGGACCACAAAGCCACGGAATCCGTTTCCCGGCTTGCGGCCCTATCAGATGAATGACAGCGATCTCTTCTTTGGGCGTGAGGATCAGATTCACGAACTGTTGAGCCGTTTGCGGCGGGAACGATTTCTGGCGGTGTTGGGGGATTCTGGCAGTGGGAAATCGTCGTTGATACGAGCCGGCTTGCTACCCCGGCTGAAGGCGGGCTTCATGGTGTCTGATCCTGACGGCTGGCGCATCGCCATCATGACTCCCGGTGACGACCCTATCCGTCGGCTGAGCACAGCACTGTGTTCTCCGGACGCATTGCTGTTGGGAGAGAATGCCGCTCAGGCAGATCTCCAGACGAGCCTGTGTCATGCGACGTTGAACCGTGGCTCCAACGGACTGGTCGATGTCGTTCGTGAATCGCACCTGCCGGACGGGTTTCGACTCTTGGTGTTGGTGGATCAATTCGAGGAATTGTTTCGCTTTGGCTCACAGTCGCGCGGCGAGCCGCCATCCACAGCGGCGCGGAATTTTGTGCGGCTGCTCCTGGAAGCTGCGGCTCAACGCGACATTCCCATCTATGTATCGATCACGATGCGATCCGAGTATCTGGGCCACTGTGCACCGTACCTTGGTCTCCCGGAAGCGATCAACGACGGGTTATATCTGGTCTCAAGGATGACGCGAGAACAACTTCGGGACGCCATTTGCGAGCCGATCGCGAAATGTCGTGGCCAGGTGTCGAATCGTCTGGTCAACCGGTTGATCAACGACTTGGGCGACCAGTCGGACCAGCTCCCCGTGCTGCAACACGCTTTGATGCGTCTGTGGAGTCTTGATCCCAGCCAGCCAGCCACGTTGGATCTCGAAGACCTCGAAGCGGAACGGATTGGCGGACTTGCGAGCGCACTTCCCAAGCACGTCGTCGAGATCCTCGACAGTCTCGAAGAGAGTGAACGGTTCATCGCACAGGACGTGTTCCGCTCGCTGACACAGGTCGACCAGAACGGCAATTTTGTACGTCGGCCTACGGAACTGTCGGAGATTTGTGAATTGGCCAATGCTGGCCAAGAAAAAGTTCTTCGGGTCATCAACCAGTTTCGCAAGGAGGGCCGTTCCTTCCTGACGCCGTCAGAGCATGAGACACTGACGGCCTCCGACAAAGTGGATATCTCGCATGAGAGCCTGATCCGCCAGTGGCAGGATCTGCGCGATTGGACGCTCGACGAACACAAGAGCCGCGAGGTGAAACAATGGCTTCAGAAGGAAGCGCGGAAGTGGGACAACAACGGTCGCGGAAACGCCGAGGAAGTCAAATTTCTGCTGACCGGTGTGCAACTCGAAGAAGCTTTGGAATGGCGAACGAAACGACCACTTGAGATTCAGCGTCCACAATTCCGGTTGGAGCGCGAGTTCTTGAATCGTAGCGAGCGTGGACGTCTCGACGAACAGAAACGCCAGCTCGTAGCAAAACGCACTCGAATGCAACTTGGCATCATCTCCAGCGTGCTTGCGCTGGCATTGGGTGTCCTCATTTGGTCGGGTCTGAAATACCGTGTCTCGACTCAAAACCTCGCTAAGGCCCAACAGCAGACTGAGCAAGCCACGGAGGAGTCCAAGCGAGCCAAAGTAGAAACAGGCGTTGCGGATGCCGCCAAGAAAGTTGCGGATGCCGACAAGAAAGAGGCCGAGAAACGTGTGCGTGTCAGCAGTGCGGTGCGCCTCGCTGCGGAATCGCGTCGTGTGGCATCCGACCGTCCGGTCAGCCGACTGTTGCTGTCGTTTGAGGCCATTCGAGCCACGCGACAGGCTGGCGAACTGGCATCTCCCGACGCCGTGGCTGCGTATCAGGAAGCACAGCAGTCGTTGTCCCCGCTGGGAATTACCAGCCAAGTTCTCTGGAGTCACGACGGTGCCGCGCGGGCTCTGACTGTCAATAACGACAAACAACTCATCGCTTCCGGCGGAGCAGATCGCATGGTCCGAATCTGGTCTGCCAAGACCAATGGAAAACCAACGGAACTCCGCGACCACGTCAGTCCGATTACCACTGTGGCCATCAGCATCAATGGGAACTGGTTGTTTTCCGGCTCGGAGGATGGCGAAGTGTTTGCCCGCGAATTGGCGGATGGCCGTCCTGCGGGTCACAGTGTGCGTCTTGGGCGACTGAGCGGTCGGGTCACGGACATCGAGTGCAGCCGGGACAGCGAATGGGTTGTTGTCGGTTCCCGTGACCAAGCCGTTCGTGCTTGGGACTTGAAGGCTCTGGCGGAGAAACCAGAAGGCACTGAACTCTCCGGTCATCAAGGTTCTATCGTCGATATTGCGGCGTTCGAACTCAACGGTGCCCAATGGGTCGTAACCGGCAGCAGCGATCGAACAGCTCGTGTTTGGAATCTGAGCAAGCTGCGGACGCCTGGCTCACTGCCACAAAGTACCGTTTTGCAATGTTCGAATCCGGTGAGCGATGTGGCCATTGGTGACAATGGGAAGCTTGAGCAAGACCCTGTGATAGCCGTCTGCGCAGAAACCATCAGCCTTTGGAGCACCAAGGACGCTGCCTTAAAAGAAGGCGCGGCTCCAATGGTTTTGGCCAGCGACACCAAAGCCAATGAACGATTCGACGCAGTCAGTTTTAGCCCGAATGGAGACTTTCTTCTCAGTCGAGGTTTTCTATATCGAACAAACCAACCCAAGATCTCCCGATGGCCTACGATTGCGAGCAACTTAAAATGGGATCGACCTCCGAACATGGATCCCGTCGAGAGTCCGGGACCGAGTTCGGTTAGATCATTTTGGGACGTGCCGAGCATGGTGATGCAAAGCCCAGATGGTCGTTGGCTGGTCGCATCGCGTTCGGACGGTTCGATTCAACTTCAAGCGGTGACCAAGTACGAGGGCTCATCGATTCCCATTTTACTCTCCGGCCACGACGGCCCGCTGACCCGTCTCGCCTTCCGGAGTGTGAACACCAAAACGTGGCAGTTGGTCTCCAGCGGCTCCGACGGAACTGTCCGGCTTTGGAATCTCTCCAAGCACGCCTTTGTGGATCAACTGCTACCGGTCTACTCGAACCGGCAGTTTCAGGGGGACTCTGGGGCCATTGTCGCGTTGATTTGGCGCGATTGGAGAGAGGATAAACATCGAACTGAGTTATTCGATCTCTCAAGAGAGCGGCGACTCGTTCCCGTCAACACCAAAGAGCCGTCACAGGTCGGTCAATTGTCGTCATTGACAATGGACATTCTTCAGGAGCAAAACCAGCTTCGTGCGTTGGCCATCGCAGAGAAAGGGCTCTGGCTGATCCCCATCCTTCGTTCGGACGAGACTCGGACGGACGCCACCGCATCTGAGACGCCAACTGCAAGAAAACCACAGCAGCTTGACGTGGCACCGCCCATGCTCGTGGCCACGAATTCCCAAGCACCCTGGGTCGCAGCCACGTTTCGCGAGTCGTTGAACAGCGACAAACTCGTCATCCGTGTCTTTCGGCTCCCTGGTAACGAAATCAGTGACCAAGCCAAGCCGCCGACATCGTTGCTCATTCGCAGCGTGCCGTCGTCAATTTCTGTCATGAGCCTTAGCTCTGACGGCAAGTGGCTGGCTGCGTTCAGCGATGATGACCGCGCTCTTTGGCTGTGGGATCTCTCGACGTTTCTTCCCCTGACCGGTGATTCTGCCAGTCAGCAGCAGACCATCGCCGACCCCGTCGTCGTCAAGCGTCTTGCCGGAGGACTGCGGAGTCTCCGCTTCACACCCAACAGCAGACGATTGATCGCGATCACTTATCGGGGGACGGTCCAAAATTGGGGGGTGGATTCCCTGCGGATTGAGACCGAGGAAAAGACTGGTGATTCGATCGCATCGCTCGACGCACTGCGGCTAAGTTCGCAGACCGCATTCGTTGGAAACTACTCCAACGCCACGGCAATGGATGATCGGTGGTTGGTGAAAGGGAACGACGACAATGGCCTCGATCTCTGGGATTTGGATCGGCAGGATGCCCGCATGCCCGACACGACACTCACTGGCCTTTCGACAGCGTCTTCGCTCACCGCCATCTCACTCAGCCCCGACCAGCGTTGGTGTGTTGCCGGCACCAGCAATGGGGCGGTGTGTCTTTGGGACATGAAGAAAGCGATTCAAAATCCCACAGGCAGCCACGAGCCCACGATGCGCGTCGTCGGACACGGAAGTCAGATTGCCAAGGTCTACTTTCAGGACTCGGAGACCATCTTTACGGTGGACAGATTCGGAATGATCTGCCGTTGGCCATTGTCGGCACTACCCCGCAATCTGGATTTGGATTGGGCCGTCCAGCAGAAACAAGCAGCGGATCTCATCGGGCGAAACCTGACCGAAATCGAATGGAAGACCTACTTCAAACCCGTCGGCGAAGAGGATTATCACGAAACATTCCCGGAACTGCGCGTCCACTCGAGCGTGCTTGATGCGGCGATTCGAAGTGCCGGCAGTGAAGCCGTAACCGCTAAGGCCATGGAGAAACTCACCAAACTCATCAAAGACGATGAGCCGAATGATCCGCAAGGCGATGCGGACAAGATGCTGAATTACGAACGCGCCGTCGCTCTCGCATCGGACGGACAGATTGAGAAGGCCGCGATACGTTTTCAGAAGGCCGACCCGAATCGCCTGACAACCTCCAGTCGCCTGGCAAAGTCCAGTTCGACGGAAGAAGCCCAACGCTTTGCGATCAACCACCTGATGTCCGAAGCCGTCGAGCAGGCTCGCAAGGGTAACCCGTCCAGTGAGACCTCGCTGCGGAAACTCGAACAATTCGATCCTGCGGCGGGGCGAGTCGCATTGGCGCGCATCCGAAATCTAAAAATGAGTGCGCTGAGTCAAAAGATTTATCAGTTGTTGTGGCAGCTCGGTGGCTCGTCCGCCGGAATCGATGACGTCATCAAAGACGTGCAAGCCCTGCAAGAACTGTTGAAGCAACAGAAGAACGACCCCTTGCGGGATCAGGTTGTCGCCAACCTATGGAGCCATGCCGAAAGACTTGCCGCAGCCGAAACGGCGCAGATGGAATCGGCGAAGCGGCTGATCGAGGCGTCACAGAAACTTGTCGCACGTCCCGGAGTCTTCGACGTCCAGCGACGACTGAACGTAATCGCCGCAGCAAAGACTCTGCGAGAGGCGGAAAACCTTGTGAAGCAAGACAAGGACTCTGACGCCATCAAGCAACTGGAAGCACTTCAGATGCGGCCGTGGATTCAAACGCCTCAGGCGATCGTCAATGTCTATCGAGCGGCGAGGTTGGTCACGGAGGCCGTCGAACTGGCGAAGCAGCCCGACAAACGCGAGTCTGCAATCAAGAAACTGGACGAAGCCAAGTCCCTCGACCCTCGGTATGCGTCCGATTCCAATGCCTTCGTCGATCGCATCACCGCCCGGCAATTGTTGAACGAAGCAATGCGTACTGGATCAGAAGATGAAAAGGCGCGTGACCAATTCCGTCAGGCGATCAAGCTTGAACCACGGTCCAAGCTCGACCCGGACAAAGGGCTCTACGACTTGTTACGCGAGGTGCGTGACCCACAATCAACGCTCCGGAAACTGCAAGTCGCGCTCCAGGTTACCCCAGGGATTCCGAATCGAATCAGTGGGGCTGACCTTCGCCAGGCGGTCCAGGATGCGAAGAAGCTGGACCTTCTCGTCGCGCGGGCGCTGATCGATGCCCAATCCTGGAACTTGATGTGCTGGGTTGGCTGCCTGGAGGGCATGGCAACTGAGGTTGCGTTTGCTGGAGAGATCGCCGTCGAACTGTCCCCAGTAGACGGCCTGATTAGCGACACTCGCGGACTCGCCCGTGCGCTCACCGGTGACGGTCCAGGTGCAAGATCAGACTTCGACTACTACGCACTCACGAGCGAGAACTTTGCTCGGAGCGCCGAGCGGGCTGATTGGGCACAAGCCCTGCGATCCGGTAAGACTCCCAAAGAGATCTTTACGCCCGAGTTGCTGGCGCTGCTTAAAGGGCAATAATCCAATCCTAGCGTGAGTGACGTGGGCTTGATGCCCATTTCCGTCCGGTTACCCGAGGCTGGCGAACCGCTTCGACGTTGAATTTGCGGCACTTCTCACGCCAGCGTTCAAACTCTTCTTCCTCACCCTCCTCCCAAATCAGAGGCTCGATCTTTTCCGCTTCCTCAATCCATGGCGCTGCTCTTTTCCAATGAACTGACTATCTCACCGCGTCCACGAATGTCGGCGGGATGGCAGGTCTTTCGACCGCCGCGTGTCGTTGCGCCCGGCTGATGCCGATGGTCTGGCTTCGTTCGCGAAGTTCATCCAGCAACCGCAGCTTCTCCGCAATGGGCAACACGGTCAGTCTGCGGCGCAGCGCTTGTTTGCTCTGGAGGATCTCAAGCAGTTGCAGAGTCATCCTTCACCTCGTAGGAATTGCACCTCGAATTTTTGCCATTTGTCGGACAGATGATGTCGGGCGAGGATGGCCTCCAGCCGAGCCGGGGCGAGGACTCCCGCTTCAATGAATTGTAACAGCCGCGCTTTGTCCTTCGGTCGGCCAAGTTCCAGCGCGATGCAGGCCAGGTGTTCCGCAGAAACGACGCGGGTCGGCACCCCTTCCACGTCAAAGGACACAGCTTCCACCAAGGCTTCCTCAACGAGCGGGGTCGGCGGCGGCAGAAACTGGACGGGCCAGTCGGCGATGAACAGGTACTCGCCTTCCATTCGGCAGCCACGAGCGGCGAGATAATCAATCAGCGGCTGGGGGCTGACGAGCAGCTTGCCCGGTTCGGGACGAAACGCCACAAAAATATCGACATCGAGCGTCGCAATCGGTTCCAAGTAGAACGTCGCACCGACTGCACCGCCGATGGCGTAGCGATCAATGATGCCATCAGCCTGCATCTGGTTGACCGTGGTGAGCACCTCTTTGATTTTCATTTCACCGCCCTTGTCCTCGTTCCGCGGCTCATCGTCATGCTCAATCGTCTGGAGTCGTCCGGGATCACTCGTGGAACAAAGACCGGTCGATCAACTGCGGGCAGCCATGTTACGAGTGACCGAAGAGCGAATCCATTCACAGAGCGGGTCATCGCACCAGAGCCGACAGTGTCTTGACGGCTGCGACGATCACGACCGTGCCTGCGATGTCGAGCAGGACTCCGTAGCGGATCATGCGGCCGAGCGGGACCATGCCGGAGCCGTAGACGATCGCATTGCAGGGAGTGCTCACCGGCAGCATGAAGCCGAGGCTACAACCGAACGTCGCGCCGAGCGCTGGCTCCAGCGGATCGACGCCGGCGGCGAGGGCCATGCTGATCACGACGGGGACGACGATGTTGGCCGAAGCTGTGTTTGAGGTCGCTTCGGAGACCAGTGTCGCGACCAGGGTGGCCGCCACGAGGAACCCGAAACTGCCCGCGTTCGGCAGCAGCGTGATCATGTTCTTGCCGATCACATTCGCGAGTTCCGTCTCTTGAGCCAACATGCCGAAGGCGAAGCCGCCGCCGTAGAGCAGCACGACGCCCCAATCAATCTGAGTGGCTTCGGGCCACGTCAACGCGGGGCGGCCTCGTTCGCCCGGCAGCAGAAACAGCAGGCCCGCGCCGAGCAACGCCGGCACCGCTTCGGGAAGGCTCAGCTTGCACCATTTGTAGGCGTCGCTGGTCTCGCCCCAGCCGAGTGCGACGACTCCGGGAGCGATCCACAGCACGACCATCACCAGGAACGCGACCAGCGTGCTGAGTTGCCCGCGCGTCCACGGGCCAAGCTGTTGCCGCTGACGTTCGAGGTACTCGCGACCGCCGGCGAGTTCGCGAACCCCCGCCGGGCAGAGCCAATTCAGGTATGCGAACAGGAAGAGGAACAACACCACGACCACCGGCACACCGATCAGACACCACTCGAAGAAGGTGATCTCGGCCGGTGCGCCGTTAATGGTGACTTGTTGCCGAATGAAGTTCAGGCCGATCACGTTTGGAGGCGTTCCAATCGGCGTTGCCAGTCCACCGATTGACGCCGCGAACGACGTCATGAGCATTAGCCCCGTGGCATAACGCGGGTCGATCTGTTGAAACGAAGTACGAGGAACGGAGAACGAAGAATGAGGAATGAGTTCGGGCTGAGCCGTCATTCCCGTTCGTCGTTCCTCATTCTCAGTTCCTCGTTCTTCATTCCTCAGCACCTTCAGGATCGACAGCCCGATGGCGAACATCATCGCGGTCGTCGCCGTGTTGCTGATCCAGGCGGAGATGAATGCTGTCGTGGCTCCGAACGCGAAGAGCACTCGCGAGGGACTGCCGCCGACCGCTTTGAGCGTCAACACGCTGAGCGCCAATCTTCGGTCGAGGCCGTGCAGCTCGATGGCTCGCGCCAGCATGAACGAGCCGATGAAGAGAAACATCAATTGATCGGCGAACGGAGCAAACACGTTCTTTGCCGGAGCCACCTGCAACACGACGCACGCGGTCGCTCCGAGCAGCGCGGTCAGCGCCATCGGAATCGCTTCCGTCACCCACAGCACGACGACCGCCGCCATCACGGCCGCCAGCCGATGCGCTGTGGGCTTGTCGGCCAGACTCTCAGAATTCGCCGAGAGGACAAACGCAAATAACAACGGCGCGAGCACCAACCCGGTGCGGCGGCGCAGGAGATCCATTCGCGATTCAAGACTCATGGTTTCATTTTCCGCCCTCCATTTTCCGCCAGCTTGTTCCAATTTCCGAAGAGAGCTGGCGGAAAATGAAGGGCGACAAATGGAGGCAAGAAGTAGCCACGCTCGCCAGAGCGTGGGTGCGACGACCCGATCCCCCACGCTCTGGCGAGCGTGGCTACGAAACTATTTCCGCAGCCGTTCCGCGAGTTCGCGAACTGTCGTGATAATGCGATCTTCTGTACCCTGTCGCCACGATGATGGCAGGTTGCTGTAACGCATCGCACCGACCCCTTCGTAGCCACCTTCTTTGAGGACTCGTTCCGAAGGGATGTAGGCCATCACGTCGTTGCTGTAGCCGGCGACCCAGACGGGGCTGTCGCCGAGTTCCCGCTTCAGTCGCAGCGCGTAGTCGATGACGACCTCGCCGCCGAGCGTGACCATTGTCAGGTCGCCGCCGAATTGCAGCACTTGGATCGGATACGGGTAGCTCTCACGCACCTTGCCGTTCTTTTCGAATTCCGCGAGCAGCGCGGCCGAGCGACGTTGTTCGTAACCGTCTTTGTGTTTGCTCCGTTCGAGCAATTCGTCACGAGTCACCGGCTCGAACGGCAGATCGACTTCTTGGAAATCGAACTTCAGCGGCCCACGAATCGGTTTCGGCACCGGCAACAGCGCGGCCTCAACCGCCGTCGCGAGCGTTTTGCCGTGTGTCATCGCCCACTCGATCTGCCCGCGCGGATATGGATTCTGATCGCCTCCGCAGCCCATCACGAACAGAGCCGTTGCTCCGGGATGAGCCTTCTCGATCTCGGTCTGAGCATAGCCAGCGTAGTCCGCGTTGATTTGCATCAATCCGGTTGTTGTGTTGTGGCAGGCGTAGCCGAACGCGACTGCTCGCAGAGTTTTGCCATCGAGCGATTCGACTCGCAGGACCGGCACGTCGTGATCGACCGGGCCGTCGGGATACGGACTGTTTTGGAATCCGTCCTTGGTCGGCAGCCGGCGATTCATCGCGACGCTGCACCGAGCGTGACTGTACGACACTTTTGCTGGTTGCAGGTCTTCCACCGCTGCACCGATCACGCCGACCAGCTTGTCGGTCAGCGAGACGAAGTACGACTCGACCCGCTGCCGCTGCTCTGGATCGAGCGGATACATGACCGACATCTCAAGATCGTCTTTCACGACCGGCCCGCAATGCGTGTGTGAGCAGTTCAGCAACAAGCCTTTTGGATCGACTTTGTATTTCTCAGCCACTCCCTTCACGACTTGCTGTCGCAGCGGACGCGGGATGCTGATGAGATCCGTCGTGACGATGACGGCTCGCATTCCGGCCGAGTCCTCGATCGCCAGCGCCTTCGCGTGCAGTTCGGAGAGGACACCTTCGGACGGCTTCGTGCGTCCGGCATAGCCGGCCATCCACATCGGCTGACGTGGCGTGATCGCGACAGTCGCGACACCGACTTTCCATTCCGCCTCTTCTGCTCGGCAAATCGCTGACATGGCGATCAAGGCAATCACACAGATCAAACGCATAATGTGTTCTCCAGTTTTCCGGCCGATCGCCGTGAGCCGAAGGCTGATTGCCGTTATCTCACTTTTGTCGCGGACGGTTCAACGATCGAACGTATCGAAGAAAAAGGATAACGGCCATCGGCGATCGGCTCACGGCATTCGGCCGGGCAATCCGGGGCAATTCTCCGATGGCGCGATGAATTGCGGCAATGCTTGCTCGCCCTATAATCCCGCCCCGCGCTGCGAAGACGAAATATGAGTATCCCGTAGCCTGACTCTCCGAGTCGGGTGTTTGGCCTGAAGCTCCCGACTCGGAGAGTCAGGCTACTGAAATGAAAAGGAGACGACCTTGCGTTGGCTGTTGAACGCCTTGTCCACGTCGGTGGGCAGGAAGGTGGTCCTGGCGATCACCGGGTTGTTGCTCTGTGGCTTTCTGGTCGCGCACTTGGCCGGCAATTTGCTGCTGCACGCCGGCGACGATGGCAAAAGCTACAACGAGTACGCTCACGCGCTGCACAAGCAGGCCGCGCTGCTGGTGGTTGCCGAGATCGGGCTGTTCGGCCTGTTCATCGCTCACATCGTCATCGCGTTGCAGGTCTCGAAAGAGAATCGAGCGGCTCGCAAAGTCGGCTACGCCGTGACGCGGTCGAAGCAGGAGGGCCGCATCGCGATGGAGGGCTATCGGCCCGACACCTGGATGCTGGTCACGGGCATCGTCGTGCTGGGGTTCCTGATCCTGCACTTGATCGACTTCAAATTCGGCACCGAGCTGAAGCTTCGCGACCAAACGTTGTACTTCGATGGGACGGACGAGAAATCGCCCTACGACAAAGCGGTGTCGTTGTTGAAGACCCCACTGACCATCGTCGGCTACGGCATCGGCTGTGTGTTCCTCGCGTTTCATTTGGCTCACGCCTTCCAAAGCGCGTTTCAAACCCTGGGCTTCAACCATCCGAAATACACGCCAACGATCAAGACCACTGGCTTGATCTTCGCGCTGGTCATAGGTGTCGGCTTTGTGTCGTTCCCGGTCAGTGGTCTCATTCAGAGTGGTACGTCGTCGCCTCGCCCCAAAGCGTCCGTGTCGGTCCCCGCTGACCGAAAGCTTGAGCCGGTGCCAACTCCGCCACCGGGAACATTGGAAGGAGTTGATGATCCGCGAAGCCTTCGTCCGACCAACTTTGAACAGCAGGTCGAGAAGCGGATGAAGAAGCTTCCGCGCGAGCTTCAACCAAGTGCGGCACCGCTGAAGAAAGCACTCGAAGACAAATAGCGATAATGAAGGTCTGCAATCACCCGCCTGATGGCGGAACTACGAACTGGTAGGAGTCGGCCTCATGGCTGAAGGTCACGCGACAACAACGAACGGCTCATCCCGGCTGCAATCGAACGCGCCGACTGGCGACGTCACGACCGGCTGGGATCGGCACAAATTCGATCTCAAGCTGGTCAATCCGTCGAACAAGCGGAAGTTCAACATCATCGTCGTCGGCACCGGCCTGGCCGGGGCGAGCGCGGCGGCTTCGCTGGCGGAACTGGGCTACAACGTCAAAGCGTTTTGCTTTCAGGATTCGCCTCGCCGGGCACACAGCATCGCGGCTCAGGGCGGGATCAACGCGGCGAAGAATTACTGCAACGATGGCGACTCGGTCTGGCGGTTGTTTTACGACACGGTGAAGGGTGGCGACTTCCGCGCTCGTGAGTCGAACGTCTATCGGTTGGCCTCGGTCAGCACGAACATCATCGACCAGTGCGTCGCTCAGGGTGTCCCGTTCCAGCGTGACTACGGCGGACTGCTGGCGAATCGCTCGTTCGGCGGGGCGCAGGTCTCGCGGACGTTTTACGCTCGCGGACAAACGGGGCAGCAGTTGTTGCTCGGCGCGTATTCCGCGTTGATGCGGCAGGTCGATCTCGGCAAAGTGAAGATCTTCGCCCGCCGCGAGATGCTGGACCTCATCAACGTGGACGGTGTCGCTCGCGGCATCGTCGTGCGAAATCTCATCACCGGCGAGTTTGAATCGCACACGGGTGATGCGGTGGTGCTCTGCACGGGCGGGTACGGCAATGTCTATTACCTTTCGACGAATGCGAAGGGCTGCAACGTCACGGCCGCGTGGCGATGCCACAAGCGTGGAGCGTTCTTCGCCAATCCCTGTTACACGCAGATTCATCCGACTTGCATCCCGGTCAGCGGCGAGCATCAATCGAAGCTGACGCTGATGAGCGAAAGTCTCCGCAACGACGGCCGAGTCTGGGTGCCGAAGAATCCGGGCGACTCACGCGCACCCAACGAGATTCCGGACGACGACCGCGACTATTACCTGGAGCGGCGTTACGCCGCGTTCGGCAACCTCGTGCCGCGCGACGTCGCCTCGCGAGCGGCCAAGAAAGCCTGCGACGAAGGCTTCGGCGTTGGCGAAACGAAGCTGGCCGTCTATCTCGACTTCCGCGACACGATCAAACGCGACGGAGCAGCGGTCGTGAAAGGGAAGTACGGCAACCTCTTCCAAATGTACGCGAAGATCACCGGCGAAGATCCGTACTCGACGCCGATGCGAATCTACCCCGCCGTCCACTACACGATGGGCGGCCTGTGGGTGGACTACAACCTGCAAAGCACCATCCCCGGCCTGTACGTTCTCGGCGAAGCGAATTTCTCCGACCACGGAGCGAACCGCCTCGGCGCGTCGGCCTTGATGCAGGGCTTGGGCGACGGCTACTTCGTGATCCCCTACACGATCGGGCACCACCTCGCGACCTCAAAGCTGCCGAAGATCGCCGATGATCATCCCGATGTGCGCGGAGCCGTCGAAGCCGCGAAGGCTCGCGTGATGAAGCTGCTCGGCATTCAAGGCTCACGTTCGGTGGAATCGTTCCATCGGGCGCTCGGCAAGATCATGTGGGAACAGTGCGGCATGGCTCGCAACAAGGTCGGCCTCGAACAAGCGAAGCGGGACATCGCCGGACTCCGCGATGAGTTCTGGAAAAACGTCCGCGTCACGGGCACGGGCGAAGCCTTCAATCAAGACCTCGAACACGCCGGCCGAGTCGCTGACTTCCTGGAATTCGGCGAGTTGCTGGCTAACGACGCGCTGACTCGCGAGGAATCCTGCGGCGGCCACTTCCGCGAAGAGCACCAAACTGACGAGAACGAAGCGAAACGCAACGACACCGACTTCTGCCACGCCGCTGCCTGGGAATACACCGGCGGCCACGACAGCTTTGCTGGTGAAAAAGAACAACTCCACAAAGAACCGCTGGAGTTCGAGAACGTCCACCTGACGACCAGAAGCTACCGAGAATAGATCGAAACAAGAAAAAGGCGGGGAACGCTAATCGGCGCTAATCTCCGCTAATCTCCGCTAATGAAGACTCAGGATTAGTGGAGATTAGCGAGGATTAGTGTTCCTGTTTTTCATGCCTCCTTCTCCACACCATCGAACAGATTCTTTTCCGTACCGGAGCGATCGAGAATGAGCAGCAGCCGCGGCTTGAACCTGACTCTGAAAATCTGGCGGCAACCCGGCCCGAACGCCCGCGGCGAGTTCCGAACCTACGAGATGAAGAACATCTCGCCCGATATGTCGTTCCTCGAAATGCTCGACGTGCTCAACGAGCAGTTGATCCAAACGAGCGAAGAACCGGTCGCGTTCGATCACGACTGCCGCGAGGGCATCTGCGGCATGTGCAGCCTGATGATCAACGGCCAAGCCCACGGCCCCGACCGAGCGACCACCACCTGCCAACTCCACATGCGCCGCTTCAGCGACGGCGACACGATCGTCATCGAACCGTGGCGAGCGAGCGCCTTCCCAGTGATCCGCGACCTCGCGACCGACCGCGCCGCCTTCGACCGCATCATCACGGCCGGTGGCTACGTCAGCGTCAATACCGGCAATGCCCAAGACGCCAACTGCCTGCCAGTCGGCCGCGACCGTCAGGAAAAGAGCATGGCTGCCGCCGCCTGCATCGGCTGCGGAGCCTGCGTCGCCGCCTGCAAGAACGCCAGCGCGATGCTCTTCGTCAGCGCGAAAGTTTCCCAACTCGCGCTGCTCCCTCAAGGCGTTCCCGAACGTGCGCGCCGAGTCACCCGCATGGTGGCTCAAATGGACAAAGAGGGCTTCGGCGGCTGCACCAACACCTACGAATGCGAAGCCGCCTGCCCCGCCGAAGTTTCCGTCACCAACATCGCCCGCCTCAACCGCGAATACCTGCGAGCGGTCGTCGTTTCGGAAGAAGGCGTCTAGCTCTTCGTCCTCATTGAGCAGACCAGCAATCTGGAATTGCCGTGGCGTTTGCTGAGATACACATCGCGCTCAATGGACGAAACGCATCACGATTGCGTTTGCCATGAGAGCATCAGTCCGAAGTCGGCGGCGATGGCTTCGTAACGCTCGCGGATTTCGTCTTCGTGGAGTTGTAGCTTCTGAGCCGCCTGGCTCACGCGGTCGGAATCGATGGGAATTTGCGAATCGAGCCACGGTTCGGCACCATCGCAGTCAAGCGAAAGCAGCCGCTGGATGGTTTTGTCGCCGCGAATCCGCGCGAGTGCTTCGAAGGCGGCGTGACGAACGCTCTGGTCGGAGTCTGTGAGGCAGGCTTGCAAAGCAGACACGGCGCTGGGATCGGCGATTTGACCGAGGCCCTCGGCGGCACCAACGCGGGCACGGGGATAGGCGTGTTTGAGAGCAGCGAGTTGAAATGTGACGGCCGTCGTGGCACGAGCGTTAGTGATGACGTTGCAAAGCCAATAAGTCACTTCGCCATCTTGTGGCGTGTCAACGAGGAATGACTCAAGGCGTGAGATCTCAGCCGCGGTCGGTGTCCAAATAGCCTTGCGCCTTCGGGTGTTGGACAACCAACCCAATGCCCAACTCGCAGCGTGAGCAACGACGGGAGTGCGGGACAGCAGAGTGATCAAACCGTCGATCAGGCCCGGAACCAATCGAGCTTTCATGTGATACGCGACATTCATCACCGCCAGGGCCGCGATTAGGGCTGAGTCGATATCGTTGCTGATGACTCGCGTCACACGCTCAAGCAGCCAGCTTTCGAGAGCTTGGTCGTCGTCCGGCAGACCCGTCTCGTCAACCATGCCGGCCAAACCACCGGGCTTCGATCGGGTTTCCATGGGACGAATTTGGAACTCTCCGATCAGTGAAGCTTTCAGTGAATCGCACCACACGCTGTGCGCTAATTCGATCGCTGCTCGGTCAATGCCGGTCCTCACGCTTCCACTGGCATCGCGCTCTCCGACTTGTGTGGCGAAGTTTTGCAGAACTGCCAGCGCGGTGGGCTGGCTGACATTCGGTTCGTCGGCCAGACAGAGCGCGGCGAGAATCGCCCGCGGCCGGGCTTCGCGTTCATCGACCAGACACGTCAACTTCGGTGGCGTTTCGCGACCGATCGACGGCACAGGGTCGGCATCGGAACCGTCGATAACGACGGCGGAATGCGTCGCTTGTCCGACCAAGATCGCACGCAGTGTCGAATCCACGTCGTCGTCATTGCAGCACGCCACACACAAACGCAACGCCTCGCGCCAGTTCTCGGAGACCTGCAACTCAGGACCGACCTCAACCACTCGCCCAGCGAGTGGCGCGACGCGTTCGGCCAGTGAGTTCTTAGGATCGTGGCCAGGAAAACGCCCTTCGACCAGTGCCAGCGCAGCAAGGTATTCCTGAAACGTCAGGTGCCGGAATTCGTAGACCGGAACCGGTCGACCGTTGTGTTGCTCGTGTCCTGTTTCTATTAGCAGCGCCGTCCGCCGCTCCACTTGCGCGAGGAAGTCAGCCGGTGTCTGGTTTTGCACCGGGCGAATATGCGGATAGTCGCGGCGTACGTCTTCCAAGAGCGTGAGCAACTCATCCCGCCGCAGTTGCTGCACTCCGCGGTCGCACATGGCATAAGCCACGTATTCCAGTTGCGGCAGCGCCTCGTCCGGGTCGAGTGGTTCATCGACGTCGAAACGCCAGTTGAGCAGCACGCCGACCGCTTCCCAATACAGCTTGTGCCGCTTCGACGGAAGCTTGCCGACTTTGCGCTGCACCAGCGCAAGCGTCGTTAGCAGCATCGGGTTTCCAGTCAGCCGCTCGATCCGGTCTGAATGCCGACCATGCACGGCCTGATTTAACTTCTCTGCTTCCGACTCTCGTCGTGATCGGTCCGGGATGGTCACCTCGCACCAGCGCCGTATGAATTCGTCCTTGTCGCCGGGACTGAGGTCCGCCAACGTGGCATGTTCAAAGCCACAGCGCAGCCGCCGCTTCATCTCGCGATAGCCGACGATTCGCGACGTTGCCACCAGCGGCGACGGGAACTGCGTCGCCACGGTTTCGATCCAGCCGCAGAACTGCGACCGCAACTGCGGATCGGCGATCTCGTCCAACCCGTCCAGCAGCAACAGCATATCGCCCCGTTCCAGCAGCTTGCGGAACAGCTCGACCAGCGTGTCGATATCGGCCGCGCGGAGTTGCAGCTTGCCGAGCATCTGCCGCAACACGTCGTCGATACTGATTTGCTGAGTCGCGATCTTCGACTTGTCCAGATCGCGGCAGCGCACCAGCACCGGCAACCAGTTCTGCTCGGGCAGCGAATCCACGTCGGGCAACCGGGCTAAGTCGGTGTCCTGCGTGTGGCGCATCAAGAAGGCGGTTGCTAGCCATCGCAAGAGAGTCGTCTTGCCGCCACCGGGATCGCCGAGGATGACAACGCGCGGAACTGCACCGTACTCCGTAGCAGCCTTCGTTTTCTGCTTCCTTTTACCACCGCGTTTCTTCAGTACCGTTTTCCCGGGACGGAGTCGTTGACCGATTGAGAACTTTTCCGTCGGTGATTCACTCTCTTCGTCACCATTGCCACGTCCGGCTTCGTTCAAACGCTTTTGCATCCGCCGCTGCTCAAGCTGCTTGATGGCTTCATCAGACAATTCTTCCAGCGCGGGCGCTTCGACCGTCAGACGCAACGGGACGAAGAGCTGCCGCAACAAAAACTGCTGCATTGCCAGATGCCGATCATCCTCCGGCAGGCCCGCCAGATCGACGATGTCCCACAGCCTCCGTGCGGCCTGCAAGTAAGCCGCCAGTGATTGCCGCTCACCAATCGTGAGTGCCGGACCGGCGTTCTTGACCGCCTTCGGATCAGGCTGACTGCGATCGCGAGGATAGACCAGGACTTCCTCCACTTTCGTCCCTTCGTCCGACAGAAGTTTGAACCCCTCACCGTCGGCGACACAGTCCCAGCCGTTCGCTTTCTTGAAGATTGCCTTGCGTGGCCAGTGTCGCAGACTCGCCGATTGGCCGTTGAAGTCGATGGTTCCCGCCGAATACCCGTGCCGACGATCGATCGTCGGTGGTTCGCCGAACTTCTCCAGCCCAAACAACGAGTTCCCCTGCCAGAGCCACAGCGTCTCGCCGCCACCGACTGATGCTCCGCGCACCACGTTCTCGTGCATGTGGCCAAACAAATGGACCGCGAATCGCCCGGCCGGGTTGATTTCGGGATATGCCGATTCTCACGAGTTCTTGTCGAGCCACTCCGGCCCCTGATGCGTCATCAACAAACAGACGTCGTGCTGCCGCACCCAACCAGGCCCATCGCCGTGTGGTTCACCCGTCGTCGCCGCATGAAACTGCCGCACGTCCCACGCCAGCCGCCCTATGTAGTCGCCGCCCGCCAGTTGCAGAAACGTGGTGTTCAGCCCGACCACACCGACGCGCACATCCTCGACATCGAACGTCACCGAGAATTCTCCCGGCAACAGTCCGTCGCGTACTGCTGGATGCCGATAAGGAGTCCGACGCCACCAAGCAGCGTACTCCGCGAACGCTGTGTTGATGATCTCGCCGTATTCTCCGCGAGGATCGCTGAAGAGATCGTCGGCAATCTCGCCAAAGCGCTCTGGACGTAACAGTTGCTTCAGTGCCGCTGTCGGCTTCTTCGCATCGGGCCGAATAAGATCGTGATTCCCCGGCACGGCCAGCAGAGACGGCTCGGACCCAAGTTCCTTCATCCGCGCCCACAGCGGTGCGAGCACCTGCTCATCGAGTTTGTCGAACTCTTCTTTCTTTCCCTGTTGGACGAAATCGCCGGAAAACAACACGACTTGCCACGGCCCTGTGCGATCGTGCAACCGCGACAGATCGTCAAAGAACGCTTGCTTCACGTTCGGCCATAACTGCCCCTGACCACCCAATCCGAAATGCAGGTCTGTCAGATGCAGCCAGTTCAATCGGGGCATGAGTATGTCTCACTGTGCGACAAGACGGAGGACGACGGGACGCCACCAAACAGCGACGTGGATTCAAACGATCGTGACCGCTGATACTTCTGCCAAACGGGCCAGAAACCATTTCGACAGATAAATACACTATCGACTGCTGACGACAATTCCCAACGCGCGAGAACTCAATGGACGTTTTGCGATGACAGTGCGGTCGATCGAATCTCGCTAGCAATTCTGCGAGGGCTTTGGCGGCTGAGAACGGCGCACGGCGTTGATCAGTTCGTCCAGCTTCGAGAGAAACTTGGAGCGATCTTTCGCATTCATCGGAGCTGGTCCTCCTCCGACAACTCCGTCCTGGCGGAGGCCGTCGAGCAGGTCGCGCATGGCGAGCGTTTCGCCGATGTCGTGTTCGGTGAAGACTCGGCCTTTGGGGTCGAGTACGCGGGCTTGATTCGCGATGCAGCGGGCGGCCAGTGGGATGTCGGAGGTGATGACGATGTCGCCGGGGCCGGATTGCTCGGCGATCCAGTCGTCAACGATGTTGAGTCCCGGTTCGTGACGCACCACGAGTTCAATCAGCGGATCGTTGGGGACTCGCAGTGCGGTGTTAGCGACGACGATGACTCGCAGCGAGTAGCGTTTGGCGACGCGATAGATTTCGTCTTTGACCGGGCAGGCGTCGGCGTCCACGTAGATGGTCAGCATGTCATTGGCTTTCTATGTAGCCATCATCGCTCCGCGTGATGAGCCGGATGCTTCACTCCGCTCAAATGGCTTCTGTCGTCCGATGGTTTTGAAGCGCTCGGCTCGTCACGCGGAGCGATGACGGCTACGAACGGGCGGCTTCCAGGGATTCCCAACGTGCGAAGACTTCCGCAAGTTCGCGTTCGAGGGCTTCGAGTTTCGCGCTGGTGGCGGCGATGTCGGATTTCGGTTGCTGGTAGAACGACGGGGCGGACATCGTGACGTGCAGGGCGGCTTGTTCGGTTTCGAGTTGGTCGATGCGTGCGGGGAGCGATTCGAGTTCGCGTTGTTCTTTGAAGGTCAACTTGCGCGGAGCCGAGCCGCTCTTGGAAGGTCGCATGAGGGTTTCAGGGAATGCGGCAGGAGTCTGCGAGACCGTGCGTTGCCGTTGCCAGTCGTCGTAGCCGCCGTCGTAGTCTTTGACGAGGCCGTCTCCCTCGAAGACCAACGTGCTGCTGACGACGTTGTTGAGGAACTCGCGGTCGTGGCTGACGAGCAGAACCGTGCCGGGGTATTCGATCAGCAGGTCTTCGAGCAGTTCCAATGTCTCGGCGTCGAGGTCGTTGGTTGGCTCGTCGAGCACCAACATGTTGGACGGCTTCGTCAGCAGTTTCGCCAGCATCAGCCGATTGCGTTCGCCGCCGGAGAGGTAGCGGACCAGCGTGCGGGCTCGTTCGGGTGAGAACAGAAACTCTTGCAGGTAGCCGAGCACATGCCGCTCCTGGCCGTTGATGAGCAGCGTCTGTTTGCCCTCGCCGACGTTCTCTTGAGCGGTTTTGTTTTCGTCGAGTTGCTCGCGGAGTTGATCGAAGTAGGCGACCTCCAGCTTGGTTCCCAAGCGCACGGTGCCGGTCGTTGGTTGCAGTTGGCCGAGGAGCAATCGCAAGAGTGTGCTCTTGCCGGAGCCGTTGGGTCCGATGACGCCGATCTTGTCGCCGCGCAGGATGAGCGTTGAGAAGTCGCAGAGGATGTCGCGGCCGTTCCCGTGGCCGACGCTGCTAGCGTCGGGCTGGACGCTGGCAGCGTCCGCCACGTAACGAAACCCAATGTGCTTGGCTTCGATGACCAATCGGCCGGAGCGTTCGGCGTCTTGTACGAGGAGTCGCACGTTGCCGACTCGATCTTTGCGTTGCCGGCGTTCTTCACGCATCTTGTTGAGTTCGCGAATGCGAGCCTCGCTGCGCGTGCGGCGGGCTTTGACTCCGGTGCGGACCCAGATCTCTTCTTGAGCCAGCTTCTTGTCGAACAGGGCTTGGTGCTGAGCTTCGACTTCGAGAGCCGCTTCTTTCCGTAGAAGGAACGTCGTGTAATCGCACGGCCAGTCGAGCAGTCGGCCGCGATCGACCTCGATGATGCGGTTCGAGAGTTTTCGTAGGAAAACGCGGTCGTGCGTGACGAAGACCAGCGTGCCGCCGTAGCGGATCAAGAACTCTTCCAGCCATGCGACCGCTTCGATGTCCAAGTGGTTGGTCGGTTCGTCGAGCAGCAGCAAGTCCGGCTCGCTGACCAACGCTTGAGCCAACAGCACTCGCCGCTTCATGCCCGAAGACAACGCGGCGAAGCGTGCGTGCGGGTCGAGGGACATTTTCTCAAGGACACGCTCGACCTGATGTTCCAACTCCCAATCTTCGAGCGGTTCGATGGTCCGCCGCGACGAATCGCCCTCGATGATCGGTGACGCGAGGCCCATCGCGACGACTTCTTGCACGGAACTCTCGCTGCCGAGCGGCACCTCTTGAATCAGCCGGCCGATGCGGACACCTGGCCCGCGCAGGACTTGTCCGTCGTCCGCAGCCAGCTCGCCGCTGATGAGCTTCATCAGCGTTGACTTGCCGCTGCCGTTGCGGCCAACCAGACCGACTCGCTCACCCCGTTCGATTTGCAGATCGACTTTTTCCAACAAGTGCCGGCCGCCGTAGCCGAAACTCACCTCGCGCAGACTCACCAATGCCATGAACGACCTCGACCCAATTGACGGAGTAACGATTTCTGAGGGTGAGATAGTGATTCAGGGATCGGGATGCGAGCGTGGCTTGGACTGGCAGGTTGAAATCCTGCCCCACGGTGGTTGTGATGTGGCCGTCCGTTCGGACACGCAGAGTGGTGGATCGACTCAATGGGGGAATCATGTGGAATCGCAGAAATGTTTGGGACGCGATGGCTGTGGGCTTGATGAGATCAAGCAGCACCTCGTTGACGTTGCTCGCCGCGTTGTGCGTGTGCATGCACGCCGATTGCTCCGGGGCCGATTGGCCGCAGTATCGTGGGCCGTTGCGGAACGATGTCTCGGAAGAGCGCGGGCTGTTGCAGGAATGGCCGGCGGGAGGGCCGGCGTTGTTGTGGACTTATACAGACGCGGGAATCGGGCTTTCCGGTTCGGCAGTTGTCGGCGATCGGCTGTTAACGATTGGCGGGCGCGGTGAGGACGAGTTTCTGATCGCTCTCAACCTGCGCGATGTGAAAGACGGGACCGTCGCGCAAGCGTGGGCGACTCGCGTGGGGCCAACTTACGACTGGAAGGGGAACTCGTGGAGCACCGGGCCAAGTTCGACGCCGACAGTGGACGGCGAGCGAGTCTTTGCGCTCGCCAGCACCGGTCACTTGCTCTGCGCGAACGTGGCCACCGGACAGGAGCATTGGCGAAAGGATCTCGCTGCGGAACTCGATGCCGAAGTGAATCCCATTGGCGGCGGGCCGAAGAAGCTCGGCTGGGGCTTCACCTGGTCTCCGCTGGTGGATGGCGAGCAACTGATCTGCGTCCCCGGCGGGCCGAAGGGGACCGTCGCCGCGCTCAACAAGCAGACGGGCGAAGTGCTGTGGCGCAGCGCCGAGATCACCGATCAAGCCGCCTACACTTCGCCGATGCTGGCGGAGATTGGCGGAGTGCGGCAGTACGTGGTGCTCACGAACCGCAGCGTGTTTGGCGTGGCGGCGAAGGACGGCAAGTTGTTGTGGAACTATCGCCCGGCTCGGCCGTACGGCACCGAGGTTGTCAATTCGCCAATCGTTCATGGGGCGTTCGTGTACGTCACCGTCGGGGCCGGCCACGGTTGCGAATTGATTCAAGTGACAAAGGACGGCGATGCCTTCAAAGTCGAATCGGTCTACAGCAACAAGAACTTGGCGAACCATCACGCCAACGTCGTGCTGGTGGGCGAGCAGGTGTTTGGCTTCGGCGATGGTCGCGGCTGGGTCTGCCAGGAGTTCAAGAGCGGCGAAGTGGTCTGGGCCGAGCGACAAAAGTTGCGTGCCGGGTCGCTGACCTGCGCCGACGGGCGGCTGTACTGCTACGACGAAAGCGACGGCACGGCGGCGTTGATCGAGGTCAGCACCGCCGGCTGGAAAGAGTCCGGCCGATTCCGCATCCCGCAAACGTCCAAGCAGCGGAAGCCGAGCGGTCGTATCTGGACGCCACCGATTGTTTCCGGCGGCCGATTATTCCTGCGCGATCAAGAGTTGCTGTTCTGCTTTGATGTGCAAGCGAAGAAGTGACGGAAGGAACTTCACGCAGAAGAACCAAGAATCTTCAGCCACGGATTGAACACGGATTTGCGAAAACTTTCAGAAGGGATCGTGAGGGCGGCCCTGCTCGGCTCTCGTTCTTCTAGTTTTGTTTGATCCGTGTTCAATCCGTGTTTCATCTGTGGCCCGAATCTCTCGGTCCTAGAGAGACATCATCCGTGTTTGTCGCGTAGACAGCGGGCGGCGGCGACTTCGTTTTGGAGTTTGGTGTAGACCTCGTCGATGCTCACATCGGCGGCCGAACCGGGAGCGAAGCCGCAGTCGGGGTTGAGTGTGATCCGTTCGGGAGCGAGATACTTCAGCGCCATCTCGACACGCTCAACGATGGTCTCGGCCGAGTCGATTTGGCCGGGCTGACAGCTCACGCAGCCAAGGCCGATTTCGATGTGCTCCGGCAGGCGTTGAAACACGGACATATCGCCCGCGCCGGGTGACGTGAATTCCATCGTGATGTGACCGACTTTGAGGCGGCCGAGTTGCTTGAGGATCGGATCGTAACCGCCGCGATGCTCAGCTTCGCCGCGCGCTCGCGCGCCGGCTCGGCGGCAGAGATGCACGGCCAGCTTAAGACCTTCGATGCCGTCGATGACTTGGTTGTCCATGTCCACGGCGAAGTCGGCCGCGCGATCGGCGTCGTCGTATTGCTTGCGGACATCGGGATCGACGAACAAGCACAAGTGAGGGTCGTCGATTTGCAGAATCGAGACTCCCTCATCGCGCAGCAATTCCGCTTCGCGCCGCAAGATCGGCACGCAGTCCTGCACGAAGTCATCGCGCGTCGGATATGCCTTCGAGGACTTCACGGGATCCCACATGCGTTCGCCGAGCAGCGCGGGAGCCGGCAGCGTGGCCTTGATCCGCTTGTTGGTCAGTTGCTTCAGGAACCGAATTTCTTGCGCGATAAAGCCGGGCTGCTTCGGGCTGAGCTTGTCCACGACAACCGTCCACGGTCGGCCGTCGGCAGGATTGAGGCTGAGTTCAAAACCGTGCGCGAGTTCGGCGATCACGCCGATGTACGACTTGCGCCACCACTCGCCGTCAGTGATGACATCCAAGCCAGCCGCTTCCTGCATCGCGACGGCTGTGCGAATCGCCGCGCTCATCAAGCGGCGGTATTCGGAATCGTCGAACGGACAGTCATCGGCGATTAAGTCTTTGACGAATCGCGGTCGCGGCAACGAGCCGATGACGGAGGTCGGAAATAAGAGTTTGTCGCTCATGCTCGTCTCCCTCGATGCTTGGTGGTCCAATTCTGACGCGCGTACTCGAAGTCTTGCTGGGTATCGACCTCGATGTAGCCACCCGGCGTATCGACGTGGGTGAAGCGTTCGCCAGCTTCGATCATGTCTTGGAACAACAGAATCTTGTACGCCTTCTCGAAGACGGCGGCCTCGCGCCACGGTTGGCCGGCGAATTGTTCTCGGCAGCGATGGAAGTGTTGCCGCAGCCGCGCGGCTCCGGCGGCGGAGAACTTTGCGACGCCGATGTATTCGCCGTGAGCTTCTTCAGGCGGAATCTGGCGATGGACTCGCGTGACACAGCCATTGGCGACGATGACTTTCTCGGCGTCGTCAGGCGGATGCTCGGTGCGGTGTTCGTATCGCGTCAGCCAGGCGGTATCGACGCCCAGCACCATGTCGCCGGGGGCAGCGGCGAGACGTGCGATGATGTCGGCGTTGAACAGTACGTCGCTGTAGCAGCAGAGGAACGGCTCATCCATCAAGTCTTCGGCGTGAAACAGCGAGAGCAGAATGTTGTTGTGCTCCCAATCGGCGTTGTGGCGAAACGTGAACTGCGGATAGTCCGCGCGGACCTTGTCGATCTGATAGCCGCCAATGAAGGCGATGTCGTTCAGACCGTTCGCGCGGAACGCTTCCAGCGCCCAATCGAGCAGGCGTTGGCCTGCGACTTCGGCGAAACATTTGGGAGCGTCGGCCGTGGTGGGCATCAAGCGTCGTCCGCGTCCGGCGGCGATGACAATGACTCGCATGGTTTCTCCTTCTGTTCAATCAGCACCATCAGCGCGGCCACGATGGTCAGCCCAAAGGCGACCATCGCCGCAGTTTGATCCCAGGTGATCTTCGACTTTCCCAGATAGCCGACAAACACGGTCAACACGCCGGCGGCTGCGACGACCATCCCCGGCACGGCGAACCAGCGGTTGACGAACCCCGCCGCCAGCGCGGCCAGGCCGAGATACGTCGCCCACTGCAATTCCGTCGGTTGTTGTCCTTGATGAATTGCGAAACAGGCAAGGGCCAGAGTCGTGAGCCCGATGATCTTCGGAGCGATACCTGGCATCACGATGACTCGGCGAGAGGTCGTGTTCCACAGCAGACCGGTAATGGCCGCTCCGAGAAATGCCCAGCCCGCCCAGATGAAAATGACGATCCGCCAGCCTCCCTGCGACGCCGACGAGAAATGTCCCGTCACGACATCGCCGGTGGCGGCTCCCATGTAGCCCAGAAAGTTCACGAACCCAGCCGCCGCCGCCGTAGTGCCACGATGAGCCAAGTCGGCGGGCGCTGTGCCGACCAGCAACACTTGCGGACCAAAGATGCAAAAGCCGATGACTACCAATACCACCATTGTGCCGACCACGCTCTGGCCGGCGACGTAACCGTAAACCGGCGACAAGGCACCGAGCAGCACCATCAACAAACAAACCACCGGCGCGCGGCGGCTGCCGAAGAAACGATCAGTCGCCCAACCGGCCAGATACGATCCCGCCGTCGCGCCGATCGCGATCACGAAGAACTGCAACGTCGCTTTGCCGACGCCGATCTTCTGCGTATCCACGAGATGCTTCACGCCCCAGTCGGTGAACCCGTAGCGGCAAGCGTTGAGCAATCCCAACGACAGACCCAACAGCCACAGCGCCGGGTTGAAGAGCGTCCAATACAGACTCTCGGCCAGCGGCATCTTTGGTCTCGACGCTTGAGTCACCGCGAGCGAATCTCCCTGTGAGTTCGGCTGGTCGTGCTCAGGAGCTTCGCGAAGAAAGACCAACATGAACACGCCCGTCAGTGCCAGCAGAATGGCGGGGGCATACAGCGCGCCGCGCCAGCCGAGATGCTCGGCCGCTTGTCCGGCGATCAGGTACGTGAGGCCCTGTGTGATTTGATAGCCGGTGCCAATCAAGCCGACCGCGTGTCCGCGCCGCGGGACCGGCACCCAGTTCGCCATCACGCGCACGCACGGCGTCCAGCCCAGCGACTGGCAGAAGCCGTTCGTCGCCCACACGAACACCAGAAAGAAGAATCCCTCGCTGAACCCAAATAACACGTTCAGGCCCGCCGAACAAAACATCCCGATCGCCAGCAATACGCGCGGCGAAATCCGTTCGGACAACTGCCCGTTGAGCACCTGCCCCAAACCGTAGGCGATCTTCAATGATGCCAGAATCCAACCGGTTTGTTCGCCGGTGAGTCCCAGCCCGCCGTCGCTCACCGGCGAATTCATCCCCGGCACCGCCGCCGACAGATTCGTTCGGCAGAAATAGAACGCCCCATACGTCAGCCACAACGTCCAGAGCACGCTGTTCTCGCGTGCCAGCGCGCGAGAACGCGCGTCGCTGAGGATTGGTTGGGCCGGCGTCTCTGTAGTCACTGTGGGTTCCCATTTACTTGGGCGGCGGGGCGATCAGCTTACCGCTCGTTTTGGAAAAGAGTAGTTGGCACACTTCACCTGATGAGCCGATTGACCAAACCGCGTCGGTGTCGCGTTAGGCTCGTCACGCGGAGCGATGACGGCGACGTTGGGAGGCCATCTATGAGCGATTCACTTCGACAATTGGAAGCAGCACGACTCCCGCGCGGATCACAGAGACTTTGCTGGCTCGTGATCGGCGGCGTTCTGTTGGTCTGCGGAATTGTCCGCACCGCTCAGGCACAACTCCCAACTCAGGCTGATACGAAAGAACGTAAGGCAGTTCTGGCTCTCGTGGCGGATCGGCCGCATCAAGTCGGATACCGGCGTCAGGATTTTAAGTTTGCGAATGCGGCGAGTGAGCAGCGGACTCGGCAACTCGACCTGTGGTATCCGACGCAGGAACCAGAGCAACGCTACGAATACAAAGGTCCGTTGGGCATCAAAGGCCAGGCCGGCTTTGCGAAAGAGGGAGCGGCGGTGGCTCCGGGCGAGCATCCGTTGCTGCTGTTCTCGCACGGGTTTCTGGGAACTTCGGACCAGACCATCTTTCTGACAGAAGCCTGTGCGCGAGCCGGTTACATCGTGGCGGCCATGAATCATGCGGACTCGTTGGGGACTCGTCGCCTGAGAAAGTTAGAGTCGCCGCAGTTCGGTGACTACGCGAATTGGACGGACGACAAATTCCGCGACCGCCAAGAAGACGTCACCGCATTGCTGAACCAGATGCTGGAGTGGAACAAGGCTGCCGATGCACCCTGGTCGGGCCGCATCGACGCGACGCGAATCGGTGGTTTTGGGCATTCACTCGGTGGCTACACGGTGTTGGGAATGGCGGGAGGTTGGAAATCGTGGAAGGAGCCGCGCCTCAAAGCGGCCGTGCTGCTGTCCCCTTACGCGCATCCGTTTATCAGCCAGGGTGATGCCGGCAACGTCAGCATCCCCGTGATGCTGCAAGGGGGCACGCTCGACGTGGGCATCACGCCGTTCCTCACGCCGGTCTATTCCAAGCTGAGCGGTCCTAAGGTACTGCTCGTGCTGAAGAACGAAACGCACTTTGGTTGGACCAATCTCATCAGCCTCGGCAAAACGACCAAGGAATGTGTGGCCGATGGCAACGCGGAACTGATGACGAAATACACCATCGACTTCTTCGATCAACACCTGCTGGCGGTCGATCGTTCCGCGGTTCTGGAGAAGGGCAACTCGCGGCTGGATTCCTACCGCTTCGAGGCCAAGTCGAATGGCGATTGAAGAACTTTCCCGATCTGCTCGTGGGAAACTGCACGTCGTGGCCGGTCGCATCTGGCGGCGATGATCCGTACTGAATCAGCACGAATCATCGGTAAGGCCGGACTCAGGAAAATCCTGAACTCTGCTGCAAGCTGTGCTTTTAACGCCACAGGTGGCAAACGGTGAGGTATTTTTTTGGAGAGCCAATCCACGGCGCTGAGTGAATTGGCTCGAACTCGTTACCACCGATGCGAGATTCCGCGTCATGAAACTGGTCTTCGCACCGGCGGTAACGCACAACGAACTTGAACAAGACATGTTGATCGGTGATCCGGGTCGGTTGCGGCAGGTCGTGATGAACCTCGCCGGCAATGCGATCAAGTTCACCGACGAGGGAGAAGTGGTGGTGCGCGTGCGAACTGAATCGCGCGGCACCGAGGACGTGCTGCTGCACTTCACCGTGACCGACACCGGAGTTGGCATTCCTGCCAACAAGTTGCAGCTCATCTTCCATCCGTTTGAGCAGGCGGACGGCTCGACCACGCGCCAGTTTGGCAGCACCGGGATGGGGCTGACGATCTCGTCGCAGTTGGTCGAGCTGATGGGCGGACGCATCTGGGTCGAAAGCGAACCGGGGCGCGGCAGCACGTTCCACTTTACCCGGCAGTATCCGCTGTCGAACCGAGCCGCTCGCCAACCATCGGCCGGGCGACGCGAACGGCAGGTCTTCATCGTCGAAGACAACGCCACGAACCACGATCGACGAAAGGAGCACGCACCGGGAATGTCCAACACCGCCAAACTCACCGACTCAAAATCGCCACGTATTGATGTCTTAAACCACGGCGAAATGCTGAATCGTTTGGGTGACGACTTGGAGCTTGTCACCGAATTGATTGAATTGTTCCTGGAGGAATCTCCCAGGCTGCTTGTCGATGTGCAATTCGCGGTACGGCACCGCGACCCCAAGGCGATTGAGCGATCCGCTCATCGGCTGAAAGTTTCGGCCGGTAACTTCGGATTGAACGCGACCGTGAAAACGGCGATGCGACTGGAAGTGCTCGGCCGCACGGGAGACCTCGCCGACGTCGAAGCCATTTGCCAATCGCTGTGCGACGAATTCCGACAGCTCCATGAGGAACTCGATCAATGGAGCGAAGCGGAGACCACCGCAGTGCTGGCGTAACAAGTGCCTGTTGCGACACGAATCCAAGACATACGCAAGGGATCGCGCGCCACGCCAGCCGATCTGACCGGCGAGCGGGGCGGCGTCAGCCCCCCGGTGCAATCGCCATGCAACCGGGGGGCTGACGCCGCCCCGCTCGCCAATCACGTTTCAGCGCTGCGCGAGGGGTTGAGATTCCACGGCGAGTGCTGTAGACCGACCTCTGACTTCGGATGTGGCCGAAGCCAACTCAGAGGTCGCGACGATGGGCGAGCCGTTGTTCGATGAAATCTCGGCAGCCATCCTCGGCAGCGGTGCTGTGGCGTTCTTGTTGCTCCGTTGGGCTTCCGCCGAGAGCGCCAACGTCGATCGCGCTCGACGGCTCAGTGTCATCGGTCATCTGTGGCTGGGCCTCGCCGTGAGCCTGCTGCTCTATCGCTGGATTGATGCGGTGAAGTCATTGCCCTCGGATTCGCGGCCGAACCTGTGGAGCAGCGGCACGCTCACGACAATGTGCGGCATTGGGCTGGCCGCAGCTGTGAAAGCTGTGATCGGCGGAGCACGCACCCACCGAGTCTGGTACTTCGCGATCGTGGCCGCCTGCGGTGCCGTCGCGCTCGGCATCGCTGGTGCGTGGGATTGGGCATTGCTGTTGTTGGCCCTGTTGACGAGCGGTCTCGCGCTGTCGATGTGGATTTCGAAGCGAGCTGCCAGCGCTGCGGTTCAAAACGACGAGGCGGCCGATCAGCCTCGCGAACCTGTATTCGTGTTTTGTGTCTCCGCGGCATTGCTGCTGCTGTTGCTGGGGACTTGGCAGCATGTCTTCGAACACGAAACCCAGCGCAAGACACGCAGTCCACGATACTCCGCGTGGCCACGTCCCACCGCGCTCCGCGATGCGTGGGAACGCACCGACTGGACCGCGAAACAAGGGGCAGACGACTCCGCCATGCGCGTGTCCAAGGCTGCGTCGCACGAGCAACTCGTCGCACTGGGCTTGGGCGTTTTGCTGCTCGTCGTGGCCATATCCGCGTGGCACAAATCACATCCCAAGTTCGCTGATGCCGAGGTCGATCATGCAAGCTGAGCTGGCAACATGGCGACCACTGTGGGACTTCGCGGCCGTGCTGTTCGTGCTGGGAATCGCCGGCAGCTTGAGCAGTCGCGACCGCGCGTCGTGGTGGGTCTCGCAAGGACTGCTGCTGCTGAGCGTCCTCATTGGGTTCGCAGCGGCGCAGGTGACTCATGCCGGAGTCGATCTCTTCTCACTCGGCATCTGGGTGCCGATCTCTTGGGGTCTGACGGTTCTTGGAATGCGGCCGGGGCGCATGTCGAATCCATGATGCGCACGTGCCGAGTTGAAATCAGGCAGAACATGAATTCGCACGGACTCTCATTGTGGTTGTTTCGATTTTCTCTGGTCAGTTTTGCCTTGGCCTGGGCGCTGCCCATTTTTCCAAGCCCAGAGGGGTTTCTGATTCCGGGTGCGTGGGCGTTCGTCGTGGCTCCGTTCGTGACGCTGGGTTACTGGGTGTCGTTTCTGTTTAACGGTTTCGACCTGCCAACGCTGTTGATGGCCGTGTTGCTCACGATAGTGACGGCGATGAATTGTGTGTTCGTCTTCGCCCCATTTGTCCGCGAAGGATTTGCCGAACGACCGCTGCTGATTTCCGTGAGCGCCGGGATCAGCGCGTTGGCCGCCGCATGGATTTGCCATCTGCCGCCTGGAGCGGAAGAGCTTTTGCCAGTTTGGAGCCCCGTCGAATTGGCGTGGATCGCCTCTTTTGTTTTGATGTCCGCCAGCGGCGCGGCAGGTTGCTTCGCCGGAGTCCCTGAAATCACCTCTTGCCAAAGTCTCACCCAAGATGATCGACGTTCCTGAAGCGGTGGCTGCCGTGTTACGTGAAGCCTCGCCGTTCGAGCCACAAGCCATTCCGCTTCCAAACGCGCTGGGGTTGGTGCTCGCGGAAGACATTCGCGCCGATGCCGATTCCCCACCGTTCGACAAGTCCCTGGTCGATGGCTTCGCGATTCGACTCGCCGATTGCGCGGCAGCACTCCCTGTACTCGAGACCGTTTCCGCCGGGCAGGTTCCAACGCGAGTGCTCGATCAGCCGGCTGCAATTCAAATCATGACCGGCGCGCCGCTGCCAATTGGCGCGGACGTCGTGGTACAGGTGGAATTCACTTCATCACAAACTGACGCGACGGGGCAGACACTCGTTTCGATTCCAAACAGAGTCGCGAATTGGAAGCCGGGAACGAACATCTTGCGACAAGGCATGTCGACGCGCCGCGGTGACCTGGTCGTCGCTGCGGGATCGGAGTTGCGGCCACAAGAATTGGGAGCACTCGCCGAATGGGGCCGCTCGCTTGTGCTCGTGCGGCGACGACCACGAGTGGCCGTGTTGGCGACAGGCGATGAACTCGTCTCGATCGAACAGACACCAGGACCGGGACAGATTCGGAACTCGAATGAGGCGATGCTCTGCGCGCAGATCCGCCGCGCGGGAGCTGATCCGGTGCCGCTGGGAATCGCTCGCGATGAACGCGCTCACCTGCGCCAGCGCATCGACGCTGGATTGCAAGCCGATGTGCTGGTCCTGTCTGGCGGAGTCTCGATGGGTGACAAAGATTTTGTCCCCTCCGAACTGTCAGCCGCCGGCGTGCGGCAAGTCTTTCACAAGGTCAACGTCAAGCCGGGCAAGCCGGTGTGGTTCGGCGTGCTCGACAAATCTCCGATCGCACGCACGTTGGTCTTCGGCCTGCCGGGCAATCCCGTCAGCAGCATGGTCTGCTTTGAACTCTTCGTGAGACCCGCGCTGCGTCGCCTGATGGGGTTCTCAACCGCTGAATTAACAAGGGTCAAAGCGCGACTGACGCATCCTCACACGACGAAAGGGGAACGGCCAACCTATCAACCCGCTCGGCTGGAGTGGCGTTATGACGGCCCAATCGTCACCGCAATCCCGTGGGTTGGCTCCAGCGATCTGCGAGCGACCGTAGCCGCGAATTCGATGGCACTGTTTCCCGTCGGCGATCAAACCTGCGCAGCCGGCAGCATCATCGAAGTCATCGCGTGGTGACGTAGGTCAGCCTTTCCAGGCTGACCCGCTCAGTTTGACAAGTTTTCTCGACCGTTCAGGTCAGGCTGGAAAGCCTGACCTACGCCAGCAACTCGTGAATCGGCGTCGGATCTTCGAGCACCGGATTCGGCCGGCCCGCGTGATCGAGCACCGACAGATGCGGGTCGATGCCGAGGCAGTTGTAGATCGTCGCGTGAATGTGCGTCGGCTCGACGGCTCGCGTCGCGGGACGAGTTCCATGCTTGTCGGTCGATCCAACGATCTGACCATTCTTGATGCCGCCACCGGCGAGCAAGCAGAACATCGAGTTGCCCCAGTGATCGCGGCCGGGCGTGCCCATGCTGCCGGCCGGACCGCCGTTGCCGCCGTCGTTCATCTTCGGAGTCCGGCTGAACTCGCCGCAAAGAATGACCAGCGTCGTGTCGAGCATTCCGCGCTCATCGAGATCAGTCAGCAGCGCTGATACCGCGGAATCCACCATCGGCAGGTAGTTGTCCATGCCCTCTTTCAAATTCCAGTGATGATCCCAGCCGCCGTAATGAACCGTCACGAACGTCGAACCTGCTTCGACGAGCCTTCGCGCGAGCAGTGTGCTCTGTCCCCAATTCTGTCGGCCGTACTTGTCTCGGAGTCGTGGATCTTCTTGCCCAATGTCGAACGCCTTGCGAGCACGCGAGCCAGAGACGAAATCGAAAGCATCTCGATCAAACTGATCCATCGCTGTGAACAAGCCACGTCGCTCGACCGTGCGCGGAATCTGATCGAGCGTTCGATTCAATTCGCGGCGACTCTCTAACCGGTTGATGTTCATGCCCGGCGCGAGATTCAGGTTCTGCACCTGATAGTTCGCTTGATTCGGATCGCCGCCCGGTTGGAACGGGTCGTACTGCACTCCGAGGAAGTTGCCGCCGAAGTATCCGGGGACGAGTCCGATGCTCGCGGCATACGGCACCGCGACGTAGCTGGGCATCGACGGATGCCGCGAACCACGCTCGCGAGCGATGATCGAACCCAGACCGGGAAACTTGCCCGCGTTCTGCGCGCCGGACACGTTCATGTCCTTCGTCGTCAGCATCCGATGCCCGCCAGCGAAGTGGTCGCCGGTGTCATGATGCAGGGAGCGGACGATCGAAAACTTGTCAGCAACTTTGGCCTGCTTGGGGAACAACTCGGTGATCTCAATGCCCGCCACGTTGGTCGGGATCGGCCGCCACAGGCCACGCACCTCGGACGGCGCATCGGGTTTCATGTCATACAGGTCCAAGTGACTTGGACCACCATCCAACCAGATGAGAATGGCCGAGGTGTCCTTCTTGCCGCGCGACTCAGCGGACATCGCCTTGGCTCGCAGGACATCGGCGAGTCCGGCGCTCGTCATACCAGCGACGCCCAATTGGACGAAGCTGCGACGAGTCAGGCCATCGCAATACGGGTTCGGGGAGGAGCCGGCATCAATCTTCAACATGATCGCTCTCCGCAAGTGGTGGGCAGTGGTGGACGAACCGGGAAGTTCGCCGCGAGGCAGGTTTGGAAGGATGTTGTCAGCCAAGTTCATATCGGCTGCATTCGATGTTTGGCATTATTGGCACTCAACCAGTCTGTCTCAAGCCTGATCCCGATTCGGCATGTCCATGCGAAGTCGTGATTCGATTGAAAGTCGAGACATCCGGTTGTGGCGGTTATGCTGCCCACCCATCCGCAGCCATCGAGTTGATGTGCTGTGAGGCCGTTCGACACAACGTTTTTTTGGAGACCAGTCATGCGTCGATTCGTTGCACTCGTGATCGCGATCGTGCTGAGTTCCTCGTCTGCTTGGGCCGACGTCGCCTCCGGGCCGGGCGAAGGAAACGCCGTCGAGAAATTCAAAGTCGTTGTCGTCGCCGGCGAGTCGTCCGGCAAAGAACTGGATTTCGTCACCGAACGCAAAGACAAGCCGACGATCTTCGTGTTCGTGTTGGCCGACAAATTCTCTCGGCCCATGGCGCGGTTCATCAAAGTGCTCGACGACAAACTCAAAGCCGATCGAACCGACGTGGACATCGTCGCCGTCTGGCTGACCGACGATGCCGCCAAGTCGAAGGACTACTTGCCGAAGGCGTTCGGATCGCTGAAGACGGAACGCACCGCGTGGTCTGTCTTCGCCGGAGAGAAGACCGGCCCCAACAACTTGGGTATCAACCCCGACGCCGACATCACCGTCGTCGTCTCCGATGGCGCGAAGGCGAAGTTCAGCAAAGGCTATCTCTCGATCAACGAGACCGAAGTGCCGAAAGTCTTCGAGGCGCTGCCGCCCAAGAAGTAGTCGCCATCGAGAGCCAGCATCGCGCGCATGTCGAAAGGCAACGCATGGAAGGCATCGGATTGATTCTGTTGCTTTGGTCGTACCACGCTCTGATTGCTGGGGTTCTTTCAGCTCCGATTGTTTTTTTCGGACGCAAGCGTGCTCATTGGCAAGCCTGTGAATTGATCGCCTTCTTGATGCCGTTTTCGTTTTGGGCGCTGTTCATGTTTTTGGGGAGTCGGTCGAAGTCGATGGCGAATTTTGGCGAGTTTGTCGTTGTCGCACTTGCCATTCCGTTGGCCGCGCTCGGTCGAGTTGTGGTTGGCGGCGGCAAAAAACAGCTTGAGTACTCGTGGCTATGGATTCTCTTGCTGTGTGGAATCGCTGTTGCAACGTATTTTGTCGTACCGTCATTACCGGAGTGACTTGTGTAGAACCACGAATTACTCCGCGCGTCGAACCTCGACCGTCACGCTGCCGTGATTGTCGGCCAGCTCGCCGGGATGATCGTTGAGCCTTAAATAAAGCGTTCCCGTTCGCGGTGCCTCGAATACCGACTTATTGCCGAGCGGCTTCACATCGAGCATCGGCTCGCGTTCGTCGTCGGCTTTCATCGCCGGCCGAATCGTCGCCAGCAATTGCCCCAGCGGTCGGCTGTTGTGATAGCGAAACGTGATCCCATCCGCTTCGCTAACCCACGGTTTGGGCTTCTCCGCGAGCGTGAATTGACCGGTCGCGACTAGCTCATAACGCAGTCCTTTTTCCACCAGCACGCGACTCGATTGCCAACCTCGGTCAGCGCGGACCTCGGTTCGCTGCGGCTTGGTCAGCGTCTGGCCTTCGTGAAACTCGATCGCGGAATTCTGGAAATCGAAGCCCTCCCATGCGTCGGAGGCGAACAAGTTCCATTCCGTGACGATCTCTGGCAGATCGGGTTTCAATTCTAGCTCGAACGTGCGCCACGCGATTGGATTGGCCAGCGATGTCGCCAGCTTGCGAAACCGTTTTCGCGTGCGTGGGTTCTCCTCAAAGAAAATGCTCTGTCCCCAGGCCCAGGCGTACGACTCGTTGAGGGCCTGAAAGGTCTCCGGCTTCCAGTCAATGATGTCGAGCAACTCCGGACTGCCGCGCTGCTTCACATCCCGCCGCATCAAGAACAACCGTTCGTGGCCACGAAATTCCGCGTGGTTGAGCGGCATCAATCGCACCTGCAATTTCCCGCCGATCACCTGATGCGTACCGAAGTACTCGGCCATCCCCTCCATGTAGGCATTCGGCACCTTGAGATTCGGAATGGCCCACATGAAAGCGTGCGTCGCCTCGTGCAGCAGCAAGTGGCGGCGGTAGTAATCCGTCGCCTGGTCCATCATCCAAAACTGATAGCCAATCTGCCGCCCGTGAAATTGATCGAGTAACTTGGCTCGCAGCAGGCCCTCCTCTTCAAACTTCGCCTTATCCTTCATCAGATAGCCGCTGATCTGGAATTCAGATTCATCGCGAGCCGGCGGCAATTTGCCGAAGTACTCCTCCCACGCGACGTAAGCCTGATCCACGAGCGGCGGCAACGTCTTCGCAATCGTCGGGTCAATGTCACTAAACAGCTTCAGCCGTTTCGACTCGTAAACTTCAATGCCGAGCTTCTTCAATTGCTCAACGGTCACTGGCAACACCGGTCGATCATCCCGCGCGCGAAAGAGTTCCTCAGCATCCGCCTTCTTGACCGGCTCGTCGGCCGCGAGCACGAACGGCAGCAGGATCATCGACCAACAGAACATCGCCGCAATCTTCATCGTCCCGCCCCCATCGTTCTGCCAACAAGCCTTCCAGCGTTTGCCGACTTGCAACAACCACGATAGCGTGGCCGCTACATCGCGGCTGTCTGTTGTTGGCCGCATTTCACTCCTCACGCAATCGGCTCATCACCATGTCTGACTTCATTTACTGCCTGAACTCCAGCACGATCCGGCCGACGCCGATCCTCGACAAGATTCGCATCGCGGGCGAGGTCGGTTACGCCGCCATCGAACTGTGGCACGACGATATCGACCTGCACCTGTCGAAAGGAGGCCAACTCGCCGACATCCGGAAAGCGGTCAACGATCAGGGCCTCGAAGTGCCGACGACGATCTATCTCAAAGGCTGGGCCGAACCCGATGACGCCGTTCGAAAGACGGAACTCGACGAATGCAAACGCCGCATGGAACAGTCGGTCGCCGTCGGCGCAAAGCACATCATCGCCGGTCCGCCTCCGGGTGCCTGTGATCACGCCTTTGTCGGCGCGAAGTATGCCGAGTTGCTCGACCTTGGACTCTCGATGGGAGTGAAGCCGGCGTTCGAGTACCTCGGCTTCGTGGACGACATCAACAGCATCGACGCGGCGATCGAAGTCGTCGAATACTCGAAGCATCCGCAAGCAACGATTGTGCTCGACCCATTCCACTGCTTCCGGGGCGGCAAGGGTTTCGAGTCAATCGCCAAGCTGACAAACGCGAGCATCGCGATCTCGCACTTCAACGACACACCGTCATCGCCGCCGCGCGAACAGCAGCACGATCACAGCCGAGTCATGCCGGGCGACGGCCACATGGATCTCCGCTGCTACCTCGATCTGCTCAAGCAAGTCGGCTATCGCCGCTGGCTGTCGTTGGAACTGTTCCGCGAAGACCTGTGGGCTCGCGACCCGCGCGAGGTTGCCAAGTTAGGTTTGGAAAAGATGCGAGCCGCCGTAGAAGGCCGATGAATGGCTCATTCATAATCCAGGCTATTAGGCAGCAAGTGTGTGACTTCATTGAATGCCGCTGTCGCGAGTATGTATTTCTGAGATTTCTCAGAAATTGACATGATGCCGTGTTGACATACTGCTGCCGTCTGGCATATTGTCTTCGGACACGCTCGATGAGCGCGTTTTTTGTTGAGATTTGCAAACGCTTGGTCGGCAGCGTAGCCGATACTGAATAGTGATTGCCCAGGTGTCACGCTTGGGATTCGGGAGCGAAAATCGTGAGACACGGTTGGCAAAAACTCGATGCGACACGGCTAACAGGCCGGCAAGCCCAGTTTGGGTTATGCAGTCTGTTTGCAGTCGCGGTCGGAGTGCCCGCCGTCGTGGGTCGTCCATCACAAAAGATGGAATGTATTTCCCAGACCAATTCGCACCCGTATCGCCTCAGGCAGTGACACCGGATTTCTTTTCCGACGGGAGCTTTCAAAGCCCGGTGTCACACAGACATCGGGCTTTTTTTTATTGGCCTGATTCGTAGCCACGTTCGCCAGAACGTGGGGATTCTCAGGGAAACCGCCCACGTTCTGGCGAACGTGGCTACGAGAGACGCGCTGTTTCATGGTTTGCCGCCTGGTGGGACGCACCGCCGGGCGGCTGGTGGCGGGGGATAGATGGCTGGTGGCGACTCCTCAGTCGCGGATCGACGGGTAGGGGTTGTGAGTATCGTCGCGGAGAGAGAAATCGCATCGGGAGTCATTCAGGGTGTGGGATAACTTGGTAGTCCGCCGGCTTCGGGAGCCGGAGAGTGCTGGTTCGAGTCCGGCCATCCTGACTGCTCGCTGAGTTCTGTTCGCACAATTCGTCTGACCGTCAGGATGTGGGAAAGTCTGGCAATCCGCCGGTCTTGGGCACCGGAGAACGTGGGTTCGAATCCCACCGTCCTGACTGCGCTAAGAGTGTTTCAAAAATGTGTGTGTGTTTCTGCGCAGAAAATATGCGCCGACACAAGTCCCATGAGACCTATAAGTCCCATAGGACGTATCAGGCTTATTTCGGAGTAGTTCAACGGTAGAACGGCTGACTGTTAATCAGACGATTGAGGTTCGAGTCCTTGCTCCGGAGCTTTCGTAGGTCAGCCTTTCCAGGCTGACCGGAAAAGGGATCGATCAACAGACAAGTCAGCCTGGAAAGGCTGACCTACGGAAGGGCAAGCCAACTGGCGATGGCAGCCGCCTCGAACGCGGCCGAGCGTCCTGTGATGTCTTGAGGGTTCGACTCCCTCCCCTTCCGCTTTTGGAAGTCGTTTGAGATTTGAGATTTGGAATTTGAGATTTCAAAAACATGTGTCTTTGACCGAGCGGCAAAGGTGCCAGCCTTCCAAGCTGGTCAGGTGGGTTCGACTCCCACAGGACACTCTTTGTACGTCAGCCTTTCCAGGCTGACCCGATAGGGAATCGAACGGCAACCGGGTCAGGCTGGAAGGCCTGACCTACTGGTCGGGGATCGTCTAAGGGTCGGATATCGGTCTTTGAAGCCGACGATGGAGGTTCGAATCCTTCTCCCCGAATCGTGATGGAAGTCATCCGGCCGGATGAGGAACCTGTCTTGAAAACAGGTGGCGGCGCGAGCCGCTTGTGGGTTCAAGTCCCACGGCTTCCGCTGAACGTAGCTTGGCTCTCTGAGCCGAGCAGTATTTGAAGACGGCTCGGCTCGGAGAGCCAAGCTACGAATTCGTTGTGCGTGCCGGCGGGTGGCCGGGTCATGACGGCGGAAGGTCAACTGTGCCCATCGGGATGCTGCGGTTCGGAACGAGAGCGAGACCTCGTTCCCCCGCGTCGCCCGTCGGTCGCTGGAAGCACCGCTCGGAATGACTCCGATGGAGCCTCACGTTTGGCCGGACCCGGCCACCCGATACAGGCACGACAACGACGAACCAATATCAACCAGAAAGGAAACAGATCATGACGACCGACGACAACTCTCCCAGGCGGCCTTTGCCGCCAGTCAAAAGTCATCGCGATGAGGCGCTGAATCACAGCGATCGCGACGGAGTGCTTGCGCCGTTGCTGAAATCGCTGGGTTGGGAATTGGTCGGCGTTGGTGCTGAGTTCCATTGCGACACAGAATCACGGAAGCCAACCGGCCGGATGAGGAGCCTGTTTGGAAGACAGGTGGCGACTCAGTCGCTCGTGGGTTCGAGTCCCACGGCTTCCGCATCATGTTCGTAGTTCGGACGCCTACGTCCGGACAACCGACCGGACGTAGGCGTCCGGTCTACGTCCTCGCGGAGCAGCTCGGAGTGCTCGCCACCCTGTCACGGTGGAGATCGTGGGTTCAAATCCCATCGGGGACGCATTTGAGAGATTTGAGATCTGAAATCGGAGATCTCAGATTTCAGATTTCAAATCTCAAATGAACAACGTGTCCTCGTGGAGCAGCGGAGTGCTCGCGACCCCGCCACGGTCGAGATCGTGGGTTCGAATCCCACCGGGGACTCTCGAAGGAAATCCGAATTCCGAAACTTGAAATCCGAAGAGAAGCGGCACGATGCGCGAACGGGAATAGCGGCCGAGCTTAAACCTCGGTGAGTGTGGGTTCGAATCCCACTCGTGCCAGTCGAAGCAAACAACACACGGCTTGTGATCCTCCCGGCGGTCTGCAAAGCCGCAGTCGGAAAACGGGGAGGTGGTCGACGGAAGGTTCAATTCCTTCACAAGCCTCTTGAGAAAATGAAGACACGCCTCGTTCGTCTAACGGTCAGGATGCCGGCCCTTCACGCCGGCGACGGCGGGTTCAAATCCCCCACGAGGTACTGCGTGCGAATGCCCAAGGTCCAAAAACCAATGTCCAAAGGAAGGTCCGATGACCAAATCTCAATGCCCGCGGTCTCGGCATCGGTTTGCGTTGGACATTGGAGCTTGGGACTTGGTCATTTATCCCGGAGGGTTTGCGGATGTGGTCATCGCGGCGGTCTGAAGAACCGCAGAAGTTGGTTCGATTCCAACATCCTCCACTGGGAATCTGGGATTTCAGATTTGAGATCTCAAATCTCAACCAGGTCTCGTTCGTCTAGTTGGCTCAGGACGCTGGCCCCTCAAGCCGGAAACGCCGGGTTCAAAGCCCGCACGGGACAATCAGAAATGTGACACGGGTTGTGATCCTCACGGCCGCCTGTAAAGCGGTTGTCGTGAAACAAGTGAGGTGGTGACGAGAGGTTCAATTCCTTCACGACCCAATCGTGGCGCACGCGGCTCGCGTGCGAGTGTTCGTTCGGAACGGACGACGCATCGAGCCGGAAGACTGACGCACGCGAGCCGCATGCGCCACAAACTGACGCGGGTGAGCCAGTGCTCAGCGGGGTCTCATAAGCCTCGGAGGCCGGGTGCGACTCCCGGACCCGCTACTTGTTCGGAAAGTGACAGAGGCCAGGTACGCAAATCGGCAAAGCGGTCAGGTCGAGAGCCTGGTGTTTGTGGGTTCGATTCCCACCTTGGCCAATTTGGGAAGACAGATTGGAAATTGGTGATTGGCTATTGGTCATTGGTGATTGAACGCAACCAGACCGAATCCAAATCACCAATCGCAAATAGCCAATCATCAATCACCAATTGCATTCGGTCCCGTCGTCTAACGGCGAAGGCGCCTGGCCTACACCCAGGAGACGGTGGTTCGATTCCATCCGGGACTACTGCCCGTCGAGTGTTGTTCGGCGGACAACAACAGGGGCCTGTCGTTCAATGGAAGGATGCCTGCCTTGCAAGCAAGCGATCCGGGTTCGATTCCCGGTGGGTCCACTGAAGTGAGTGATTGATCTCGTAGTCCAGCGGCGACGACGCCTGAGCGACATTCAGGAGAGCGATGGTTCGAGTCCATCCGAGATCATTCCTTGTTTGATTTGATTCGGAAGGTAGCCGGATACGGTTGGCCGGGTCGCGGTGCTAACGCGATTGCCCTTCGGGGCGTGAGGGTTCGAATCCCTTGTCTTCCGCTGTGAATGTGAGTCGCGGGAGCGACTCACCTACGTTGGATCGGCCGAGTGGCGCAATTGGCAGACGCGCGGTGCTCAAACCACTGAGATGGGAGTTCGAATCTCCCCTTGGCCACTGAATTCGCGCGAGTGAGCGAGGCTCAGCGGGGTCCGATAAACCACGTCGTCCAGGTGCGACTCCTGGACTCGCGATTTGTTTTGTTTCGGCCGGGTACGCAAACAGGCAAAGCGGCCAGACTCAGAATCTGGTGCTTGTGGGTTCGATTCCCACTTCGGCCAATGTGTCCGTTGTGTAGCGGTTCTTGCACGCGGCTCTGTGACAGCCGAGGTACGGGTTCGACTCCCGTCGGACACCCTTTGTGAATGACGAATGACGAAATACCCAATGACGAAGGATTGACGAATCATGTCCGTCGCAACGATCACTCGACCGACGCTGGTGTTGAACCGGAACTGGCAGCCGATCACGGTTTCGACGGTGGCTCGTGCGCTGGTGAAGGTCTTCAGCGGAGCGGCTCGCGTGGTCGATCCGAGCGATTTTCAGTTGTACTCGTGGGAGGACTGGTCTTCGCTGCGGCCGCACGACGGCGAACTGTTCATTCAAGCGGGCCGCATCCGACTGCGCGTGCCGGAGGTCGTGACGTTGACGCATTACGACCGGCTGCCGCGGCAGGCGGTGACGTTCTCGCGGCGAAACTTGTTCAAGCGAGACCACTTCACTTGCCAGTATTGCGGCGACCAACCAGGCAGCGACGAATTGACCATCGACCACGTTATCCCGCGATCGCAGGGTGGCGCGTCGAGTTGGTCGAACTGTGTACTGGCCTGCGTGGCGTGCAATGCGTTCAAGTCGAACCGGACTCCAGAACAAGCCGGTTTGCGCTTGAAGCACAAGCCGGCTCAACCGGCCTGGCGCGCGTTCTATGCTTCGCCGGAAGTTCGCATCGAGAGTTGGTCACGGTTTCTCAGCGAGGCGTACTGGAGCGTCGAGCTGCGGTAATGACCAATTTCCAAAACCCAATGACCAAGGAAATCCCAAGAACCAAATCCCAATGTCCAAAGCGTGATGCCGTCGCCTTTGGGATTTGGAACCTGGACATTCATTGGACATTGGAGCTTTGACCTTGGGATTTCCGTTTCGGCGGTGTGCTCCTGGGAGGGCAAGCGGTCTCCAAAGCCGCTGGATGGGGTTCGAATCCTCACGCCGTCGCTCGCACGCGAGCCGCGTGCGCCACATGACAATTGCCTTGCGGGTGTAACGGTGGGCATAGCGGACTCTTAATCCGCCGGACTGGGTTCAATTCCCAGGCGAGGCACTTCCACAGATTTGAAATCTGAGATTTGAGATCTCAGAGATTGCCCTGCGGGTGTGATGGTGACATGGCTGTCCTGTAAACAGCGGAACGGGGTTCGATTCCTCGGCAGGGCTTTTTGGAAAATGGTTGGTCCTCGGAGTGTGACGGATCGCATTCGACCCTCCGAAGGTCGCGGACCAGGTTCGACTCCTGGCGAGGATATTTCGATTCAGGAAGGCTCTGCGAGTGTGCCGGTCGCACCTCGGTCTTCTAAACCGAGAGACAAGGTTCGATTCCTTGGCGGAGCAGTGACAGCGACACGCCGGCGTGGCCGATCAGAAGGCACTGGTTTCGTAAACCAGCGGATGCAGGTGCGAGTCCTGCTGTCGGCTCTTTTCAGGTTGTGAAGAACATCTTCAGCCACGGATCAAACACAGATGCAACACGGATCGGAAATGGAAACTGTTCGGTTCCGTGTTCAATCCGTGTTTTATCGGTGGCCGAAAATTGTTTGCCCTGCGAGTGTGATGGACGCACGACAGCGTTCGGAGCTGTCAGACGAGGTTCGACTCCTCGGTGGGGCAATTATCTCAAATTTGAGTACGCGTGACACCTCGCCGGTGTGATGGTCGGCATAGCGGACTTTTAATCCGTCGGACTGGGTTCGATTCCCAGGCGGGGTATTCGGGAATTGTGATTGTCCTTGGGGTGTGGGGGATCGCATGCGACCCTGCGAAGGTCGCGGATCAGGTTCGACTCCTGACGAGGACATTTTTGGTTCGGAGTAGGATGGGCACTTTTGCCCGTCCTTCTCTCCAACAGGACGGGCAAGAGTGCCCATCCTACGAACCACAGGCAGCGTGTTGATGACGTCCGGCCAGAGGCGCGTTTGCTCCGAGAGATCGGTCAGTGGAACGTGTTCCCAACTGGTGTGACAAACGGAGCGGCATCGATGGGTAGCTCAGCGGGTAGAGCATCAGACTGATAATCTGAAAGTCACGGGTTCGACTCCCGTCCACACGACCAAACGCTTTGAACGCGTTTACCAAAAACCCAAGGGAGGCGACCGGTCGGTTGTCGGCTGTTTTCGTAGGCGAGTCATTCCCTGACTCGCATTCTGGGGCGCGAAGTGATCGCAGCGAGATCTGCGTCATGGAAAGCCGCAGCGACGAGGACGGCAGCAGCGATCTGGGCTTTGAGGGGACGAATTTTATTTGGCGTGAGGCTCGGCGAACGGCCGTGCGGAGCGTCGCAGTTTCGTGGGGCACGTGTTTTCAACGTGCCTGAACGAGAGCACGATGAAATCGTGCTCCAGGAAAACACGAACGCGGCGCGAGCATGACCGGGGTCCGAGTCGTCACGCCCTTTCAAACGTCCTCCCGCTGATGTCGGCTGTGATGGCCGAGCGGTTCGCCACCTGAGGGCTTCGCAATGACATCTCAAATTTGAGATTTGAAATATCTGAACTGTCTAGCCGATGGCCGTGAGCCGATTGCCGTTGGACGTTATCCCATCCTCTGGGTTTTCGGGGGAACTGAAATCGGCCATCGGCTCACGGCTTTCGGCCATCGGCCGGAAACAAAGGAGGCATCATGTTTTTCAAGAAGATTTTCATTCGCAGCTTCGAGGTCGGGCTGCTGTTTCGGCGCGGCGAGTTCGTCGGACTGCTCGGCGAGGGGCGGCATTGGTTCTTCGATCCGCTCGGCCGAGTGAGCATCGATGTTGTGTCGCAGCGTGCTCCGTGGCTGACTCACGAGAAGCTGGACGTCATCGTGAAGTCGGGAGCACTCGAAGGCCGGGCGGTCGTGGTTGACCTGAAGGACTACCAGCGTGGGCTGGTGTGGGTCGATGGGCGGTTCAGTCATGTGTTGCCGCCGGGGCAGTTCGCGTATTGGACAAAGTTCCGCGACGTGCGGGTCGAAGTGATCGACGCGCGGCGTGTGCGCTTTGAACATGCCGATCTGCCCGTGATCCTGAAGTCGACGCTGGTTGGCCAGGCTCTCGACGTGCTGAGCGTTGAGGCGGGTCAGCAGGGCGTGCTGTTTCAGGATGGGGAAATCGTGGCGGTGTTGTCGCCGGGGCGGTATGCGTTCTGGAAGAACATCGCGACGATCAAGCTCGTGGCGGTGGACGTTCGCGAGACGATGCTGGATATCAGCGGGCAGGAGATCATGACGGCGGACAAGGTGACGCTGCGTGTGAACGGAGTCGTGACGTATCGCGTCACGGATGTCCGGCAGGCGCTCGGCGTGGCGGATGACTTTCGTCAGGCTCTGTACCGTGAGGCTCAGCATGCGTTGCGAGCGATGATCGGCACGCGCGAGCTTGACCCGTTCCTGGCGGACAAGGAATCGGTCGTGCGTGAGCTGGAACAGCTCGTCCGTCCGCGAGCCGCACAGTTGGGTCTGGAAGTTGTCTCGTTCGGGATCAGAGACGTGATCCTGCCGGGAGAAATGAAGGACTTGATGAACAAGGTCACGGAAGCCAAGAAGGCGGCCGAGGCCAACCTCATCGTGCGTCGTGAGGAAACGGCCGCGATCCGCAGCCAGTCGAACACGGCGAAGCTGCTGCAGGACAACCCGACGCTCATGCGACTGCGTGAGCTGGAAGTCCTGGAAAAGATCGCCTCGACCGGCAAGCTCAACATCGTCCTGGGCGAGAAGGGCTTGGCGGAACGGGTCATCAACATGCTTTAGGCGTAGGTCAGGCTTTCCAGCCTGACCCGAACGCTTCGATCAGCGCTGTCCGCGCGACGAGTCAGCCTGGAAAGGCTGACCTACGATGACTCTCGATCTTGTGTTCGCACGAGGTCGAGAGTTTTTTTGTTGCGCGAACCTTGGAGTGCTGTGGCTCGACACAGCCCTCCATTCATTTGGAATAAGAACATTGATTGCTGAGAAAACGGCCAATGTTGGCAACGGCGTCTTTGGGACTTTGAGAGTCGCTCATTCAATGGGATGGAGGACTGCATCAAGCCGCAGCACTCCAAGGTTAGCCGAGCACGCCGCGATATACGTCGGCCGTTTGTTGAGCCATGCGGGTGACACTGAAGTCACGATACACCTTGTCTCGCGCGGCGTCCGCGAGCCGGCGTGCTCGGAACGGATCGCGGAGCAGTTCGAGCATTCGCTGCGAGAGCGCCTCGCTGTTCGACGGCGGCACCAGCAATCCGGTTTCGTTGTCATGAACAACCGAGTCCACTCCATCCACATCGCTGGCGATCACGGGACGGCCGAGCGCCATCGCTTCCAGCATCAACGAGCCGAGTCCTTGTCGCAGCGAAGGGAGACAGAAGATGTCCATCGCAGCCAGCGACGATGTCAGATCGAGCACGTTGGGCACGAAGGTGACTCGATCGGCAATCTCAAGTTCGCGAGCAAGCCGGCGCAGGTTGGCCTCTTCCGGGCCAGCTCCGGCGACGAGGAATTCTGCGGGGATGTTGGCTGCGGCTACGCGCTGCGCGGCTCCCAAGAAATACGGAAAGCCTTTGACCGATTCGAGTGGCCCCGCAGTGCCGATCACCGGCGTGCGATTTGGATCGAGCACTGGTCGCGGGGGTTCGAGCGGAACATCGACTCCGCTGGGGATGACGGAGATCAATTCTGGACGGAGCTTCGTTCGTTGCAACAATTCCGCCTGCACCGCGTCGCTGACGGTGATAATTCGGCGGCCCAAAGTCGGCGAGAACGGCAGTCGTTCGCGAGGCTGCAAGAAGTCATGCACCGTCAAGACGAACGAGCAACGCAATCGCTTCGCCAGCCAGGTTCCCAGCGGCAGCATCCGCCGCGATTGAATGTGAATCAGCGCCGGCGGATCTTCCCGAACATCTGCGAGCAACCAGCGACGCACCATCTGCCCCCACAGCGGCGTGAGCAGATGCGGATACTCTTGGATGGGCAACTCGTCGCGGCGGTCAAGTTTCACCATTCGCGCGCACGGGCAAACGATTTGCGTTCGGAAGCCCTGCTGTGGCAACTGCTCCGCCAGCCGCAGCGTGTACGAACTCGTTCCGCGCAGCGAGAACGCATCCGCGAGCAACAGAATCAAAGGCGATGTGGCGGCCATGATTTCCGAGTGTATAGAGGCGATCTCAAAACCGTACCGCGACCGTCAGGGAGCGGCCTGCCATGTCGAAATCTGGCCGCTCCCTGACGGTCGCGGTACGGTGATCTCTCGATTGCTGGCAATTTCGGCCACGGCTATCGTCCCCGCCGCACCGCATTCACTCCTCAGAAAGGGTCTGTCATGGCTGCCTCGCGCCGACAATCTTCCGCTTCGCCAGAGCCAACTCGGCGTACTTTCCTACACGCGGCCGGAGCCGTCGCCGCTGCGGCCAGCGTCAGCCCGATGATCCTGAAGGCTTCGGACAAAGCCGGGACGAAAGCACCTGTGTTGGGGACAGGAGCCTTTCAATACGAAGTGGTCTCGCACAGTTGGGGCGAAGTGCCGGATCACATCCAGTGGGGCGAGACGCATGGCGTCGCGGTCGATGAAGCCGGACTCGTCTACATCGCGCACCGGTCGAACGCTCCGCAGCCGGTGGACGCCATCGTCGTCTTCGACCCCAGCGGAAAATTCGTCCGCTCGTTCGGCAAGGAGTATCACACCGGCGGACACGGCATCGACATTCGCAAAGAAGGGCGAGAAGAGTTTCTTTATCTCTGCTCGACGAAGACGAGCCTCGTCACCAAGACGACGTTGAAGGGCGAGATTGTCTGGAAGAAGGAACGACTGCTCGAAACCGGCAAGTACGACGATCCGAAGACACCATACAGTCCGACGAATATCGCCTTCTCACCCGACGGCGGCTTTTACATCGGTGACGGCTACGGTTCGCACTGGATTCATCAATACGACAAAGACGCGAAATGGGTCCGCACGTTTGGCGGTTTCGGTTCTGAGCCGGGGCAATTCAAGACGCCGCACGGTCAGTGGTTCGACAACCGATCGGGACGTCAACCATCGCTCGTCGTGGCCGACCGCGCGAATGGTCGATTGCAATACCTGACGCTGGACGGCAAGCATCTCAGCTTCTTGACGCAGGACAAGGATGGCAATGCGGGCGGAACCTCCACTGTGGCCTCGATCAAGTCGCCGGTCAGCTTCCCGGCCCACTTCGACATTCGCGGCGACGTGCTGCTCGTCCCCGATCTGCACGCGCGCGTGTCGCTGTTCGACAAGCGGAACAAGCTCATCACGCATCTGGGCTACGATCCCGAATGGACGAAGACCGTGCTTGGCGACGGCAAGTTTCCGGTGCGAGTCGATCGAGCCTTGTGGCCCAACGGCAAGTTCATTCATCCGCACGACGCCTGCTTCGACAAAGCCGGCAACATCTTCGTCGTCGAGTGGGTGCTGACCGGCCGCGTGTCGTTCCTGCGGCATGTCTCGTAGGTCAGGCTTTCCAGCCTGACTCGAACGGGCAAACAGCGTGATTCCTCGAACGGGTCAGCCTGGAAAGGCTGACCTACGAAGGCGGAAGGATCCGACATGACCAATGTTCTGTTGCTGGGAGCAGGCACAATCGGGCGAATGATCGCCACGTTGCTGACACAATCGGGCGACTACCGAGTCCGCGTGGGTGACACCGATGCCGCCGCACTCGACCGGCTGAAGGCTAAGCTCGACGTCGAAACATTGGTTGTCGATGCGGCGAACGAAGCGGACCTCGCGGCCGCGATGAACGGCCAGGCGGCGGTGATCTCGGCATTGACGTTCTCGCTGAATCCACGAGTCGCTCGCGCCGCGCTGGCGGCAGGCATCAGCTACTTCGATCTGACGGAAGACGTCGAGACAACTCGCGTGGTTCGCACGTTGTCAGGAGCCGCTCGACCCGGCCAAATCTTCGTGCCGCAATGCGGGCTGGCTCCCGGCTTCGTGGGCATCGTCGCAAACCATTTGGCCCACAAGTTCGAGCAACTCGATTCGCTGTTTCTGAGAGTCGGCGCACTGCCGGAATTCCCGACCAACTCGCTGAAATACAACCTGACATGGTCCACCGACGGACTCATCAACGAGTACTGCAATCCCTGCGATGTCATCCATCAGGGACAGCGGCAAGAGTTCTGGCCGCTCGAAGGACTCGAACACCTTTCGATTGACGGCGTCGAGTACGAAGCGTTCTCGACCTCGGGCGGACTCGGCACACTGTGCGAGACGTTTCAGGATCGCTTGCGCGAGCTGAACTACAAGACGATCCGCTACCTTGGCCATCGCGACCGAATGCTGTTCCTGCTGGACGAACTGCGGCTGCGCGACCGCCGGCAGTTGCTGAAAGAAATCCTGGAGAACGCCGTTCCGCGCACGTTGCAGGATGTGGTCGTCGTGTTCTGTACGGCAACCGGCCAGCGCGATGGGCAGATGGTGCAGCTTTGGGATGCTCGAAAAATCTACCACAAGCAACACGGTGACGAAGTTTGGTCGGCCATCCAAATCACGACGGCGGCTTCGATCTGCGCGGTGCTCGATCTGCACGTCCACGGCCATTTGCCTGCGACCGGTTTCGTGAAGCAGGAGCAGGTCGATTTCGACCTCTTCCTCGCCAACCGCTTCGGTCAGCACTACGTCGGCCCCGGCGTGAGGTTGAATTCGCGATGAGCGAACTGCCACCGAAAGTAGACGAGTCACTCCGTGACTCGAACATTCCGGTCACGGAGTGACCGGTCTACTTTACGTCGCGATCAAGAATTGCTCGAACTGCCAGTCCTCGTGGTCGTCCCCGTTGTCCCGCGGCTTGTTCGCTCGGCCGTTTTTCTTCACCGAGACGTCGTGGCCATTGAGCTGCGGGGACCAGTCCACTGGCCGCGAGATAAATGGGCCGAGGTATGGCATCGCAATATCGAGCACCTCTTCATGCGGCAGGTCGTCCGGCAGCTTCACTCCCTTTTCGGGATTACGAATCATCCAGAACAACGCCCCCAATAACGACGAGGCGACTTGCAACGTGGTGGGATTCTGGCCGGGAAGCAAAGCACGCGACTCTTCGATGTCCAACATACTGCCGATCCACCACGACTTGTAATCGTGGCCCATCAACAGGCAGCCGAGTTCATCTGCGCCGGAGACGATCTCGTTACGAAGAATTCGTTCGTGCCGATGACGCTGGTACTCGTTGCTGCGGAGTTCATCCAACGAGCCGATCGCATCCTCGCACGGGCAGTAGGCGTAGTGGACGGTGGGCCGATAGATCACTCCACCTTCTTCGTCCACGCAAGTCAGCCGTTCGGAAATGCTGAAGGCTTCGCCGTGGCGAATCACCATGCCACGCATCTCGCCGGACGGGCACCACGAGCGGACCCAGGTGTTGATGCCGCGCCGCTCCAGACAGATTTGGTTGCGCGGCCCGTGCGTGTGCTCGCAGGCATCGTGTGGCAGTCGCTTCTCGTGCGTGCCCCAGCCGAGTTCGGCGGGAGCGATCCCTTCCTCATACAGCCCCTCGACGCTCCAGGTGTTGACGAATTCGTCGGCCGACTTGGGCTTGTTGGACGTCTGCGTGTCCCGCTCGGAAATGTGGATGACCTTCACGCCGCTGAGCATCGCCATTTCGTTGAACGTCAGCCGTTCGATGGCTCGCCGCAGTGCGGGGACTCGGCGATTGCGCGGTTTGTCTTCGATGATCCGTCGCGAGATTTGCAGCAGCGCTTGCTTGGTGAAGTGCGACACGAGACCGGGGTTGGCTCCGTGATCGAGCACCGCTGTCGGGCCGTGATTGTCGCCCCAGCGGTCGATCATTTTGCGAAGCTGCATGTGCCGGTGATACAGCGTCTGCTCGGTGATCGGCCGGCGAGACATCCCCTGGTACGGATCCCAAACTTCGACCGACGTGTTGAGGTATCGCACGCCGTGTTGGCGGCACCAGTCGAGCAAATCGGTCGTCTGCAAGTTCCACGCGAGGTCGATCAGAATGTCGCCCGGCCCCAGATAACGGCCGAGCTGCTCGCGGAACTTACCCTTCGTCAGCCGCTCCTGGACGAAGTTCACGCCACAGCCGAGTGCAGACTCAATCAATTTGCGGTTATCCCGCATGTCCATGACGGTGACTCGACCCGCCAGCATCTCAATGTGCCTGAGCAAGAGCGGGATCGTGCATTGAGCCACGCCTCCACAACCCAGAATCAACAATTTCCCGTCAAATCGAATCTGGTGCTGCATTTTGTTTCGATACGTTTCCAGTGTTAAAGGGAAAAGAAGCTAAGCCAGTCCGAGCAAACCCCAACGGCCCAACATGCCGTCCGACATGGGCGCGCTCAGATT
>CAMDEA010000017.1 GCA_945893045.1 Planctomyces sp. SH-PL62
GCCCTCCCCGACACACAAAACGGAACCAGTCACGGCGGCCTGAAAAAGACTCCCGACCCCTTCGCTAACGGAGACTATGAACTTGTAGGGTGGGTCGAGCATCGAGACCCACCAGCCCGTATCCATCATTGGTGGGTCTCGATGCTCGACCTACCCTACCGAAGGCACCACGAGTGATCGCACTGGAAGAGCATCCGCAAGGAGTCATTGTGCCGGTGAAGGCTCAGCCCGGCGCACGGCGCAACGGTCTGGCGGGAGAGCACGCGGGTGCATTGAAAGTGCAGGTCACGCAAGCTCCCGAAGACGGCAAAGCGAACGCAGCCGTGCTGGACCTGCTGGCTGGCGTGCTGCATGTGAAGCACTCAGAAGTGAAGTTGTTGTCGGGAGCGACCTCTCGTCAGAAGCGAATCTTGGTGACAGGGCTGTCGCTTACCGAGGTCGCGAAACGATTGAAGTCGAAGTTGGAGGAAGCATGAATTCGCTGTCGGATCAATCGACCGAGCCGTTCGAGTACGAAGCTCACAGTGAGCCAGACACCGACGCGCTGGGTGCGATACTGGCCGATGCGGCCGAGCCGGGTCTCGTCGTGGGCTTGGTCGGTCCGCTGGGAGCCGGCAAGACGCGCTTGGTCCGCGCGACAGCGACGGCGCTGGGAGCCGATCCCAGCAGCGTCAGCAGTCCGACGTTTGTGTTGATTCAAGAATACCTCGGCCGGCTTCCGGTCTATCACTTCGACACCTATCGGCTGCGCGACGTGCGCGCGTTCGCGGACCTCGGTGCGGAGGAGTATTTCAGCGGCGACGGCGTCTGCTTCGTCGAGTGGGCGGACCGAGTGGCCTCGGAGTTGCCGCGTGATTTGCTGCGGATCGAAGTCAGCGTGCTCGCGCCGAACGCTCGGAGATTTCGGATATCGGCCAGCGGTCCCGTGTCACGGAGAGTGCTCGCACAGCTGAAGTAGGTCAGCCTTTCCAGGCTGACCCGATCAAGGGTGGACGCCGGATTGCCAATTCGGGTCAGGCTGGAAAGCCTGACCTACGGGCCAGCATCTCGCGAATCGCCGCTTCTGTCACCGGCCGAATGACGCCACGCTCGGTAATGATGGCCGTGATCAGCTCGGCGGGAGTGACATCGAACGCGGGGTTGTAGACGTCGATGCCCTCCGGGGCCGTCTGCCGGCCGAAACCGTGAGTGATCTCCGCGGCCGAACGTTCTTCAATCGGAATTTGCTCGCCGTTGGACAATGACAGATCGAATGTGCTCGAAGGCGCTGCGACGTAAAACGGAATGCCGTGCGTCTTCGCCAGACACGCGACGGAATACGTTCCGATCTTGTTGGCCGTGTCGCCGTTGGCGGCGATGCGATCGGCCCCGACGATCACCGCCTGCACTTTGCGTTGCCGCATGACCGTCGCGGCCATCGAATCGCAAATCAACGTGACCGGCACACCGCGTTGCGAAAGTTCCCACGCCGTCAGCCGCGCCCCTTGCAAGAGCGGCCGAGTCTCGTCGGCGAACACGCGAATCTGCTTTCCGCCCGCGACCGCCGCGTAGATCACCGCCAGCGCCGTTCCGTCTCCGGCCGTGGCCAGCGCTCCAGCGTTGCAATGCGTCAGCACCGCGTCGCCCGTTGTCAGCAACTCCGCGCCGTGTCGGCCGATCGCGGCGCACATGGCACTGTCTTCGGTCTCGATCCCGCGAGCTTCGGTCAGTAAGGCTTTGACAACATCCTGCGGTGACGCCGTCGGCAATCGTTCGGCGACTTTGCGTTGCCGGTCCAACGCCCAGAACAGATTCACCGCCGTCGGCCGGCTCGCGGCCAGTTGTTGAATCACCACGCTCAGCCGCTCATCAAATTTCGAGCGGTCCGCACTCGCCGTTTCGCGAACGCCGATCACGACTCCGTAGGCCGCCGCCACGCCAATCGCGGGTGCGCCGCGCACTCGCAACGAGCGGATTGCCTCGGCGACTTGTTCCACAGAACGGCATTCGACCGACTTTGTTTCACACGGCAACAATGTTTGGTCGAGCAGACGCAACGCACCGTCGGTTTCGCCGAGCCATTCGAGGACCGGCGTCTGCGAATTCGCCGATGTCACCGCTTCGCTCGGTGAGGTGGCGGCATTGGCTGGCTCGGCACTGATTGGCGAAGCGATGCGGTTCATGTCGTGGCGATCGCCGTTTTTTTTTCGTCTTCTTCGTCGTCATCGAACGGCTTCGGTTTTGGGAACCAGCGGCAGATGACGATGCCGAACTCGTAGAGGATGATCATCGGAATCATCATCATCAACATGCTGTAAGGCTCGGCCGGAGTCAGGATCATCGAGATGATCGTGATAATGAAGATCGAGATGCGGCGCTTCTCTTGGAAGTCCTTGATCTCGAAGATCGACAGCCGTTCGAGGAACAGCATCACCAGCGGCAACTGGAAGCTGATGCCGAACATCAGCGGCAGCATGACGGCGAAGTCGATCCAGTCCGCGATGCGGATTTGCGTTTGTAGCTTCAACTCTTCGGAGAACTGCAACAGGAAGCCCAGCACGAACGGAAACACGCCAAAGAAACAGAACGCGGCTCCGCCGAAGAACAGAATCGAACTCATCGGCAAATAGATGTGGACGTACTTGCGTTCGTGCGGATACAGCCCGGCCGCGACGAACAGCCACCCTTGGTAGAAGACCCACGGGCTGGAAAGCACGAGGCCCGCGACGAACGAGACTTTCAGCCAGGTCATGAAACCTTCCTGCACGGTCAGCACGATGGGACGCTGCTGTTGCTCGACCGCACCGCGCCATTGCACGAACTCTGGTGCCGTGAGCCGCAACGAGACCGGCTTTTCTTCTGCAGCGGCGGGATCTTCGCCGTCCTGCGCGTCCGGCGATTCAGACGCCGTGACCGGCTTCTCAGCAGGAGCAGGAGCGGGAAAACGCTGCGGGTCGGCTTCGTGTAATGCGGTCAGCAACTCAGAAGGGTTGATCTGAACCGTGATCGTCTTGGAATTGGTATTCGTTTCGGGGGGCGTTTCCGGTTTTGGTTCCGCCTTTCCGGTGGCCCATTTCCAAAAAGTGTCCCAGGTCTTGGCGGCATCAAACGGCTTGGCATCTTCCCCCGTGAGATTCTTGCCTCGTGCTCGGAGGGCATCTTCGATCGGCTTGCGGACGATCGCCATCACCTGGTCGCCAAAATACATCGTGACACAGGTCACGAGCACCAAACCGACGATCGCGCGCCACAGCCGGATGCGCAGTTCTTCGAGATGTTCCCCGAAGGTCATCGTGGTGTTGTCGAACAAGTCTTTCGAGTTTTGTCGGGACATGGCAACTCTCCGAAAAAGGCCGAGGAGTCACGGGGTTGCACGCGAGCGAGGCAATCATGGCAACGTCGCTTTGCGAAGCGTCGCTCGACTTGCCAGCTCGCGGTGTGACCCGATGAACCGCAGGGCTGAACCACCACAGGGGGTTCAGCCGGATGACATCGGAGAGCCCACTCGCTTCCCCCGCTGGCAGGAGCAGGAACTTAGAGCGGCCGACGGCGGGGGATTGTATTCACGCAGTTGACGAGAGGGAAACGTGCTCAAGGCATTTCTGATCAGATCATTGAGCCAGCGCCGTCACGGCTCACTTCTTGGCCGCTTTGGCCATCTGTTTCATGATTTTGTCCCGTTGGGCATTGGCCGTGGCCATCATGATGCTGCCGATGATGAGTATGACGATCCCGAGGACGAAAGAACCCAGCGCGAACAACACGTAAAGATTCCCCCCCTCGTCCCCCATCATCCATTTGACGCCCCAGAGCGGCAGAGCGCAGACGATGCCTCCCGCTCCGGTTTTGATGAGCAACATCGCGGACTTCCGCTTGGAAGCGGTGGGATCGTTCGCCAGCCAAACGATATCCTTCGCCATCGTGTCGAGCTTGAGGTGCTTCTTGTAGTACAAGCCGAACAAGCCGTTGGCTCGCATGGCGAAGACCGCGCCGAAGCCGAACATCGCCTGCGACATAACGATGCCAATGATCGGAATGATGGCACCCTTCCAGGGAAGTGGCCGAGTCTGATATTTCGGATCGTCCACCGGCACATCCTGGATCGCCTCCCCTTTCTTGGGATTGTTCTTTTTGGCGACCACTTCGGCGAGGTCCGCGCCCAACATGGCGTTCGTCCGAGCGTTGTAGGCCATCGTCCCCATGAATTCGTTGGCCCCTTTCCAACTGATCGCGAGCGCCGCTCCCACGGGCACGAACGATGGCAACATCACCGCAAACGTGATCGCGGCCCAATACACGCTGGCTCCAAACGATTTGGCCCATGCCTGAAATTGAATGTGCAACAGCCAGCCGCGAGTGGTGATCGGCATCACCATGTGGACCATCACCTGCGGCATCATCAACACCAAGATCAGTTCAAAGACCGCTTGAAGGGCGAAAGCCGGAATCCACATTTGGCGAGAGTGGAAGTAGCCTAAAGGCATCGTCAAGAAAAAGAGTTGCAGTCCCATCACGATTCGCCACAACACATACTTAATTCCCAACGCCACGCAGGTGAACATGTCAAAGTTCACGCGGGGCATGTTCTCCCGTTTATCCATCGTGGCTTTGATGATTTCGCTATTCAGAAACCACAACCAGCCGTTGGGGACCATGCTCGTGACGAAAAACAGGCCCAGCCAGAACATTCGCGGCGGAAAACTCACGCACCACGTGACCATGAACAGGCAGCCGAAATTCAACACCGAATAAATCAGCGTGTAGATCCCGGTCCGAATCGCCAGCGGCTTGTTCTCCAGCAGAAACTGTTTGGAGTTCTTGATGACTACTCGGAAAAAGAGTTTGGGATCGATCCCTTTCTGTTTCTCCTTGGTCAAGCCGGTCTCAAAGTTCAGACCGCATGCCGGGCACTCGTTGACATCCTCCTCATAGATTTCCTGTCCACATTTCGGGCAGACGCGAGTGTTTTCATCTTCGGCACCGTCCAGGTCGAGATTCTTCAGCGCGTGCTCGTGGTCGTCGTGGTGCTCGTCCTTCTTGGCCTTGGCGGGTGCTGGCTTTTTGCCAGCCGGTTTCGCCGTCGCCCCCGACTTCGCGCCATCCCCCGCCGGCACTTTGACTTTTTCCTCGCAGCCGGGGCACTTCACCATTTTGCCGCGGGCCGCATCCGGAGCGGCAAACACTTTTTCGCAGCTTTGACAACGCACCTTGACCGGCATCGCAGACTCTCCGCACGCACGAACGAGGACGAACACGCCTTCACGAGCGGCACAATCTAGCGGCGGCTCCCGGCGAATTCACGGCTATTGCGGCGAATCATGGGGCAGGTTGGCAACCTGCCTCGATCTGCGGACTGGCAGGTTGAAAACCTGCCCCACGTCAGGCGATCAGCTCATTGATCCCTGAGTAGGCGGGATCGGCGATGGGCATCGGCCGGCCACCGATGTCGAATGTGCCCGACGAATCCACGCCCAAGGCTCGCAGATACGTGTGGAAGAGATGCCCGGCGGTCACTTCGCGGTCGGTGACTTGCGTGCCGTTCGCATTCGTCTTGCCGATCACCGCGCCGGGGATCACCTTCGCTCCGCCGACAAGTACCGACCAAGCCGTCCCCCAATGGTCGCGGCCAAACAGATGATTGATGTTCGGCGTGCGGCCGAACTCGCAGAGCACGACCACCAGCGTCGATTCCAGCATCCCGCGATCACCCAAATCGCCAACCAGCGTCGCGAACGGCTGGTCCCATTCGCCGAGCTGTTCCAGATGAAAGTTAAAATTCTCATTGTGCGTGTCATAGTTCGAGTGCGTCACTTGCACGAAGGTGACACCGCGCTCCAACAACCGCCGAGCCAACAAGCAATGCCGGCCGAAATCATGCTTGCCGTAGCGAGCCTGGTCGGCGTCCGATTCCTTGGTGAGGTCGAACGCATCGCGCTGAGCCATCATTTGCTGAGCCTGATCGTAGCTCTGCACGAAGGCGTCGGTCATCGCAGTGCGACGCTTGAGATTGAACCGCTCATTGGCCTGCTTGCGGAAATCATTCCGCGAAGCATCGACCGCTTCAGCGATTGCTTCGGGACGCTCTGAATTCGCCGGCGGCTTGCCGTTGCCGAGCGCGATGCTGGCGTACTTCGGACCGAGATAGGCCGAGTCATTGCCTCGTCCACCACCGCCGCCTGGCGTGATGATGATGTGACCGGGCAGTCCCGCGCTCTCCGGCGACAGTGATTTCGCCGCAACGGCTCCCAATTGAGGAAACGACATGCCGGGGGTTTCCTTCCGCCCGGTCAACATCATGTGCATCCCCTTGCCGTGATCGTTTTCCTTCGTGTTGATGCTGCGAATGATCGCCAGCCGGTGCATCTGCTTGGCCGTGTGCGGCAGCAGTTCGCTGATGTGGACTCCGGTCTGTGATGTCGCGATCGCTCGGAACGGTCCGCCGGTGTCGGTCCCCGGTTTTGGATCCCAGCTTTCCAATTGACTAAGACCTCCGTGCATATTGAAGACAATCACGCGCTTCTGCTGCTTCGCGAGTTGCTCCGCCATCACCGGTTGCGTGAGCGTCCCGATCCCTCCGCCAACGACCGTTCCCACTCCGGCCGCGACGCCTCCGAGAAACTGACGGCGACCGAGCAAGTGCTCCGGCGACTGACAGGCATACGAGCATTTCATGGCACAGGTCTCCCAAAGTAGCCGTCACGCTCCGCGTGGCGAAATTCCGCTCGAAGTTCGAGCGTCGGTTAGTGATTGAAACGAAACTCCGCCGACGAGAGCAATCCCCAGACCATTTCTTGGATGGCGGGGACGCGGGCGGCGGCGCGAGATTGAAGGTACGTCGTGACCAGCGTGACCTCGTCGTCGGTCGGGCGGCGATTGAGGACGTGCAGGTACATGTCTTCGGCCAGCAGCTTCGGGTCTTGTTGCGCGTTGAGTGGAGCGGCCAGCACTCCCGCCCAATTATGGATCGTGCCGCCGTTGCCGTAGAACAATGCTTGATCGGCGGTCGCGTAGAAGACGTCCTGAGGTTGTCCGGCTCCGCCGCCGAACATCGCGACGAACGGGCCGGCATTGGCTCGGAGCAGTTTTTCAAAGATGTGTTCTTCGACCTGTCGTTCGCGTCCGCCGAGTGGCAATGGAACGGCGACAGGCGGTTTCGCGGCAGCCGCAGTTGCCGCAGCCTTGTCGATTTCTGCGTTCGCGGTCGCGGTCTGCATGCCGATGTAACCGGTCGCGCTCAGAGTGCTGGCCGTGAGTTGCTCCGGAGTCAGCGGCTTCAAGCTGGCGACGTAGAAGTGCTCGGTGCAGAACTGCGTGATCTGTTCGCGCGTCGCAGCGAGCTGGTCGGCGTCGGACTTCGCTTGCGGTTGAGTCGTCGCCAGCAGCGCTGTTACGTCGGTCACGGTCTTTTGAGCGGCAGTCTTCGCGGCTTCGTCAGTCGCTTGAGTCAGCATCTGTTGAGCGGTCGCGAGTTCGGATTGCTTCGCGACGAGCACCGCTTGCGACGCGGCAGCTTTCGCGATTTGTTCGTTGTAGCCGGCGAGCGTCTTCAGCCCGGTGATGCGTCGAGCAATGACGTTGCGGTTGGCGTTGTTGGCTCGAATCCCGACGGCGGCGGCTTCGGACTTCTCGCGCGCGGCGTCGAGCTTCGCTTTTTCGGCGGTCCACTTCTCACGCACTGGATTGATCGCGGTCGCGGCGGTCGTGAAAGCGTCTCCCTTTGTCTTGGCAGCAACGGCTTGCGTGTCGCGAGTCTTTGTCAGCGCGACGACTTCATTGTTGAGCGCGGTCGCGCGAGCCTGAAAGAACTCGGTCGCTTTCTTCAGATCCGCGTCGTTCGGGATCTTCGCGAGAGCTTCCGCGGCTTTCGTCGCGACTTCCGTGAGCGGTTTGGCGGCGTCGGCCTTCGGAGCGATTTGTCCTTCCGTCTTCGCGACCACGTCGGCTGCGGCATCCCATTGTTTGCGAGCTTCGACGGCGGCGGCGGTCACTTTGTTGAGTTCATCTCGAACCGGCGAGACCGACTTCTTCGCCGCATCGAACTCCAATTCGGTCGGCTTCGCGGCTTCCTTAGATTGGTCAATCGCTGCGGTGATTTCTTTCTGCTTCGCGTCGAGCGTCGCCAGCAGTGCGGTGGCTTGTTGCGACGCGGCGTTCCAATCGGCCGGGAGTTCTCCTGCTCGCTGATAGGTTTGCGTCAGCGCGATCTGGCGGAGGATTGTCTTCAGGTCGTACTTCGCGGCGATGACCTCGGCCGTCAGCAGGTCGAGCAGTTCCGGATGCGTTGGCGGGTTGTCCGAATGATTGAGGTCGAGCGGATGCACGATGCCTCGGCCGAGCATCATCGCCCACAGCCGGTTCGCGAGGTTGCGATTGAATGGCCCGTTGTTGGTGGTCGTGATCGCCTCGGCCAGTTTCGTTCGGCGGCTGTACTTCGGGACCGGGCGAGTCTTGTCGGTCGGCTTGACGTTGTATTCCTCGCCGATCGGCAGCAACGGATCTTCGACGAACGTCCCGGCGGGGACGCGCGGAGCGCTGACGCCCGACTCTTTCGTGAAGACCGACGTGAACGCCACATCGCCGTCGGCTTTCTCGCCCAGGAATTGTTTCTTGGCGGCCACATCGTTGAACATCACCGTGCGGACGACGAACGCCTGCACGCCGTAGTAATCGGCTTGCAGGAAGTCGTTGACTAACGGGCTGTCGTGACACTGAGCACATTGCAAATCGCGGCCGAAGAACAGCCGTCCGATGTCTCGTGTCACCAGATTCGGCTCGGCGGTGCGGTCGAGGAAAAACTTCGCGGCCGGCCGAGTTGCCGGATCGACGCCGTCCGCCGCGACGATTTCGCGGACTAGTTGGTCGTAGGGCTTGTTGGCGAGAAACGACTCATACAAATACTTTTGCCACTCCGGCGAGGGGACGTGCGCGTCGGCTCGGCGTTCCATCAGCATGGCGTCGAACGTGTTCGCCAGGTGCCGAGCGAATCGCGGGCTGGCCAGCAGCTTCTCGATCAGCTTCGACCGCTTATCGGGAGCCGGGTCGTCCAGAAATGCTTTCGCCTCCGGCCCCGTCGGAGTCATCCCGTTGAGGTCGAGGCTCACTCGCCGCAGGAATTCGGAATCGGAGCAAACGACCGCGACCGGCGCGAGTGGAGCGGCATTCACCAACTGGTCGATCCGCTGATGCAACGGCGCTGGAGCCTGAGCGAACGCAGACAAAGACACCGCGAAAAACATCGCGGCAAACGCGACCGGTCGAACGGAAAGTAGTGACCAGGAATTTCTTGCCGGCATCCGGTGAGCCTCCGGCGAATCAGGTGGGAACCGAGTCAGGCGGGAGAGGCCAGCAACGGCCTCCAATTGGTATCGGCTGATGCGTACCGTAGGCCGGTCGCCAGACATCGTCAACCAGAACACCTTGCCGAGTCAGCCTCAACGGCCAGAAACTGGTCCGGTCGTGACGGTCGTAGACCTGTCACTCCGCGACAGGAAAGTTGTCGCCGCACTCACCAGACTGCGAATGCTTCCGCGCGAAGAGACCGCGCTCTGGCGAACTTGTTGAAAAAGTCGGAGACATGTAACCCGAAGCGTCAGCGAGGGTCGGAATCGCCGAGAAATCACAATTCAAACTCCCTCGCTGACGCTTCGGGTTACATTTTTCAACAGGCTGTGGCGAACGGGGCTACCGAATTTGCTCCCATTGTTTGTCCCAGCGCTGCGGCGAGATCGGGATTGCGGTTCGCAGTTCTTGGGCGAACAGCGACACGCGTAATTCCTCCAGCATCCAGTGGCAGGTTGCGAGTTCCGGTTCGTGACAGCCGGCTTGTTTCGCGCTGTCCAGTCGCGCGAGCAGCTTGCGCCAGCGTGGTTCGATGTCGGTCATCGCGCGTTGATCGCGAGCTTGTCCGGCGGCGGCGTTTTTTTTGAGCCGTACCGCGATGCCTTGGAAGTAGCGCGGGAATTGTTGCAGCCAATCCCACGCGGTTGTGGTGAGGAAGCCCGCCTCGGTCAGTCGCGCGAGCTGTTCTCGGCAATCGGCGACGGCGGTTTGAGCGAACGGCAGCCGGCAGCCGGTGACCGCCTGGCGTGCTTCCGTGTAGGCGGCGATCAGCGGTCCGATGAGCTGCATGACCTCTTGGACGGCGGCCGGAATTTGCGCCTTCGCCGCGCGGACTCGATCCTGAAATTGCGATTTCGTTCGCGGCGTAGGATGGGCAGGAGTGCCCATCCTACTTCCAAAGAACGCCCGCTCGGCGATCAACTCGATCAGCATCTGCGACAACTGTCCTTTGTCCGGCAGAGTCGCTGTCAGCATTTGCCATCTGCCCAGCTCGGGCAGGTGCTGCACCTGCCGCTTCAACTCTTTGGAGGCGGCGATGACAAAAAGCCGTCGCAGGCCGAGCCGCGTATCGAACGCCGCGCGTTCCGCCGAATCGGCCAAGCGCAGCGAGACGTTCTCACCACGATCGACCAGCGACGGATAGCCCTTCAAATTCAGGCCGCCATGTTCGAGATCCACCGACGGCGGCAGCACATCGAAATCCCAATCGGTCAGTCCGTCGCGGTTCCACTGCGAGTGGTCGATCGCCGAAAAACTCGCCGACGCTTTCGCGCCGAGTTGCGTTCGCAGTTGGCTGAGGTCGCGGCTGACTCCCAACGTCTGGCCATCCGCGCCGAGCAACTTGACGCTGATCCGCAAATGCGGCGGCAAGTCTTCTTCGCGAATCTCGCCGGGATCAATCCGCTGGCCGCTCAGCTTGGTGAGCACTGCCGCGACGGCCGCGTTGACGTCTCCCTCGCCGAACTTGATCTGCTTGAGCACTGCCTTGGCCGTCTCCGGAACGGGGACGAACAGCCGCCGCCGTTCTTTCGGCAACGATTTAATCAGCGCGATGACTTTCTCTTCGAGCAATCCCGGAACAAGCCAACCAAGACGTAGCGGATCGAGTTGATTCAATCCTTCTTGCGGCACGGTGATCGTAATCCCGTCATCCGCCTCGCCCGGTTCGAGTTTGTATTCCAGCGGGACTTGAATGTGCTGGAGCTTCAACGTCTCCGGGAAGTCCTCGGCCGAGGCGGCAGCACGCTCCGGGTTGAGTAAGTCTTCGCGTGACAAGAAGAGCGAGCGTTCGTTGGTCGTGAGTTGGTCGCCGTACCGCGACCGTGAGGGAGTGGCTACCGGTGCGATTGGCACATCTTCGCACAGGCCGCTCCCTAACGGTCGCGGTACGGCTTTGTCAGCGCTGGACCGCTGCTGGCACCACTTCAGCAGGCTCGGCCCATCGACGACGTCATTGGGAATGCGTTGCTCGTAGAACTCCAGCAGCGCGTCTTCGCCTTTCAGGAAATCCGCGCGGCGTGACTTCACTCGCAGCACTTCCAGTTCGTCGATCAGCTTCGCGTTGTGGATAAAGAACGGCGCGGTGCAGTCGAAGTCCCGTTCGACCAAACCGTGTTGAATCAACAACCGCCGTGCAGCGACGGGATCAATCCGACCTAACCGCACTTTGCGGCGTGGCACGATCGTCAGTCCGAACAACGAGACGCGCTCGAACGCCATCGCCGAGCCTGCCGCGCGGTCCCAATGCGGCTCGCTGTGAGTCCGCGTGACGAGATGCTCGGCCAGCGATTCGATCCAGGCCGGATCGATCCGCGCGACCGTTCGCAGATACCGCTTGCTGGTCTCGATCAACTCCGCCGCCACGATCCATTTGGGCTTCGAGCCAAACGTTCCCGACCCCGGCCAGACGACTCCTTTCATTCCTCCGGCCGCCGTGTACTCGGTCGATTCGCTCTCGCGATTTGCGATGCTGGCGAGGAACCCCGTCAGCAACGCGCGATGAATTGGCTCCTGGAGTGCGGCGGCTTGACGCCGCCCTCCATTCATTGGCACTGGCGGCGTTCGATCTCGAATCGGGGCGTCGCTCGCGCGATTGATGGAGGGCGGCGTCGAGCCGCCGCACTCCAGGGAGTCACGCCACTGACGCTGTCCGACTTTCAATCCGTTCTCTTGAGCCAGCTCGACCAACTGCCGATGCACGTCGGCCCACTCCCGCAACCGATTGAAGTTTAGAAAGTTCTGCAAGCACGCCTTTCGCACCTGACTCTTCGAAAGCGTGTCCTTCAGGTGATGGAAGAAATCCCACAGCTTCAAGAGGCTGAGGAAATCCGAATCGGGATGTTGAAACGGCTTGTGCTTCTCATCGGCCGCCTGCTGTTTGTCGAGCGGCCGTTCGCGCGGGTCTTGAGCCTCCAGCGCGGCGGCGATGATCAAGATGTCGTGCAGGCAAGCTTCATCGTGTCCCGCGACGATCAGCCGCGCGATCCGTGGATCGACCGGCAATCGCGCCAGCTTGCGGCCGAGTTCGGTGAGTTCGTTCCGCTCGTTGACCGCTCCGAGTTCAAACAGTGTTTTGTAGCCGTCGCGAATCGCCGTTGGCTTTGGCGGTTCGAGAAACGGAAAGTCTTCGATCGCTCCGAGATTGAGCGACTGCGTTTGCAGAATTACGGACGCGAGGTTCGTGCGCAGAATTTCTGGCGGAGTGAATCGCTCGCGAGTGTTGTAGTCCGCTTCGTCGAACAGCCGGATGCAGATCCCCGGCCCGATGCGTCCGCAGCGCCCTTTGCGTTGGTCGGCCGATGCCTGCGAGATCGGCTCGATGGGCAGCCGTTGCATCTTGCTGCGCGCCGAGTACCGGCTGATGCGCGCCGTGCCGGTGTCGATGACCGCTCGAATCCCGGGGACGGTCAGCGAGGATTCGGCGACGTTCGTGGCGATGACGATTCTTTGCTGGCCGGCTCGCGGTTCAAAGACACGCTGCTGTTCGGCGAGCGTCAGCCGAGCATACAGCGGCAGGATCTCGACATCGGCATTGGTCCCTTTGCGTCCGCCCGTGATTTGGAACCGTGCTCGCAGCAACTTCGCTGTTTCATGAATGTCCCACTCCGTCGGCTGAAAGATCAGGATGTCCCACAAGCCTTCGGCGGCGAGTTCCTCGACCGCTGCGAGGATCGCTTGCTGCGGATCGATGTCGTCCGTTTCTTGGCGAACGGGGGGCGTCAGCCCCTTGGTTTGATCGGAGCCGCGATCGCTTTCAACCAGGGGGCTGACGCCCCCCGTTCGCCGATATTCGGCCGAACCGCGCCAGCGGGTTTCGACCGGGTACATCCGGCCGGAGACCTCCAGGATCGGAGCGGGATGACTCGGCGATCCGAAGTGCTCCGCGAAACGCGCCGCGTCGATCGTCGCCGACGTGATGATGACCTTCAGGTCCGGCCGCCTCGGTAGCAGACGCTTCAAATAGCCGAGCATGAAGTCGATGTTCAAACTTCGCTCGTGAGCTTCATCGACGATGAGCGTGTCGTACTGATCGAGGAACCGGTCGCCGCGCGTCTCGGCCAGCAGCACGCCGTCGGTCATCAGCTTGATGAGCGTGTTCGGCTGCGTCGCGTCGGTGAAGCGGATTTTGAAACCGACCGTGCTGCCGAGCGTCGTCTTCAGTTCGTCCGCCACGCGAGCGGCAATCGTCCGCGCGGCGACTCGGCGTGGCTGCGTGTGGCCGATCAAGCCGGAGACGCCGCGGCCTAATGACAGGCAGAGCTTCGGTAACTGTGTGGACTTTCCCGACCCGGTCTCGCCGCACACGATGACGACGGGATGATCGCGGATGGCCGCTTCAATCTCGGCACGTTTGGACAAGATCGGCAGCTCGGCATCGAACTCGATCTTCGGCACGCTGGCGAGTCGGCGTTCGCGTCGCTCGGCTGATCGACGGAACTCGGCTTCAAACTTGGCGAGCAACTTGTCGAACGGACGCTGTGACTGTTGGGCCGCGCTCAACTCACGCAGCATCCGTCGGAGCCGATGCCGATCACTCTGCATGGTCTCGGCGAGACGGCGTTCCCAGTCGGAAAATGACATCGACGTTTCGGGCTTATGGGTGCGAGTCGAGCGGGAGGAAGAGGCTCACGCGTCATTCTTCCTGACCGTGGTCATGGGCTTCGGAATCGGTCAGCAGCCGGACATCGCTGTGGGAAGATTTCGGGGCGGCGGGGGCGACATCACCGCTGCTGCTATCGGAAAGCCGTTTGTCGGGGCGGACATCATCGTCGCTATCGTCGAGCCGTTCCTCGTCAACCTGGCGAGGGGGCATGGCGATCATGACTTCCGTGCCGGCGTCATGTTCAACCATGTCGGGATCGTCGGGGCCGAGATGGACTTTGTACTTGGCATTGGCGAAGGCCAATTCATCGCCGGGGAGCAACGCACCGCGTGTCACTCGTTGCCCGTTGACCTTCGTGCCGTTCGTGCTGCCCAGGTCGCGAATGAAGAGCAGCCCGTCCGTCTTCACGATGATGCAGTGCAACTTCGAGATGCTGCTGCGATCGATATAGATGTCACACACGCCGCGCTTGCGGCCCACGATCGTCACGTCTTTTTTCAGGCGGATCGATCGCTCGCCATCGGTGGAGATCAGCTTGGCTTCCATGGTTGTACCTCAAAGCATTGAATGTCATGCCATTGTTGGAATCGTCATCAGGATACCCTGTCGAGCCGGTATTTAGGGGAACTGATTTCTGAAAAAATGGAATGCGTGGTTGAAGTCCAGCGGTCAGTCCGAAATTGTCGATTCTTGAAAGCTTGCGGTCCAAACGGGAAGTTCACGGGACAAGTTCCGCAACGGGAATTGTCCGTGGAGTTTCTCCCGGAATGGACAACGTGAGCGACTCCGAGCGTGAGAAGCTCTGCTCGCTGGCATAGTCGGCATCTCGCCCAGTGCCAACCGGGTCACGAAAAACTTCGATCAGGGAATCGACCAGGTTGATGATCCAATACTCGCGAATGCTCGCGCGGGCGTAGAGACGCCGCTTTTCTCGATCGGCGGCGAGAGACGTGTCGGCCACTTCAATAACCAGCGCTGCATCAGCTCCGGTCGGATGCCGATCCGCGTAGTCCAGGATGCTCCCACGCACGATCGCCAGGTCCGGTTCCGGAACACTGTCGTCCGTCTCCAGCGAGCATTGATTACGGCAATGCCAACCGGGAGGCAACTCGCGTTGCAGGAGAGATTGTGTCCAAGTGACGCGACTGTCGTGCGGCGGGTTCTTGGGCATCTTTTCGACAATCCACCCTTCCAGCAATTCGAAGTTGTCGTCTTCCGCGAATCGACCAGCCTCCGTCCACCTGCGGTACTCAGCCACCGAAAACCGGCGCAACGGCCATGCCGGTCGCTCGATCTTCGTCAGTGTTGGAGACAAAAGTGTGGACATTGTGAGGCCCTGCTCATCGACGAAATCGGATTCCGCTCGCACGTCATCGACCCGGTCACTCCGACACTGTTCCACGGCACAGCCTTACTGTCAAGCAGCGGATGGGGTTGCTTGAGAAGGCCGCAGGCGGTCGCTAATTTGCCCCGCTTGCTGCGCCACGGCTGGCCTCGGTTGGGCAACGTTCGCCCCCACTTTGTGGTTGATTGACCTGGGCGGATCGTGTTTTGAGCCGGCGGTGCGGCGCTTACTTCAAGGGAAAGATTTCATGTCCAACAAGTTCGTCTATTTCTTCGGTGGCAGTTCGGCGGATGGCAACGGCAAGTTGAAAAACCTCCTCGGCGGCAAGGGGGCCAACCTCGCCGAAATGTGTCTGATTGGCCTGCCCGTGCCGGCCGGATTCACGATCACCACCGAAGTTTGCAATCTTTATGGAGCTGCCGGAAACAAGTATCCGGCCGGTCTCGCCGCCGAGATCGAAGACGCGATGCGCAAGACCGAAGCGGTCATGGGCGCGAAGTTCGGCGATGCCAAGAATCCGCTGCTCGTCTCTTGCCGATCGGGAGCTCGCGTTTCGATGCCCGGCATGATGGATACGGTGCTCAACATCGGACTCAACGAGAAGACGTTGGCCGGCCTGATCGAGTCCACTGGCAACGAGCGATTCGCTTGGGACAGCTATCGTCGCTTCGTGCAGATGTACGGCGACGTGGTGCTCGACCTGAAGCCGCAGTCGAAGACCGAGATTGATCCGTTCGAACACATCATGGAAGAACTCAAGCACGAACGCGGCGTGCATCTCGACACGGAACTCAACGTCAACGACCTGAAGGAACTCGTCAAGCGCTTCAAGGCCGCCGTGAAGGCCAAGAAGGGTGCCGACTTCCCGGATGATCCGATGCAGCAAATGATGGGAGCCGTCGCCGCCGTGTTTGGCTCATGGCAGAACGACCGAGCGGTCGTCTATCGCCGTCAGTATGGCTACCCGCACGATTGGGGAACGGCTGCAAACATCTGCTCGATGGTCTACGGCAACATGGGCGAGGACTCCGGCACGGGCGTCGCCTTCACACGCGACCCGGCCACCGGCGAGAAAGTTTTCTACGGCGAGTACCTCATCAACGCCCAAGGCGAAGACGTGGTCGCCGGCATCCGCACGCCCAACAAGATCGTGGAACTCGCGAAGGACATGCCCGCCTGCTACGCGCAGTTGCAAGACATTCGCGGCAAGCTCGAAGCTCACTACCGCGACGTGCAGGACATCGAGTTCACCATCCAGAAAGGCAAACTCTGGATGCTGCAAACTCGGAACGGCAAGCGGACCGGTTTCGCCGGCGTGAAGTTCGCCGTGGACATGGTCGATGAGGGCCTCATCACCAAGAACGAAGCCCTCTCAGTGGGTCGCATTCCGCCCGACGATCTCAACCAACTGTTGCAGCCGATCTTCGATGCTGATGCCGTGCGGAAGGCGAAGGCCGAAGGCAATGTGCTCGGCAAGGGGATCAACGCTGGCCCCGGTGCCGCGACCGGAAAGATCATGTTCTTCGCGGACGACGCCGAGGCGTACGTCCACAAGCACGGCAAGGGAGTGATCCTCGTCCGCCGCGAAACGTCGCCGGAAGACCTCCGCGGCATGCAAGCCGCCGAAGGCATCTTGACCGCGTTCGGCGGAGCGTCCTCACACGCCGCCCTCGTCTCTCGTCAGATGGGCAAGGTTTGCATCGTCGGCTGCCAAGCATTGCAGATCGATTACAACGCTCGCACATTGACCGTCGGCGGCAAGACGCTGAAGGAAGGTGACTTCATCAGCATCGACGGCTTCACCGGCGAAGTCATGGAAGGCCAGATCGCGACGAAACCCAGCGAGGTCGTGCAAGTTCTCATCAGCAAGACGCTGAAGGCCGAGCAAAGCCCCGTCTGCCAGATGTTCAACAAGCTGATGACGTGGGCCGACGAAGTCCGCGGCAACTTCAAGATCCGCACGAACGCCGACGAGCCGGAACAAGCCGCCGCCGCCATCGCCTTCGGTGCTCAAGGGATCGGCCTCTGCCGCACCGAGCACATGTTCTTCAAAGGGGACCGCATCAAAGCGATGCGCGAGATGATCCTCGCCGAGAATCTCGAAGACCGCAAAAAGGCTCTCACCAAGCTGCTGCCGTACCAACGCGAAGACTTCACCGGCATCTTCAAAGAGATGAAGGGCTATCCGGTGACAATCCGCCTGCTCGACCCGCCGCTGCACGAATTCCTGCCGCACGACGAGAAGGGCCAAGCCGAAATGGCCAAGGAACTCGGCGTGAAGGCCGAGACCGTCGCCGCTCGCGTCAAAGCCCTGCACGAGTTCAACCCGATGCTCGGCTTCCGCGGCTGCCGCTTGGGCAACGTCTTCCCGGAAATCACCGAGATGCAAGCCCGCGCGATCATCGAAGCCGCCTGCGATGTGGCGAAGGCCGGCATCGAAGTCGAGCCAGAAATCATGATCCCGCTCGTCGCGTTCCTGCCGGAGTTCAAAGCTCAAGCCAAGATCGTTCGCGAGACCGCCGACAAAGTCTTCGCCGAAAAAGGCATCCAGGTGAAGTACCTCGTCGGCACGATGATCGAACTGCCTCGCGCCGCCATCTGCGCCGACCAGATCGCTCAAGACGCCGAGTTCTTCAGCTTCGGCACGAACGACCTGACGCAGACCGGCCTGGGCATGAGCCGCGACGACTACGGCAGCTTCATCCGCCACTACATGGAGAGCGACCTGGTTCCGAAAGACCCATTCCAAGTCATCGACTTCGACGGCATCGGCGGCCTGATGGAAATCGGCGTCGAACGCGGCCGCAAGACGCGCGAGAATCTAAAAATCGGCATCTGCGGCGAACACGGCGGCGAACCCGACTCGGTCAAATTCTGCCACCGCATCGGCCTGAACTATGTGAGCTGCTCACCGTTCAGAGTGCCCATCGCCCGCTTGGCCGCCGCGCAAGCCGCGTTGGAAAAGAAGTAGCCTTGCAGGGTGGGTCGAGTCATCGAGACCCACCACTCAAACCAAAATCTCAAACGCCCAGCCCTTCAAACGGCTGGGCGTTTTTGTTGGAAGAGAGAAAAGTTATGGGAACACTAATCTCCACTAATCAACGCTAATCTGATTCTGTCCGAATTAGCGAAGATTAGCGTCGATTAGTGTTCCAAATCATTTCTTGCATGAAGGGACGAAAGCATGTTCAAAGAAGAAGGCTACAAACTGATGGGAGCCGCGTTTGAGGTTTACAACCAGCTTGGCTACGGCATGGCGGAGGAGGTCTATCAGCAGTGCCTCGAAATCGAGTTGCAGTTGCGCGGCATTCCGTTTCGATCCAAGCACGAACTTCGTTTGATCTACAAAGAGCATCAAATCGAAACCGTCTACAAGCCCGACCTATTCGTTTACGAAGGGATCGTCGTTGAATTGAAAGCGGTCACCGAGCTGACCTCGGATCACGAAGCCCAACTCTTCAACTACATGCGCATCGCCCGCCAGCCGGTCGGCTACCTGCTCAACTTCGGCCACAAAGGCGAGCTGCAATGGAAACGCTTCGTCCTGTCCGATCTGCATCCGGCTCCGGCACAAGCAGGAATTTTGGAACGCTAATCTCCACTGATCTTCGCTAATCAAGACGGGGAACACTGTGCCTTTCCCTTTGTCCCCATCAGTGAAGATCAGCGTCGATTAGTGTTCCTCGCAGTCGTTCTTCATCTCCCGCCGTTGCCGAGCTTCGTCATTAGACATCTCGCCCATGCCTTTACTCAATCAGCAGACTCCGCAAACGCAAATTCAACAAGAACACTTCGGGATTTCGTTCATGCGCTCGCGCCGTGAGTGTGACCATTGAACGGGCTTGGTGAATCAAGCCGCACGCACTCGCCCCGAACGGTCGGCGAGTTCAAACAGCGCTCCGACTTCATGGGACGTCAGATATCGAAAACCTTGGGGTGGATGAAAACCCGGCCAAAGATTGCGTAGAGACCACAACGAAATTGGTGACTGAAATGGTCGCACTTGGCCGACCCAAATCCCAATTCCCGTTTCGAGTCCATCGAAATAGGAATGGAATTGTTCGCGCGTCACTGCGGCAGTTCCGCGAGCGCGACGCCAAAGTGGCTCCAGTCGGGTTTCTGTGACATTCTCGACCGTGAAGGTGCCGATGACTGCCGCAGTGGGAATTGTCGAATACACCAATACCTCATCACCTTTCGCTATTCGTGGAGCACGGCGGCGCAATTCCACCGTCTTTGTGCCAGCGAAGATCGCATCAGCGTAGCGTGGGTGAATGGAGAGCAAGAGCATAAATCTCCTCAAACGCTTGAGAGGTTATTGAAGTGGGAGATTCAAGATTTGTGTTGATCCTGTTTCGCTTGAGCACTTCTTGAAACGTGTCCCAAGGAACTGGATGAGTTAGTTCGGTGTCGTGAAATCTGATTGCCATGATGTCGTTATCGAGGCTGTGTTTTGCAGTCTCGAAGACGTCCGACCATTCGTAGACCCCAAGGCGTTTGAATCGTCGAAACAATGGCTTGGGTTTATCGACGACGACCTCGGCAATTCTGGAACAAGCTCGAATGGCCTTTCGACCTTCAAGGTTTCCTTTGTCACTGACGTACCAGAGGATTCGTCCTGGGGCTTTCACAATTTGCGACCGTGCAGAGCGATAGTAGGCCGATTCTGGATTGAGGGCGAGGTCAATGTCTGCCCCCCACAAGGTCTGTCGAGCCAAGTGTTCGTCGAACAAGTGTTGCGCGAATTCAGGTCGGATTGGCACAATGAAATTGGATTGCTGCGCACCACTGAGCTTGACCGGCCAGAGAACGTGCTCGATTTCTGACTCAGCTTGCTGCGTCAATGGCAACCTCAGACTGGAGGCAAGTTGACCCACGATGGGATCACTTAGCCCACATTGTTCAACTCGATCGGCTAACTCGTATGGCGAATGAATCCCCGTGAAGGCCAGCTTGAACCAGCCTTCTGTTCCGGCAAGAAAACCGAGGTCGCAACACGCAGAAGCCTGGACGTCGTTGAGTTTTGGCTCTGTCACGACGATGCCCGCTTTCCCTCGGCGGATCACGTTCTGAATCAATCCGGTGAGAATTGTCCGGGAGAGTGTCCCAGCGAGACGATGGGAACAAACTCGAAACATCGGTAAGCGATCGAATGACTCGCGAGTATCGACCACATAAACCGCCAATGTTTTGCCGCCTTGGTCAGTGACCTGTTCACAAACAAAACGGTGTGGATCGGCTTGAAAGGAATGAAGCAACGCCTCCAACTCGCGCCTTGTTTCATCCGGACAACGAATCGCATTCAGAACGTCGTCGTTGGTCGTTCCGACGCGTTAACGCGAGATTTGTCTCGTCCCTGCGACCAAAGCTCTCTGATATTCTTCTTCTCGTACCAATTCGTCGATGCGCGCGATCAATTCAACTGGGCGCACGATCGAAAGCCCACAAGCGTTGTAGACATCCTCGGCACGATCCAGCAGCGGACCATCGCGCGAAACAAAAACTGTGACATCAGCCGCGACTGCGCGAATCAATTGACGGACATCGGATTCATCACGGGCCGATTTTGTGTTTGGGAACAGCGGCTTAATCAAGTTCTCGGCTCGCTGATATTCTGTCGGATGAGCCGTGAGACGAGGAAACTCATTGGCATCGGAGAAACGTTTTAGGCGCAACGCTTCATCGGGTTGACGATGAAAGTCATTGAGCACTTCTTCTGTGATACAAAGCCGGACTTCATCTTGTAGCCAGTCTGCTCGCAGACCGAGCGACTCGTCATTTCGTCGATCGACAATGTCAATCAAGACATTCGTGTCAATCACAACGTCGATTGCCGTCGGAGAGGCCTTGTGCGAGAACAAGGACGGCTTTCCATAGTCCATCCACCACACGGTCAACTTGCTGCCGCCAACCGCCCGACCCTCGCATTCTCGATTTGCGAAGAAGCCAAGTTTGGGCCAGAAATCAGAGACATCGAAGTCCCTGCGGCACTTCAACTCAATGCCGCTTAGGTGGCTTGTGATCTTCACCAATTCTGCAACCAGTAGCCTCGCGATCCCCTTACCGCGTACAGCGGCTGCAGCGCATAGGTGAGTTATCTTTGCTTTCCCCTTGGCGCTCCGGAACAAGAGGTATCCAAGAAGTTGATTCGCTTCGATAGCACCGATGATATGCCCGTCTTGAGCGTGTTCGTCGAACGCTCCCTCCGGCATCATGCCAAGCGTAGCGCTGTTGGCTCGCCAAAGTTTCTTAACTTCAGCCAAGTGGGCTGACGACGAATCGACTCTGATGATTTCCACGATGAAGGTGGCTCCCTCGTTTCCGAGAATGACTGGTCCCTGAGAGTCGTCGCGCTGGCTGATCAATCGCCTCGGCTGGAGACGATCATCCGTTTGCCATCCGGGGTCCAGCAGCCGCCGACGTAATGACGGGCGGGATCCTGGCCTTTGACCAGCGTCGGCGGATCGTCGGTGTCGGGATCGAATTCATACATCTGCTGGTGATTTCGCTCGTCGCAGTGCATTCCGATGACGATGCGGCGGCCGTTGGGATGCCAGGCGGGGTCTTCCACCATCGACTTCTTGCTGCTGGCTCGCACCTTTAGCTTGGGAGTCGCGGACGGATCGAGAATCACCATTTCCTGAGTGGAGTCTGCCTTCAAAGCTTTCACGCAAATCCGGGAGCTGTCCGGAGACCAAGTCATGTTCCAGAAGACTTTCTGATAAGGATTCTCGTTGGCTGGCAGCAGCACTTCGATTTTTTTCGTGGCGACGTGGAACGCTTTCATCTCCAGCCCCTCGTAGTACGCGATCCGCTTGCCGTCGGGAGACCATTGGCCTCCCCAGCCCGTCGCATGGTGCTCGGCGTCGTTTTCGTCGGCGGGGTTCATCGTCCAGATTCCGTACTTGGGAGTGTTGCGATTGATCGCCAACCGCTTGCCATCGGGAGACCAGGTGGGCATCAGCCCCAAACACAGCTTGCGAGGCTTTCGTTCCTCCAAGTCCATGACGTAAACGGTGTCCCCTGCAACCGTCCCTGCAAACGAATCGAACGCCAACGTCTTGCCATCTGGCGACACCGACGGCGCGCCGACGTGATCGCGGGCACTCAGTTTGAAAAACGGTGCCCAGCCCGTGCCGTCTTCGTTCAGGACATAAAACTCGTTGGGCACTTTGACTTTGAAATAGAACTCCGTCGTCGAAAGTTGTTTATCGCCGTTCGTATCGAGCCGGCTGAAGTACAGCATCCGCAGCAACGGAAACTGCATTTGATCGAACTTGAACTCGGCGAAGGAGAGCTGGTCGTCACCGTTGGGATCGGTGAGCACCGACGTCCAAGGCATCACCATGTTGGATTGCGGAGTCAGCCGATATTCCGCCAGCGACAACAGGCCGTCCTGATTGAGATCGAAGCCGGGAAACGCATGTTCGGCGAGCCGTTTTTTCCAATCGGGCGAGCCAATCAACAGCTCATTCGGATCGAGCCGCGCGTCCAAGTTCTTGTCCATCGTCCGAAATTCCAGCACGGTATCGGCGAACCCACGCCACGGCAGACGGCAGAATTCCTCGAACGACACTACGCCGTTTTGGTCCAGATCGAGTTTCCCGAATTCTTCAGGCCCCTTGTCCCCGGCATACGAACGTTCGAGATACTCAGTGCGGTCGAGCCGGTCATTTCGGTCGAGGTCGATGTGCAGCCACAGGTGATTGTTTGCGACATTGCCATTCGGGAACCGCATCAGTGCTCCGTCACCGCGACGAATCCCCAACTGAATCTCGACAAACCGCCGAGCCTCCGCGCGGCTCACCAGGCCATCCCCATTCGGGTCCGCTTCAAGTTGGATGGCATGCAGGGGGTTTGGTCCCATCTGCTGCATGTCCTTGGCGAATCGCGACAGGAACTGGGACCAATCCACCTTCCGCTGAGGATCCTGATCCCAATTCCCAAACGCCTTGTCGATCGCCACGACCGACGAATCGACCGCCTTGGGCAAGTAGTCGGGCACCGCGCCCGGTTGATCAAACGCCGGAGCGGTCCGCACGCAAGCAAACTCTTCCAAACTCAGCGAGCTGTTCTCATCAACGTCGTAGAGCTTGAAGTCCCGCTTTGCGACATCGGCCGCTCCACGGCCAGCCACAAATTCTTCCAGCGATAGAGATTGATCTTCGTTGCGATCGGCCTTCTTGAACGCCGCTGACACGGCTGTGGGAATTTCCGTGGACGGGTCATCCGCGAACAATCCGCTCGCGCTGCTGATCGCCGTGACGACAACCATCGTCACACACACCAACCGCCTGACGAACCGCGTTGATCCCCGCATCACAAATCCCCCGCAAGAGTCAGAAACCGAATCCACCATTCAAACCAAGACCTCGAACGCCGAGTCCTTCAAACGGCTGGGCGTTGTCGTTGGCAGTGGGAAGAGTTTAGGGAACACTAATCTACGCTAATTCACGCTAATCTTTTTCTGTCCGGATTAGCGAAGATCAGCGTCGATGAGTGTTCCTGACCGTTCGAGATTCCTATTTCTGCGGTTTCGGTTTCGCGGCGTTCGCCAGTTCCTCGGTCGCGGCTTTTTCCCAAGCGGCTTTTTGATTGGGGGAGAAGATGCCTTCTAGTTTGGCTTTGAAATTGGAGGAGATGCGGTCTCGCTTCTGTTGTTGCAGCGACTTTTGCAAATCATCGTTGCCTTTGGCGGACGTCAGTTGCACTGCGAATTCTTCCGCGGCGGCCTTTGAGACTTCCAGGTGAGCGGCGTTGATTTGTTCGATCAGCGTCCGCTGCTCGGCGGTCAGGATGTTGGAGACTTTCGTGCGCAGGTTGGCGTACGCCTCTTGAGTCGCCTTTTGTCGCGCTTCACGTTCGGCATCCGACACGGTGACATTGGGGTCTTTGATCTTCTTGCCCCGGAGTTGTTCGTTGTCGATCGTTTCCCGCCGAGCTTCCTGGAGCTTCACGATCTGCTCGTCGGAGAGTAGCAGCGCCGCATTCAAACCCGGTACGAGTTGATCGGCGAACTCTTGTTTCGGCACTGACCAGAACGGGAAATTGCCGATCGCGGGTTTCTTTGCCTGAGCCTCCGCCAGCGTTGCCAGGCACAATGACGCAATGACGAGGAACGAGAGTCGTCGAAACATGAGAGAACCTCCCCGATCGTGAGCACGCCGACGTCGCGCAGACAGTGCGCCGCGTTGGGCGTTGCTCGGGCCATGAATCCCCAAAGTCGCGGGACATGTTACCAAGGCTTTGTCGCAGTGGCAGAGTCGGGACCACTCGCTGGCGCGTCGCGCTGGAGTCACCCCAGCAACAAGGTGGTTAGTTCGAGACCGGTTGCGGGCGTGCCGGCTGCAAGGCGGGTTGGTTGGGTTGCAGGTAGTCGGCGTAGTTGCCGGCGTAGGTCGTGTATTTGCCAGAGGGGTCGGTGACTCCATTGGCGACGACGCCGAACAGTTCGATGTCGTGTTGCCGGAGCAGATGGTTCGCCTGTCGTAGCGCGAGCCGCGAGTTCTTCTGCGTCCGAACGACCAGCACCAATCCATCGGTGCGAGCGGCAACGATGCACGGATCGCTGACGACCAGCAGCGGCGGAGTATCGACCAGGACGAAGTCGAACTCGCGCCGAGCTTCCGCCAGCAAGGCATCGAAGCGAGGTGACGAGAGCGTTTCGGCGGGGTTCGACGGGCTGAAGCCAGCGGTCAGCAGCCACAGATTTGGGACCGGGCAATCTTGGACGGCATTGATGAGCTGAATCTCGCCTGACAGAACTTCGGTGGTGCCGACGTCTTGCCGCGCGTGGAACAGGCGATGAATCGTCGGGCGGCGCAGGTCGGCGTCGAGCAGCAGCACGCGCTTGCCCGATTGAGCCAGGGCGATCGCCAGATTTGAGATGAAGGTCGATTTGCCATCGCCCGGTTCGGGGCTGCTGACTTGGATCACCTTCTGTTTCGGATTAAGGCCGACGAACAGCGCGGTGCGGACGTTGCGATACGCTTCCGCCTCGATGGAACCGGGGCGATGGAAATAGCACAGCGACGGTTGCAGCGGAACATCGGGATCGAACGGGGTGAGACCGGCGTCGAACTGTGGAACGCTGCCGAGCACCTGCGCTCCGTCGATCAGCTTGCGGACATCGGAGACCGATTTGATCGTCGTGTCGCGCCATTCGCGGAGGAAGATGATGCCCGCGAAGATCGCCAGCACGAATCCGGTCGCGGCTCCGACGATCTTGAGGTAGCGCTTCACGCTCCACTCTTCGCGCGCGGGAGCCAAGATCGTCATCGAGTAGTCCTGGCTGTCGCGCGTCATGTCCAGATTGCTGACGTTGCTGACGATCGCAGTCCATTGAGCCTTCAGCCGTTCCAATTCATCGTTGAGGTATTGGTCATCCACCAGGAACTTGGCAATGTCTTTGACCGCTTTGGTTTCTGCGTCGTAGAGCTTCGTCAGTTCGGCATCGCGGTGGTCGAGCTCTTCGAGTTGTTGTTTGAGGAACTGCATGTAGCCGGCGACGACGTCGATCTTTTCGCCTTTGCCGTTGCGACCAGTCAGCTCGGTGAGCGACACGCCGCGAGCCGCATAGAACTCCTTGAGCTTCGCGATGCTGCGACGCACGTTGACGACGTCCGGATGATCGTCGGAGTAATCGCGCAATAGTTTCTGCTCTTCGATCAGCAGCGGCAGCAGTTGAGTGGCAGCCAGCTCCGCCGGGTTCGGTCCACCGAGCAGTCCGTTGGGACCATTGGCCGCTTGACCTCCGCCCGCCGCTTGCGAGGTCGCGATCAGCAGCCGCACGACGCTTTCGAGTTCTTCGTGCGACTGGCCTTCGTCGATTGCGTTCTGCAACGCTTGCCACTTGCCGTTGATCTCGACGCGGCGGAGCACGTTGGCGGTGCGGTCCCGTTCAATTCCGACGGCTCTCTCCTGATGCACGTTGGTGACATCGCCCGGCTGCCGCTTATCTCCTGGAGCCGTCCGCCACAGCAGCGGAGCCTCTTTGCGAAACTCCAGCAGTTCGGCCTGCTTCTGTTCGATCTTTTTGGCCAACTCGTTGTCCATCTTGGAGATTTGCCGGGACAGCTCGCTAGTGGCGCTCTGCTGCGATTCGGCGATGTAGTCGCTGTAGGCTTGGATGATGGCGTTGACGACGGCGCGCGCGTCCGCGCGTTGCTTGTTGCGGTACTTGATCTCGAAGACGTTCAGCGTCGAGTTGTCCTGGCCGGCGGTTCGTTTGACCTCCAGGCAGTCCAGAATGTCTTCGACCGGATCGTCCGACTGCTGCAAAGTTGGTAGCTCGTTGAGTCGGCCGAGTGCGATCGCTTTGTCGATGATCTTGGGACTCTTGATGATCGCGACGTGTTCGCCGCGTCCTTCGCTGAGCAGTGTCTGATTCAATGTCTCGCGAGTTGGCACTTGAGCTTTCCGCGACACAAGAATCTGCGCGACGGCGTTGTACTCCGGCCCCAGCCGGTTGAACGCGATTTGGCCCAGCGCGAGACCGCCGAGCAGTCCCATCAGCAAGAACCACTTGTATTGGTTGGCGATCTGCACGAAGTCGAACTCGCGCGGCGGCGGTTCGTCCGACGCGGACGTGTTCATGAACTCGGATGGCTGGCCGCTGTTGCGACGGCCGGTTCGTTGCCGAGCCGGTACGTCGGTCGTTTCGGGCGGCGTGGACGGGTCCAGAAACTCAAACGGCTTGTCGGCGTTGACGGGTTTCATGATTTCAAATCTCAAATTTCAGATTTCAAATGGGCGTCATCGGCCAATCGGCCTTGGCCCCAACGGGGACTGACTCGATAGCCCAGGGCAACGCCCTGGGTTGGTAAATCACCAACTGTGGTTAAGCCCCAACGGGGCGCAACTGGCATGACGTCCGTCCGAGTTACGCCCCTTCAGGGCTGAAAAGGTTCTCTCGAATGACTCACCCAGGGCGTTGCCCTGGGCTATCGAGTCACGCTCCCTTTGGGGCTGAAATTGTCAGGTCGCGTACACCTTGGCGTAGTAGTCGATGGTTCGTTGCAGCCCGTCGGTCAATGTGACCTGCGGGCGATAGCCGAGTTCTCGTTCGGTGGCGGAGATGTCCGCCCACGAATCTTGGATGTCGCCGACTCGCGGCGGAGCGAAGATTGGATCGAACGGGACGTTGAGCCGTTCGCAGATCATGCGCAGCAGGTCGATCACGCTGAGCGATTGACCGCAGGCGACATTGAAGACTTTGCCGCTGACGTTGCTCGCCGTCGCGGCCAGCAAGTTGGCGTGGACCGCGTTGCCAACGTAAACGAAATCGCGCGACTGCGAGCCGTCGCCGAAGATCGTCGGACGTTTGCCTTGCAGCAGCGCGGAGACAAACAGCGGAATCACCGCAGAGTATGGACTGGCCGGGTCTTGTCGCTCGCCGAAGATGTTGAAGTAGCGCAGCCGCACGGTTTCGAGCGGATAGACCGCCGCGAACGATTCGCAATACAGCTCGCCGGCCAGCTTCGCGGCGGCATAGGGCGAGAGCACCTGTGGCAATTGTGATTCGCGTTTCGGCATCACCGGATCGTTGCCATACGCGCTGCTCGATCCGGCGTAGACGACTCGTCGCACGCCGGCTTGTCGAGCGGCGTCCAGCACAGTGATGGTTCCGGTGACGCAGGCCGTGTGAACTGCAATCGGGTCTTTGACGCTCAGCGGCACGGACGCCAGCGCAGCTTGGTGGAAGATGACCTCGACTCCCTCGACCGCGCGTCGCACCGCGATCGGATGCGAGACGTCGCCGTGCCAGAACTCATAGCCGTCCTTCAGATGGGCCAGATTCGCGCGTGAGCCGGTGCAGAGGTTGTCGAGCACTCGAACGTGATGCCCTTCCTCGACCAATCGCGTCGTGATGTGCGACCCGATGAACCCCGCGCCGCCGGTCACCAAATACGTCGTCACAAAACAGACTCCCCGACTCGTCGGTCAGGCTTTCCAGCCTGACCCGAACGCTCCGATCAGCATTGCTGGCCCGCCGGGTCAGCCTGGAAAGGCTGACCTACAGAAAACACGTCGGAAAACTTTAGCACCTGAATCGACCACGACGGCGACCGGTCGTGCAAGATGCGGTTGCGCGCTGCCCCGCACAATCGGCACAGCTTGTTTGATCCAACAGGTCGTTGCGACCGTGTATGAGTCACGGCGGTTGTGAGCGGCAAGGCGCTAGCCGCCGGTCGGTATTCGTTCAGAACCGGCGGCTAGCGCCTCGCCGCTCACTAAAGTTCGCGCCATTGGACTGACGCCGCGCGCTGCCCCGCAGGAAGCCACGTACTGGTTATGCCGGTTGATGAAGGAGTGCCGGTGCGAGGACTCGATCACCAGACCGACCGACCTGCCAGACCGTCGTCATTGAATCCCCCTCTCGAAACTGTCCGAAACGAGATAACAGAATCGAGCGCTCGGCTCGTTCCACCCAAGGCTCCGAAAGGTTTCGAGATCATGCCCCGTATTCAATGGCGATTCCGTTTGTTGTCCGCGTCCGCGTTGTCCGCCGCCTTGTGGTTCGTTCCGCAAGCCGGCCACACCGAGGAAGCTCCCGTGGCGGCGGTTCCTGCGGCTGAATCGGCTGCTGCGGAAGCCTCCGAGTCCAAGCTCGCACCGGCTGAGGAAACTCCGTTGACGGTGGCATTTCGCGAGCATCTCGCTGCACCGCAGTCCGGCCAGTGTGGTCGGCCCGATTGCCCGATCTGCAATCCCAAACCGGCCGCGAAACCGCCGGCACCAATCCTGCCTTGGAAGGGGCTCTATTTCGATAACGACTTCTCGTACAAGACCAAGCCCAACGCTCCGCACTTCCTCGGCGAAGAGTTGAAGAACATTCCGCTGTTCGATTGCGACTGCGAACCGAGTGGGATCACGCTGTCCGCCGGCGGCGAGATTCGGCACCGTTATATGAACGAAGACAATCGCCTGCGGCCGGGGGGACCGGGACGTAGCGACTACGACTTGTATCGTTGGCGTCAGTATGTGGACCTCAAGTACCGGGACGAGTTCCGCGTCTACGTCGAGGGTATTGACGCGTCGATCTTCGGAGCCGAACTGCCGATCACCGGCATCGACAAGAACCGCTGGGACATCCAAAACGCGTTCTTCGATTTGAAGGTCGGGGAACGAGACGGCAAGCCGGTTTATTTCCGCGCGGGCCGCCAAGAGTTGCTCTATGGAGCGCCGAGCGGCGTCAGCCCCGGTCAGCAAGTGATCTCGCCGCTGGATTGGGCGAACACACGCCGGAATTTCGAGGGCTTCAAGATGTTCAGCAAAGGGGAGACGTGGGATCTCGATCTGTTTGCTGTGCAACCGGTCAACACGGCCAACCCAACCGGACCGAAAGGTGGTCGTCCAGCGGCTGGACTGACCTCGGCGGTCAACACGTGGGACCATCAATTCGATCACGCCGATGGCTCGCGTTGGTACAGCGGAGCCTACATGGTCTACAAAGGAATCAAGGACAACACGATCGAACCGTACTACGTCTGGCTGCAAACCGATCCCAGCAAGCAAGACGGCACTTGGGCCGATGGGAATCGGCATACGCTCGGCCTGCGTTGGACCTCGACGAAGCCGATCAAAGATGAATGCGATCAACCGTGGATCGTCTTGGCCTCGGACATTGAAGGGGCGTACCAATTCGGCCGGGATAACGACGAGCGCGTGCAAGCCGGTTTCTTTACCAGCAAGCTCGGCTCGACGTTCTCACAGTTGCCGTGGACCCCGCAATTGAGCGTCCTCTACTACTACGGCTCCGGCGACAAGACGAAGGGGGATGGCACGAACTCGACCTACGATGTCCTGGTTCCGTTGAATCATGCGTATTGGGGCATCATCGACAGTCTCGCCGGCCAGAACCTCAACGACTACGCCCTGCAAGCCACCGTGAAGCCGCACGCGAAGCTGTCCGGCCTGGCGGCGTTCCACTGGTTCAATCAAGTGTCTGGCGGTGACAACGTCTACAACGTCGCGGGTTCTCCCGTGGGTGGACTGAACACGGGCCGGAACCTCGGCCAGGAACTCGATCTGATCACGACCTATACCTACAACCCGAACTTCGACGTGCAATTTGGGTATAGCTGGTTCTGGTACGGCTCGCACTTTAAGGACAACGGCGTGGTCAATAACGCGGTGATCAGCGGCAGGCCACTCGAAGACGCGACGCAGCTCTACATTCAGACGTCGCTGCGATACTGAGCGACTTTGGACTTCCGCTCCGCTCGCCTGATTGACTTGTTGATTTGCAATCTGAAGGAAACCTGAATTCTTGGTTTTTGGTGTATCACAGATTGCAAATCTCCTCCCTATCATCCTCCGCCATGTCGCTCGCCCGAACCTATCCACTGCTCCGCATCAGCCGTTTCGCGGTTGTGGCGGCGCTGTTTGGTTTGTGGTTGGTCAGCGAACAAGCGTGTCAGGCGAGTTGCGGCGATTACTTGGTTCATCACGGCACGCAGACGCACGCGACCGATTCGTCGAACGCGCCGCACGAGATGCCCACCACGCCGTGCCGAGGAGCCAATTGCTCCCGCCGATCTGAGACCCCGCCTCTCCCGACTCGACCGACGGTCGAGACAACTTCCGTGGAGTGGCTCTGCGTGATCGAACAGATTCGTGGCCAGGACGATGAGTCCCATCGCTGGTCGCTGGAGTCTGGATCGCTCATGGCTCGGCATACGAGCCAACTGCTGGATCGCCCTCCGCGAGGGTAATGCCGATCCATCTGGAGTCACGCGCTGACGCTGGGCTTGTCCCTGCGCATCCTCGTCCAAGCGGCGAGATCGTGTTGCGTCGCGATCGCTGACTCACGTTTCAGACGGATCAACGCTCAGCCCTAAAAGGGCGTGACTCGATAGTCCAGGGCAACGCCTTGGGTGAATCAGTCGAACGAAAACCTTTAGCCCTGAGGGGCGCAACTTCCGCGGATGTCATGCGAGTCTCGCCCCGTCGGGGCTGAACACCATTTGGTGTGGACTCACCCAGGGCGATGCCCTGGGCTATCGAGTCAGTCCCCGTTGGGGCCAAGACCGGAAGACTGATGACCCCCGATTCGTTCCATGTCCGTGCGGAAATTCCGCCGGTGTTTCGTCTCTGTGATTTTTTCTCTGGCCTTCATTTTTCGGAGAACTGTGATGTCTCAATCTCTTCGTTCCCCATCGGTTCGTCGTGGTTTCACGCTGATCGAACTCTTGGTTGTCATCGCCATCATCGCCGTCCTGATCGCGCTGCTGTTGCCCGCCGTGCAGCAAGCTCGCGCGTCCGCTCAACGGGCGCAGTGCAAGAATAATCTCAAGCAACTGGGACTCGCCCTGCACGCTTACGCCAGCGATTCCGGCTGTTTACCAATGGCCTCCGGCGCAAACGGCTTTTCGCCCCATGCGAGACTTCTCCCGTATCTCGATCAGGCGCCCTTGTTCAAAACACTGAATTTCAAAGTCAGCGTCTCAGCGACGACGATCCCCGCTGATCCCGGCAATGCCGCCGCGTGGGTCAAGACTCTGCCAGCATTCCGCTGTCCTTCGGATAACGACACGAACGTTGGCGCTCCCAGTGTGGTGGGGGGCCGGAACAACTACTGGTCCAATTACGGCACCGGTGTCGTGGTGAGTCTCCCCGGAACGGTCGTCGGATCGACCAACTACGGCATGCCGATGCCGAACGGGCCCATGTACCAACTCAGTCGCATTAAGATTACTGATATTCTTGACGGCACGAGTACCACGATTCTGTTTTCCGAAAAGTTGATCGGCGACGGCAGCGACGCGATCAGCACTCCGGACACGGACACTTATAAGCCCGGCTCTTACCCAGCGAACGAGAACGAAGCGTATCAGTTCTGCGAGGCGGCGAATGTGAACGACCTGACCCAGCAGGGAAAATCTTTCAACTGTGTTTCTTGGTTGGGGGCCGGGAATCAATCGACGTTCGTCAACACGTCCATACCACCCAACAAGCGCGGGTGTATGTACCCGCCGAGCCGCATGGCGTCAGCGGTCAACAGCAGGCACACGGGTGGCGTGCATGTCCTGATGTGCGACGGCTCGGTGAATTTCGCGTCGAACAGCATCGACGTGCTGGTTTGGCGAGCCCTCGGCACGCGAGCTGGCAAGGAGCCTGGTGCCCGATTGTAAGGACGTGCTTCAGATCGTCGGCGCTCTTCGATTGCCGACGGCTTTGCTCTCGAAAGGTGCGCACGACGGCGTGCGCACCCCTTTTTCTGCTTCGCGCTGGCGCGAGGTTCCGCGCTTTCCTTTGAGTCCCCTTTGTGATTGAGGTTTTTCGATGACAATTCGTTCGATGACAACGTGGCCGCGTCGGCTGCTGATGTTGGCTCTGCTGTGCGTGGTCTTGATTGGCTGCGGTGGACCACACGGTCAGCCCGTCAATCCCACGACGGCCAAAGACGTCTTGAAGACATTCCTTCAAGCATGGCAGGACGGCAAGAAGGCCGAGGATCTCAAGCCGGCCATCATTGGTGCCGACCGAGAATGGAATGCCGGCAAGAAGCTCGCTGCTTTTGAAATTCTGCCCGACGAAGCTAACCAAGGAACCCGGCTGAACATGTCGGTGAATTTGACGCTGAAAGACGACAAAGGTGCTGAGTCCAAATCCACGGTGAAGTACGCCGTGAGCACCGCCCCTGTGGTCACTGTGCTTCGCGATGACGATTAAGCGACATCCACCATTTTCCTCAGGAGATTTTCCATGCGATTTTCGACAACCGTTCTACTTGGCGTCGCGGTGTCATCCGCGGCGCTGGCCGTCGCGGCGGATTCGGGGAATGCGCCGCTTCCCGTGCCGCTGACTCGGCCGGTCATGAAGCAGGCGCTGGAGGATATGAAGGGACGCAAGGAGCGCATCCCTCTGCCGGAATTGACCGATGCCGATAAGGAGAAACTCGGCGAACGGTCCACGAGCTATGAAAGTCGGCTGCGCTATCACTACATGCCGTACAGCGAGGGGCAAGGGTCAGGAGTCTCCAGCCGCGGAACCGGCGGCGGTGGATTCGGCCGCAGTAGCGATCCGGATATGGGCCTTGACTATGCCTTCACGGTGGAGTTGTTCTGGCTCGTTTCACGAACCAACAACTGCCTGTATTGACTGGGTCATCAAGAATCGAAGCTCGCGGTCGCGGGCTTAAGCGAAGATCAGATCGCGTCTTTGGATGGTGATTGGGCGGAACACACACCGGCTCAGCGAGCGGCTTATGCCTTCACTCGCAAGCTGACCTACGAACCGCATCGCCTCGGCGACGCGGACATCGTCGAACTCCGCAAGCATTACTCCGACAAGCAGATTCTGGGGATCGTCTTGTCCGTTGCCGGCTACAACTCGACGAACCGTTGGAAAGAGGGCGCGGGTATTCCGCAGTCCTCCGGCGGCGGCAACTTCGGCAGCCGACGACCTGAAGTTGCAACCGCAGGGGCCCAGAAATCTGCAGAGAAATCCGCTGAGAAGGCCGAGCGTCCGCCCGAACGAAGTCATAACTACCTGACTCCCACGTCGCCGAAATTCCAAAACGTGATCACCAAGGTTGTGCCGCTGATGATCGACGAGAAAACCGGCAAGCCATCCACGCAGACTGTCTTCCGCCGTGCTCCACTGGAATCGCGAGCGGATACGCAGAAAGCGTTGGCCGCCGCGCGGCAGCGAGCATCGCGTCTGCCGTTGGTTGACGAAGCCGCGGCGCGAGAACTCGCTCCCGAAGGTTTCCCCGAAGGAGCGTTGCCGCAGTGGGTGCGGCTGCTGTCCACGTTTCCGACGAGCGGCAAGGGCCGCATCTCCAGCATTCATTCCGCCGAAACTCGTGGCGACCTCAAGCCACTGTTGAAAGCTCAAGTCAGTTGGATCGTTGCCCGTCAGGATCGAGCTTGGTACGCACTCGGCCAAGCCCAGCGACGTCTTCACGAGTTGGGTTGGTCCGATGACCAAATCTTCAAACTCGACGGCGACTGGTCGGAGTTCACTCCGGCCGAGCGTGCTCAGTTCCGGTTGGCTCGGCAGTTGGCCGCGTCGCCGATCATGCTCACCGACGCCGAAACGGCGGACACCGTGAAGCTGGTGGGGCCGCGCGATGTCGTGCAACTCATCAGTTACACGACCAATCGAGCGTCCTTCAACCGCATCACGGAGGCTGCCGGATTACGGGTGGAGAAGTAGTGCGTCACTTTGGTTTTGGACTGGTTGAACTTCCTTGAGCATCTCAGAGAATGGAATCTCAGTCGCGGGAGCGACTGAGCTACGTAGGCGAGTCGCTCCTGCGACTCGCATTCCGAACGTTTATCGGGGTTCAATCGGGTAGATGCTCCTCGACAATTCTCAGAGACGCAGGCCATGAATATGTTCTTTCGACAAATGCTGGTAGGAGCGATGCTGCTTGGCGGAGGCTTGGCCTTCATTGGTTGTGAAGGCCAAGCCGCTAAGCCGGTTCCCAATGCGACGGACGGTTCCAAGCCGCCAACTCGGAAAGTTGCCCCGCAAGACGATCAGCCCGCCGTGACAAGCGAGCTGTATGGCAAGAACGAAAAGGGTGACGACATCCTTCGATACAATTTGCGGAACAGCCACGGAATGAAAGTCAGCGTGCTCAACCTGGGCGCGATCGTCACGTCGGTTGAGGTGCCCGATCGCGACGGCAAGTTCGCAAACGTGACCTTGAACTTCCCCGATGCGGCCTCGTACCTCGTCAATGCTCCGTACTTCGGAGGCATCTGCGGGCGATATGCGAATCGCATCGCGAAAGGCAAGTTTTCTCTCGACGGCACCGAGTACGAACTGGAGGTCAACAACGGGCCCAACCATTTGCACGGTGGCAAGCTCGGCTTGATGAAACGAATTTGGAAGTCCGAGGGGTTTCAAAACGACGAGGCCGTCGGCGTGAACCTCTGGTACATCAGCCCCGATGGCGAAGAAGGTTATCCCGGCAAGGTCAGGTTCGGCGTCGCGTATTCGCTGAACGACAAGAATGAGTTGCGGATTGAGTATCACGCTGAGACTGACAAGCCGACCGTGCTCAACGTGACGAATCACGCCTACTGGAATCTGGCCGGAGTGCCGGACGGTTCGATCCTCGATCACGAACTGACGTTGTCTTGCTCCAAGTATCTGCCGGTGGATGAGACGTCGATCCCGACGGGCGAACTGGCGGATGTCGTGGGCACGCCGATGGACTTCCTCAAGCCGGAGAAGATCGGTTCGCGGATTGACCAGACGGTCAACGGAGGCGGCGGCTACGATCACTGCTACGTCGTGGACGGCAAGGTTGGCAAACTGCGTCCTGCCGCGAAGATTGTCGAACCGAAGTCGGGCCGCGTGATGGAGATTCTCACGACCGAGCCGGGCATTCAGTTCTACACCGGCAACTTTCTGGAGGGCACGCCCGCCACTGGCAACGCCGCCAAGCACGGTGGGTTTTGTTTGGAAACGCAGCACTTCCCGGACTCACCGAACCGCCCTGAGTTCCCTACCACGAGACTCAATCCCGGCGAAGCCTATACTCAGACGACGGTCCACAAGTTTTCTGTGGCCAAGTAGCCGGGGTGGAAGATGATTCGCAAGGATGATCGCGTGAGCCTCAACAGTGCATCGCACCTGGAGTGATCCCCATGAAAACAAATCCGTGGCTTCGAGTCTTCGCCTGTGGCGCGGCCGTCGGTCTCGGCGGCCTGCTGGGCGTCCCATTGTGGGGAGCGGGAGATGATCCTCCGCAGGCGAGCAACAACTCTTTGTCGGTCAAGGACGATTCAGAGCCGGCTGTGAAAACGAAACGGAAGAAGAAGTCGAAGAAGTCCGACGAAACTCCGCAGGCCGACTCCTCCGAATCGGCTCGGCTGGAGCCTCACAGCTCAAGTCCCAAGCCCGAAGCTCCTCCGTCCGAGTTTGCTCTGACCAAAGAGCTGCTGGGCAACCTCAGCGCCGAGCACATGAAGTCGCTCGGTGAGATGCTCGATCAAGATTGGAAGGATCGGCCGGAGTGGGGCGAGATGGCGGTCGCGATCCTGAAAGACGACTTCATGCGCCCCGGCTCCGGTTGGTGGAAGCCGAGTGCGAAGCGCTACGACTGGAATTGGCTGAGCGAACATTTCGATGCGAACAAAGACGGCCAGATTGATCGCGACGAGCTTCCCGGCGATGTGGCCAAGGCCGATCAATTGTTCGAGCGGTTGGATCGTGATAGCGACGGCAAACTGATGCCAGCGGATTTCGACTTCACCGATCCGAACCCGGCGAACGTGGCCGCGATGAAGGACAGGATGTCGAACCAACTCTTCACCCGGCTCGACAAGGACGCGAACGGTCGCGTCACGATGCAGGAACTGGCCGAGTTCTTTCGCTACGGCGACAAAGAGGAACTCGAATTTCTCACCCCGGAAGACCTGCGGTTCGCGATGGAACCTCCGCCGGCCAAGAAACCTGTCAGCGAACCGGACAACAATCCCGCGTCCGCCGGCCCGTCCACTCCCGCCGCCGCGTTCAAAATGTTTTTGCGCGGCGACATGGGTTGGCTGACCGCCGGTCCTCAACTGGGCGATGTCGCCCCGGATTTCACGCTGCCGAAACACGATGGCACCGCTAACGTCACGCTGTCCGACTCGTTCGGAAAGCGGCCGGTGGTGCTCGTGTTCGGCAGCTTCACCTGAGGCCCCTATCGATCCCAGTCTGGGGTCATCGACAAGCTGTTCGCTCGGTTCAAAGACCAAGCTGACTTCTATTCCGTTTACATTCGCGAAGCACACCCTTCTGACGGCTGGAGCATGGCCTCCAACAAACGCGTCAACATCGACATCGCGCAGCCGAAGACCGCCACCGAACGGACTCGCGCGGCAGTGCAATGCTGCGACTCGCTCAAGATGGCGCTGCCGTTGCTGGTCGATGGCATCGACGACGCGGTCGGCCGAGCCTACAGCGGCTTTCCCGATCGTCTCTATCTGATCGACCGCGACGGCCATGTCGCCTACAAAGGGGGCCGAGGACCGTTTGGCTACAAGCCGCGCGAACTGGAACAAACCCTGATCATGCTGCTGTTGGATGAAGCGCTGAACGCCAATCATCCATCGCGCGGCCAGAAATGAATCAGGTGAGCGGGACGTTTTCGGAGCATCGACATGGCACACATCAAACTGCCCGACGGTGAGCCAGGGATCTCTGGACTGCTGGTCGCTTATCGCGACACCGAACAGCACATCAACGGTCTTACGCAAGCCGCGATGCGCGGTCCGTCGTCGCTGACCGAGGCGGAGCGTGAATTGATCGCGGCGTATGTCTCCGCCGGCAACGACTGTGTTTTCTGAATGCAGGCCCACGGAGCCGCGGCGCGGCAACTGCTCGGTGAGCAGTCTGATGTGGTGGCGGAAGTCTTCGCGGACGTGGACACCGCCAAGATCGACGACAAGTTGCGAGCATTGCTGGTGATTGCGGAGAAAGTCCGTATCGACGGACGGCTGGTCACGGACAACGACGTGCGAGTTGCTCGCGAGGCGGGCGCGGACGACAAAGCGATCCACGATACCGTCCTGATCGCCGCGATGTTTTCGATGTTCAATCGGTATGTCGATGGCCTGGCGACGTGGACGCCAACCGATCCTTCGTTTTACGAAGAGACGGGGAAGCGGCTCGCGACCATGGGCTACGGCAGCCGCTTTCGCGAATAAAGTAGCCGAGTCACTCCGTGACTCGATTCTCGGTTCGAGTCACGGAGTGACTCGGCTACTTTGTCTCATCGCGGCAGCGAAGCGACGTTCGGGCGGCGGAGCAGGAGTTGGAACGACTCGTAGGAATGCACGGCCATGCCGCCAAACTTCTTGTACGAGCGAAATGAGTTCTCCGCTGCTTTGACTTGTTCCAGGAACGTGTCGTAGCTGTCGTCGCCGAAAGTGATCTTCGAGAGCATCTCGCTGGTGGCTTGGAAGGCGGGGATCTCGGCTCGGCCGGGATTGGCGAGATTGCGGTTGCGGAAGTTGCCGAGTTCGGGATCGACGCGGATGGCGGTTTCCGCGGCGGCTCGCAGTTGAGCGATGGCGGTGGGCGTCAGGTTCTGGCTGACGGCACCGAATTTGTCGCTGACGGTTTTCATCGCTCGTTGAAACCGAGCCAGCTCTTCGCCATTGGGTGCGAGCGGGACTTCCAATCCGATGTGGACGTTCTCGCCGTCGTCGAGCCGCCGCACTCTGAAACCTTCGTAGCGGCACAGGTCGCCAAATTCGCGAGCATTGCCACGGATCGCAGTTTCAAAGCGCTTGCGCGGCAAGCCGACAACGAACCAAGTGTCGGTGGGTGCGGACATGGAAGTCTCGACCCCCATGAAGACCCGCGCGCCTTTTGTCTCTTCGGCATAGCGCAGGATGTCTTGGCCGTGGACGACCATGCCATCGGCTCCGTCGGCGTTGTCGCGGTAGTTCATGATGCCCACATTGTCGAGCAGATCGACGCAGTGCCAACTGGCCGGCTTCTTCTTGCCGTTAAACGAGACCTCGCCAACCGGCTTGCCGGTCTGCTTGTCGGTATGATGCCACCAGAAGGGGAGATCGATGCCAAACGCCAATCCCGATTGCGTGCGCACGCGGCGCTGGCATTCGACATGTACGTCGAGAAATTCTTTGAGCATCCTCTCGCGGCGCGTGCGGTCGCCCCAGCCGAGCAGCACGTGCGGTTCGTTATCGAAATGAATGCCGTCGAAGCGTTGCTCCGGTGGCGACGCTTGATTGAACGCGATAATCGCCTCGACCACGCCCAGCGGGATCGAGTGCTTCAAGCGGGCACAGTATTCGGGATCGCCGTCGAGCGCGTGAATTTGCAGACGAGTCTGATGCGCAGCGGCGAGAAACGTCCGCAGCTTCTCGGTGTGACGCAACTCCACGCGAGCCGGTGCGGCTTTGCCGTTCGGTTGCGCAGCCAACGTGCTCATGGCGTCGGTCTTGTAGCCGACCTGCACCCAGAGTTGCTCGATCCCTTCGGCCGCGCACAGGTCGAAGAGGCCATCGCGCGCGGTCTCGTTGTCGAGGAACTCGCTGAGTTGCCAGAGCCACATCGTGCGCGGCGCGGCATGTCGGACGATCTGGCGTTCGGCGTTTTCTGGCGAGTTCGGATTCAACTTCGCGGCGGCGGAGGTCTTGAAGCTGATGTCGTCGATGTAGATCGTCGATTGACCGACCGAATGAAACAGCAGCGTCAGTCCGCCCAGGTTCGACAGGTCCAATGCCGCCGCGTCCTTGAGCGGAACGAGCACCTCTTGCCACTGGCGGCTGACGCCATCGGGCAGAAACCCGCGAATCTCACCCAGTTCGAGCGAGTCTTCTTTCTCATGCCACGAACGATCCGACATCTTGACCTGGAACCGTTCACCGCCGACTTGCCCGCGAATCCAGAACGAGAGATAGGCATACGGCCGCGCGTCGAGGAAGCGTTTCTTGGCCGCCTTGGCGTTGAAGAATTGGAACCAGACGCCGCAGTAACCCTCTTCGCGTTTGTCGGCGCGGATGCGCAGGCTGGTGCCGTTGGGGCCGCCGTGGAAGAAAGACTTGTCTCGGAGGATGTCGATCTTGCTGGCTCCGGCTTGGAACCGGCCGTGCTGACCATCCATCGCGTTGGGAGTGCCGCTCTCGAAGTCATCGACCAGCGCGACCTCCGGGACCGCGGCCTGTGCCGTGACTGTCATCAGCGTCGCGCCGACGATCAACGTGGCGAGCGCCCACCAACCGCGGCGCGTCGTTGAGTGATTGGAATGCAGACGTTTCACAGCGTCCTCGCCAGAAAAGAATCAAGTGAGTTTTAATCACTCAAACTGAGCGGTGTTTGAGTCCCGCTAGGGACGTATCGAAAATAGCCCAGCACGTCAGTGCTGGGTTTCGTGGCGACAATCCTCACAAAGTCCCGTCAGGGACGACCGAAAGCGAATCTGTTCTGTCGTCCCTGACGGGACTCAAGAGGCACGTTGAACGGTCATCCCAGCACTGACGTGCTGGGCTATTTTCGAGTGTCCCTAACGGGACAAAAACAAAACCGCTCAGTTTGAGTAATCAGCATTCGATGTGTCACCGACCTCCTGGTCTTGGCCCCAACGGGGACGAACTCGATAGCCCAGGGCAACGCCCTGGGTTGGAGACACGAAAAAGATTCCTTAGCCCTGAGGGGGCGCGACAGGCATGAGTGTCATGCAAGTTGCGCCCTGTTGGGGCTACAGCATCAAATGGTGTTGCACCAACCCAGGGTGTTGCCCTGGGCTATCGAGTCGCTCCCCTTTGGGGCTGAAACCAGAGGGTCGATGGCACTCAATCCATTCTGCCCGTTGAATCCGGCGCGGCGCGAGCCGAGTCGTTGAGCCGACGAGATCAGTCCGCATTCGCGGAGGATGTTGCCGGTTGGAGAAACTCTGCGCGGCGATTCGGAGAGTTGTGGTCGCAAAGGGGTCGGGAGTCTTTTTCCTGCCGCACAACACGAGTCCCACAAGCGGACATCTCTCAACTGCGGCAGGAAAAAGACTCCCGACCCCTGACCAAAAAAAGAACGGCTGGTCACGAGCCACATCGCGTGCGACAGATCACACGACTGCATGCAGTCGCGTGTTCCATTCGCAGGCGGAAGAACCGCAGGGGAACGGTTCGATGGCTCGCGACCAGCCGTGAGACAGTTTGGCGAGCGGCCTCGCTCGCCTGTCTCATTCGCGGACGCAATTGTTGACCTTCAACGGCGCACGACTTCGACCGGATCGGAATGCGGCAGGTCCGCTGGAATCTGTTCCAGCGTTGTGCCGGTTTCATATTGCCGCGCCGCCGACTCGTCCGCCGCCGACAGTACGACAATCTGATACCGCTGCCCCGACTCCGTCGTCTCGTTGCCGAAATGCGCACGTGCCGAATATGTCTGGGCCTCCTGCCGTTCCGCCCGTCCTTGGACCCACCAAGGGGATTGATCATTGGCGTCTCGCACCAGGATCACCGGCCATCCCTGGCTGACTTCGCACGTCAGGTGCTCGATGCGACCGACTGGAGCCCCCGACTTGGTACTGACCGCGATCGGAGCCATAGTCGTTGTGGCCGCGAGTGCCTTTGATGGTTGGGAGTATCTCCAAACCCCGAACCCCGCCGCTCCCAAGACGGGCAGGGCGGTTGCCCAATAAATCCACTTTCGCGAGAGCTTCATGATGGTTCCTCCGACCAGATGCCGTCCGTGGCTGGCTGCCGTCGAACTCCGTCAACGGCTGACTGTCATTGAGTCTGTCGCCCAAACATACCCGCGCCGCGCCGCGACTCTTCAGCGAATTTCGTGAGTCGCGCGGCTTTCACAGAGGGACTCCGCACGTTGTGATCGGCGTGTCGATGACCGAAACTCGGCCGATCAGGAAAACTGTGTCGTTGTTTTGGTCATTAGGATTTGGAGCTTGGGATTTCTCATGTCACCCCCTTTTACGATCGTCGGTTTGGGCGAGTCGCTGTTCGATGTTTTTCCCGACCGAGCCATTCTCGGTGGAGCTCCACTGAACGTCGCGCACCATGCGAATCAACTTTGTTCCGCAAGCGGCGGCCGAGGTGTCGTCGCCAGCCGCGCGGGGACCGATAAGCTCGGCCAGCGCATGTTGGAGGAACTGCGAGTCCGCAACCTCTCGGCCGAGTTCGTGCAGATCGACGCCGCGCACCCGACCGGTCGAGTAGACATCACGCTTCGCAACGGCGAGCCGACTTATGACTTTCTGGCCGACGTCGCGTGGGATCATCTGGAATGGACACCGGAATGGCGGCGGCTGGCCGAGACCTGCGACGCGGTCGTCTTCGGCACGTTGGCTCAACGCTGCCCGACTTCGCGCGCGACAGCACAGCGCTTTGTGGAAACGGCGCGGCAGGCCGTGCGACTCTTCGACGTCAATCTGCGCGTGACGTTTTATGACGCCGACAGTTTGCGGCGCGGAGCCGAACTCGCCACCGCCATTAAGTTGAATGAAGACGAATTGCCGATCGTGCTGAACCTGTTGGGACTCGCGGCAGACGACGAGCGATCTCGCGACGGAGCAACACGGCTTTTGCATCACTTCGCGCCGAGCGGTTTGCGATTTGTCGTGGTCACACACGGTGAGAAGGGGACAGAACTGCTGACAGGCGACACCAGTGTTCGCGGCGAGATCGCGCGGTTTGAGCGGCATCCCAACGCCGACAACGTCGGAGCCGGTGATGCCTGTTCGGCGGGATTGCTCTGGGGCTGGCTCAACAACTGGTCGCCGGAGCAAACCGTGACACTCGCCAATCGGTTGGGAGCCTTCGTCGCCTCGCAACCAGGAGCGACACCATTGTTACCCGTCGATCTGCTGGCGAGCGGGGCGGCGTCCATGTAGCAGGCACATTCCATGTGCCGTCAGCCTGAGAAACGCTGACGGCACATGGAATGTGCCTGCTACCTTTCCGGCCAGTCCCACACACGCAGCATTCGGTCGAGGCTGACGGTCGCGACTCGCGGAGTTTTTGAATCACACGTCAGATCATGGATCGGCTGGCCGGTCGCGAAGGTGCGCAAGCAACGTCCCGACGACACGTCCCAGCCATGCAACGAGCCATCCCAGCTCGCGCTGACCAATTCTTTGCCGACCCAGCCCAGGCCGGAGACCGCTTCCGGCTGATGAAACTCGCGCAGCGACTGGCGTGTTGCCATGTCCCAAACCTTGAGCATCCCGTTCCAGTCGCCGCTGATGAGTTGCTGGCCATCCGCGCTCAGCAGCAACCGGCTGATTTCCGTGTCAGAAGCTCTCACGGCCTGCGTGATTTGTCGCGTCGCCGCGTCGCGCCAAATCAGTTGCCCATCCGCGCCGGCGGTGACGAGCCATTTGCCATCCGACGAATACAGTGCCTGCTTGACCGCTCCGCGATGATCCGGTTTGAACTGCTTCGAGCCGCGTCCATCCACGAAAAACAACGAACCGTCGCGCATCCCCAACACGAACTCCAACGAATTTGCATTTGGCCGAAACGCGAGACAGATCGCCGCCGTCGGGAGTCCAGGCAGCTCGACTCGTGTGGGCTCCGGCTGATTGAACTGCCAGCCGACCAAGCCGCGATCCAAGTCCGTGACCGTCACCAATCCATCCAACGACCAGGTCAAACTGACCAGCGGCGACGTATGGCCCGACTCCAATTTGAGCGGCGGATCGCTGACATTGCGCCAGACCAACACGTCGCCGCTCGCGGAACAGGCCGCCAACTGCTGGCCGTCAGGACTGAATCGCACGAGCGAGAGTCGTTCGACATTCGTCTTTACTTCGCGCGGAGTGAGTGAAGGCACCGCAGGTTTGGTTGGACCGCAACCACTCAGAAGACAACACACGAAAAGTAGGAAGACGACACTTTCGATCAGCCTGGAATTGTTCGGTGATTCGTGGCCCGAAGGGTCGAAACTCGAAAGCCCAGGGCGCAGCCCTGGGAATGGTTGTCGATGAAATCCATTAGCCCTGAAGGGGCGTAACTGACCACGACGTTTCGCCCCTTCAGGGCTAGCTTCTTGGTGGCGTCCGTCGTTCCCAGGGCTGCACCCTGGGCTATCGAGTCTTACCCCGTTGGGGCAAAGCAGCATTCCAAAACAGACTGGCTCGCATTTGGTGGCAGCGCTGAATCGCGATAGGCTGTGGGCTGTGAGCGCGGTGCAATGCCAGCCAATGTGGTTGGCGGTCGATCGCTCCGTCATGTTCGTGGGAGATGTGTCCATGCCAGGAATGATAGTGGCTCCTCAGCCATTGGCTGTCGAGGAAGGTGCGAAGGTATTGGCGGCTGGCGGCAACGCGTTCGACGCGGCGTTGACGGCGGCCGTCGTGCAAGGAGTGATCGACCCGCACTCGTGCGGAGTCGGCGGGTACTTGGTGATGACGTATCACCGCGCGGGGCAACGGTCTCCCTCGCCGATCTTCGATGCACCTGCGATTGCCGGTTCGCTGGTGAAGCCCGACATGTGGAAGGACGCGATCCTGCGGCCGAACCCGGATGGCTGGGGCTACTTCCTGAAGAACAAGGTCAATGACGTCGGCTATCAGTCGATCTGCGTCCCCGGCATGGTCCGCGGTCTGGCCGAAATCCAGCGCCGCTTCTGCACGCGATCTTGGAGCGACTTGTTGCAGCCGGCGATTCGTGTCGCCGAAGAAGGTTGGCCGGTCAGTTCCGGCAAAGCGACGAGTTGGAAAGAGCCGGCGGCTCAACCGGAATCCGCCACCTTGCGAGACAAGCTGCACGCGACCGCCGAAACGAAACGTGTGTGGTTGAAACCGGACGGCTCGACTTATGAAGCGGGCGAGAAGTTTCGGCATCCCGATTACGCACGCACGCTGCGCCGGTTGGCCGATCGTGGAGCGGAGGATTTTTATTCCGGCGAGTTGGCACGCGAGATCGCCGCTGACTTGCAGAAGAATGGTGCCTGGATCACCGCGGGCGACCTGGCCGAATACAAACCTCGCGAAGCACCGGCGACGGTCATCAACTATCGCGGTTATCAGATCGTCACGAATCAATCGCCGCATGGCGGCCCGACGCTCGCACAGACGTTGAAGATTCTGGAAGCGGACGACCTGCGTTCGCTGGGGCATAACTCGGCGAAGTACATCCTGCGCGTGTCGCTGGCGATGAAGGCCGCGTTCGCGGATCGCAATCGGCAACTCGGCGATCCGGACTTCGAGCCGGATCGCGTGCATTGGATGCTCTCACCGGAACGGATCGCCGAATGGCGGCGCGTGATCGAATCCGGCCAACGCTTCGACGTGCCGCGTGGTCCGACGGAATCGAAGAACACGACGCAAGTCACCGTCACCGATCGAGCCGGGAATTGGGTCTCGCTGACGCACTCGTTGGGATCGTCATCGGGCGTGATCTCGCCGGGCTTGGGGTTCATGTACAACAACTCGATGGTCAACTTCGATCCGCTGCCCGGCGGCCCGAACCAGATCGCCGCGCGCAAGGGACGCACGACTGGCATGGCTCCGACCATCGTCTATCAAGGCGGCCAGCCTGTGCTGGCATTGGGGGCACCGGGAGCGACTCGGATCATCACGGCGGTGCTGCAAGTGGTGCTCAACGTGCTCGACTTCGGCATGAGCGTTTCGGATGCGGTGCTCGCGCCGCGATTCGATTGTCAGGGGGACACGATCAAGTGTCAGGCCCGCATTCCGGAACTGGTCTGTGCAGAGGTTCGTAAACAGCATCCGATTGAACGCTCGCCGAAGAGTCACGGCGGTTTCGCGCTGGTTCACGCCATCGCGTGCGATCCGCGCACCTGTCAGTTGACCGGTGCGGCCGATACCGGCGGTGAAGGCATGCCGTTGCTGGTCGAGTAATTCATTTGGCCAAAGTTGTCGGCAGAGGAATGGGGGCAGAGGAATGAAGACCGGCGGTCGGAACGGTGAGGTGCGTTGATGGCCTCAGACGTTGCGAGTGTCTTGCGATTTTGGGGTTGAGTTCTTTTCGCTCCAGGGCAGGAACAGATGCCACCAGGGGCGTGAGGCGTTGGCTTGTCGTGAGTCGTCGTTACCGGGCCGGGAGTTCTGCGTCGTCTTGCCCTGACCTTTTCCAGCGTTCGGCTGGGCAGATGGCGGCGTCGATTGTTCGTTTTTGTTGGGTGTCGCCGGAGTGGTACGGTTGCGTTCGAAGGTCGTGGGTTTGGCTTTGGTTCCCCCACTGTTGCCCTGCGGTGGATTTTGTTCCGGAGAGCGTTGGCCGTTATTGAGCGGGACGGGCGAATTGGGTCTGGACTTGGCATTGGCTCGAATCTGAGCTTGCAGTTCCTCCAGAGTGATTTTGCCATCGCCATCTTTGTCGGATGGGAGGAGTGTTTTCCAATCGTCTTCTCCCACTTCGTCGGCCGTGATCATGTTGTCGTTGTTCTTGTCGAGCTTCTGCAACAAGTTCGCGGCACGTTCTTGAATTTCCTCTTCAGTCAGAGTCTGTGGTGGGTTCAATTCGTCGAGAAAACCGAGCGGCAGATTCTGGAAGAATTGCGCCACGAGGCTGTTGAAGTCGCGCTGGCCGAACGCACCCACCACTCCGAATCCGGCGGCGTTTCCAGAGTTCGCGGCGGCCAGTCCCAACCCGACCGGAATCGGAGAGTTGGAATTGTTGTTACCGACTTGAAGCACGACGGACGCGAGGCTGTTTTCCGACAGTGTGCCACTGATGGGCGTGGTCGTTGTCTGCCCGCTTGTGACGACCGTGGCGGAGCCATTGAAGACGCCGTCGCCACCGACACCGCTGAGTTGCACGGTGTACGTGCCAGTGGGAGGCAAGGGCACGACCAGCACTTCGACACTGCCATTGCCAGAATAGTAGGTGCCGGGAATCTGATTCACGACGCCCGTGTTTTCCGTGAAGCCTGAACTGCGATTCTGCGGATCGGTCAGCACGAAATCGACGGGATCGATCACGATCAGGATGTAATCGGTCAGCCCATTGGCCTCGATGAATTGCTGCGCCTGTGCGACCAGCATCGCGACCACTGCGGGGTCTTTCGCACCGTTGTTTCCACCTGGGTCATCGAACGTGTCGTTGAGCAACTCCGTCAGATCGTCGCCGTCCTCCGTGAGGATCGCCTGATCGTCGTTGCGGATCACCAATCGAACCGCCGAGTTGTCGGCGTCGATCGACACGTTGGGCTGCAAAAGCGAACTCGGCAACGACAATTCGACGGAGAAGGTTTCGTTGTCTTCCACCGTCAGGTCGCCAATGATCGACACGAAGATCGTTTTCGTGACCGTGCCCGCGGCGATTTCCGCGAGCGTGAACACGAACGTCCCGCTAGGCGCGGTGTAATCTCCGTCGGCGCTGGACGCGGTTCCGTCCAGAGCCGTGAAATTGACCGTCACGTCGCTCACCGGTTTGCCGGCGAGCGTGACCGTCAGCGGAATTTGCATCTGGCCGGAATTGCCTTCGACGATCGGAACCAGGGGACTCGTGATCGACAGTGTCACGTTCGCGGAATCGTCATTCAGGATGGTGCCGACCACGGTCGAACGGGCAACGCCCAGATTGATCGGATCGGTGAACTGCAGGCTGACTGTCTCATCGGGTTCGTTTGCGAGATCGCCCAGAATCGGTAGATGGACTTCGAGCCGGATGCGGCCAGTGAGGGGATCGCGGTCGGCCTCGGTGAACGTCAGTCGTTGCGTGTCCGTTCGCATGACGCCGCCGAACTTCGTCTCGAAGGCGGTGCCGTAGTCGGTCCCACTGCTTGCGGTGTCGATAGCGTTTCCGATGCTGTAATCCACTGTTGCTTCGGTCGCCCCCAATGGTAGGTCGCCGACCAATTCGGCCGTGAAGACTAACTCGTTTGAACTGATGGGATCTCCTTCGAGCATTTCCGCATTCGAGATGAGCAACTGCGGCACGGAGTCGTCGTCCAGGATCTGGGCGATCGCGACGGATTGCTGCGTCGCGAGCGTCGCGTTGACCGGAGATTGCAGTTGGACGAAGAAGAATTCGTTCGGTTCTGCCACCGTGTCGGCATTGATTTGCACACGCACGGGGACATCGGCTTCCGTGGCTCCGGCGGGGATCGTCACCATTCCCGCGGATCGGAAGAAATCGCGGCCGGTGGCTTGATCAGTGGCGAATGCCGAATTCGCGGCGATGCCTTCCGGGACCATGAACGTCGGCTCGTCGCCGCGCCGCGTTGCGAAGTTGACGGTGACGGGTTCCGTCGTTGGCTTATTGAGCCTCACGGTGAAGTTCACGAAGTTCTGCCCAAAGTTTCCTTCGACCACGTTGACTCGGGTGGGCAGAATCGAAACCTGTGGCGGCGAGTTGTCTGGTACCTGGCTGACGTTGATGACAAAGGATTGGATCGTCGAAACGTCGCCGTCTTCATCGACCGCCTGCCCCATGATGGTGTGCTGCGTCGCGTCGGAGAAGTTGAGCAACTGGCCGTCATTGACCGTGACGACTCCCGTGGTCGGATCGACGGTGAAACGGCCGCCAGCGTTATCGGTCAACCGATAGAAAACGGTTTCGTCTTGGAGATCATCGGCGAACAGAGTGACGCCCACGCGGCTGCCGCGCAGGGCGCGTTCGGGAGTCGTGTTGTCGTTGCCGTCGGCATCCCGCAAGTTTTGTGGTGCGTCAAGCAGCGAGGCGATCGTGAATGTCGCGCTGGATGAGAGCATGCCGTCGGACGCCTGCACGGTGATGTCGTGGCTGGATGTCAGGTCGGGATCGATCTGGCTGGCGTCCAGCAAGGTGACAACTCCGGTGATCGGGTGGATCGCGAAGCGTCCATTGGCGTCATCGGTCAGCGTGAACGTGACCATGCCGCCGTGAGCGTCGAAGCTGTCGATGTTGACTCCCACGAGCGCGCCGTTGACGTCCGTGTCGGAGACTCGATTGGGAGCGTTGTTCGCATCCACCGGCGTGCTGGGCGGAGCATTCAAAACTGTAATCATCACGTTCGCCGTGTCGGTCGCGCCGGCATCGTCCGTGACCTCGACCGTCAAGTTGAACGGTGGCTGAGTTTCAAAGTCCAAAGCCAGGGCGTTGTTGACGGTGATCTGCCCGGTACTGCTGATGGCAAACGCATTGCCGACATTGCCACCGGTGATGGCGTAGGTCACCGGCGAATTGCCGATGGGGATGACGACGATACCGCCGCCGCCAGTCAGCGAGGCTAAGTCCGCGTCCAAGTCGTTCGACAGAACAACGCTGACGAACGCTCCATTTCCGACATCCTCGCTGACCGAAAACATCTGATCGTTAACGACGGGATCGCGATTGGCGATCAACGCGACGTCGTTTCCAATCGCTCCGCCCACGGTGTCGTCGCTGTCGTGGAAATAGTTGATGTGGAACTTCTGGCCGCCGATCGTCACCAGCGCGCCTTGATCGAGTCCGGCAAACCGGCCGCTGACGTCGTCAGTGCCGTCGTTGTCGATGAGGACAATCGTGTCGCCTTGTGCCGGCGTATAACCGAGCGTCGCATTCAACGTGACGTTCATCCCAATGGTCACGGTGCCGGTGACGTTGAGCTGATCGTGGCCCGTGCCGGGCGTTGTGCCGTTGAGTTCCACACTGAAGGTCGAACCCGATTGCAGCGTGACGTTGCCCGTATTGAGGATGCCGGGAGACGCTCCCGGAGCGACAGTACCGCCGCTCTGTACGGTCAGCGTGTTACCACTGGCGATCGTGCCGGTGCCGTTCAATGTCGTTCCGTTGCCGACCGTCGTGTTGGAGGTGATTGAGCCTTCGAGTGACAGCGAGCCGCCAGAAACCGTCGTGGTTCCGGTGTACGTGTTCGTACCCGACAGCGTCAGATTGCCGGCACCCGTCTTCGTGAGTCCCGCAGCATTCCCGGAGATGTCCGCCGCGATCGTCAGTTCGTTCGTGGCATTGCCATCGGCGACCGAGACCTTGCGTGTCGCGCCGCCCAGATTCAGCTTGCCGGTGATCGTCGCGCCGATCGCACCTTGATTGATCGTCGTCAGCGTCATGTTGCCACCGAGCGTCAGTGTGCCAGTGCCGGTCGTCACGTCGGCTCCGTTGCCCGTGCCGATCTCCAGAGTCAGCGCGGAAATCGCTTCGTCGTGATTGTTCAAATCCAGGGTTGCCTGGTGTCCGAGTGACAAACTGGTGGCGTCCGCGATCACTCCAGAACTGCTGGATTGGAAAGTCCCGCTGTTGAGTCGGACGGTTCCGGTTCCGGCGGTCAGCCCCAGCACGCTGAGCGAATTCGCTTCGCTCAAGAATTGCGAACCGTCGCCGCTGCTGGTGTCGGTTGTCAGGTCGTTGACATTGATGCTCAATGGATTGCCGTTGGCTCCGATCCCGCCGATGCCGGACGTGATCGAAAGTGAATCCGCCAGAATGTCCGTTGCCGCGTCGCCCGAAATGACCGTCGCCGATCCAGAACCGCTCAGTGCGATCGTCACGTCGCCGCCGTTCGCATCCAGACTCGCGCTGCTGCCGCTGAACGACAGTCCGTTGTTGACGGCGGTTGTCAACGAAATGTTGGTCGCCGCCGAGCGCGTGATCGCGTCGCTGATGAACAGACCGCCGCTGTTCGCGTTGCCGAAGCCCAGCGCTCCGGCTGTGACGCGGTTGAGTTCCGCGTCGGAGAGCTCCAATGTGCCGGGATTTGAATCCGTGATCGACCCCAAATTGATTTGCACATCATTGGTGGCCTGCCGGATCGAGACGTTGCCCGTCCCGGCATTGATCGCGGCCGTGTTCGCGATTGCCGCGCTGTCCGCGGCAATCGAGATCGGCGAGTTGCTGGCCGAGGATTTGATTTCGGCGTCCGTGGCCAATCGCATCGCGACGCTGTTGGCATTGGTCGTCGTGGCGGTGATCGTCACGGCTCCCGCGCCGGTGGATTCAATCGCTCCCAAGCCGGCTCCGATGAGGAAGCCTTCGTCATTCGAGCCGGTCCCTTGCCCCGCGCCGGTGATCGTGACGTCCGCGTTAGCCGAGCGAATGAACGATCCGCCGCCGCTGATGCGGAAGCCCTGATTGAAGGAGGTTCCCGTGCCACCCGTGCCATTGACGGTGATCGTCGCGGCGGATGTGCCGGTCGATTCAATGAACCCGCCGAAGTCGAACAGCGCGCCGATATTGGTGCTGCCGGTGCCGTTGCCGCCTTGAGCCGTGATGCTGACCGGACCCGAACCCGATGTGACGACCGACGAGAATTGGCTGATCGCCACGCCGTAGTTCGATCCTGTGCCCGATGCTCCGGTGCCGTCGATCGTGATTGGGGCCGAGCCGGTCGAGGACAACGCTCCGTTGACCACGACACCTTGATTCAGCCCGGTCGTCGCCAAGCTGTTGCCGGTGATGTTGATCGCTCCGTTGACCGCTGAGACTTGCGATCCGGTGCCGACCTCGACGCCGACGTGACTGGTATTGCCCGTGCCACCCGATCCGCCGGTGCCGTCCAACGTGATCGTACCCGTGCCGGTGGTTGAAACCGCGGCTCCGGCGTTCAACAGTCGGATGCCGCGATTGCCCGTGCCGCTGTTGCCGCCTTGTCCTGCCAGCAGAATGTCGCCGTTGGTGGAACTGATCGCGGCCGCGTTCACGTCGACACCGACAAAGTTGCCCGCCGTCGACGTTTCCTGGTTGGCTTGCAAGGTCAGATCGCCATTGACCGTCGTAAGGCTCGACCCAGCGCTCAACAGGATGTTGCGATCCGACGTCAGGCTGATCGTGCCTGCGCCGGTGGCGGCGATCGTCGCGCCGGCCACCACTTCCAGCTCGCCGTTGCCAGTTTTGACATCGACGCTGCCGTTCGTCGCCAGCGTCAGTGAATTGAGATCGAGGGCGTTCGATTCGGTGATGAAGATTCCGCCACTGCCCGTGGCTGAGGCCGTGAGCGAATCAATCGTCGTCGAAAGTCGGTCAGCGGAAGTTCCGACACCGCTCACCGAGTTCAAAACAACCGCGCTCGCGACCACATCCGTCGCCGCATCGCCGCCATCGGTGATCGCGCCCGTGCGAGCCGTCAGCGTGACCGCATTCGTTCCCGCAGTCAGTTCGGTCACGGAAATCGACCCACCGACGATCGTCAGCGGATCGGTGAATGTCGAGCTATCCACATCCACGGCCCCGGTGCCATTCGTCGTGTCGCCAATCGTGATCGAACTGAACCCGTTCGCGAGTCGGCCGAGGTCCGTATCGCCAACGTTGAACGCTCCCGTGCCGCCGCCGATGCCGATCGTCGAACCGGCGGTTGCCGGGGCGAGCGTCAGGGGACCGCTGCTGGAGAGCGTGTCGTTAAGGACCACGTCACCGGCCGTGACCGCGAGGCTGCCGCTGGTCGAGCTAATGCTGTCGAGCGTGGCCGTGCCATCGGCATCCAGCGTGATCGCGCCCGTGGCCGAGTTAATCACCCCGCTGGACGACATCGTGATCACGCCGTCGGTCGTGTCGGTGCCCGCATTCAGATCGACGGCACCCGCACCCGCAGCCGAGACCGTGCTGATGTTGAAAAAGATGTCGTTGGCGGCATTGAGCGTGATCGTCCCGTTCCCGCCGCTGGCCGTCACATTCGCGCTCAACGTCAAGTCGTCCGTGGCAGAGCCATCGCTCCCCGCTTCCCGGCGGAACACAGCCACCGAATTGTCGTTAATCGACGCGACGTAGACGTGGCTGCCGTCCGGACTGACCGTCACGCCAAGCGCTAAGGCCAATCCATCAACGCCACCCACACCGTCCGCCTCAAACTCGACGAACGTCAGCGCGCCGGTCGTCGCATTTCGGCTGAACACGGCCACCGCATTGTCACTTTGAGACGCGACGTAGACGTGACTGCCGTCCGGGCTGACCGTCACGCCAGACGCGGCGGCCAATCCATCGACGCCATCCACGCCGTCCGCCTCAAACTCGACGAACGTCAGCGCGCCAGTCGTCGCATTCCGGCTGAAAACGGCCACCGAAGAGTCAAATACAGACGCGACGTAGACGTGACTGCCGTCCGGGCTGACCGTCACGCCGAACGCTCCGGCCAATCCATCGACGCCAGCCACGCCGTCCGCCTCAAACTCGACGAATGTCAGTGCGCCGGTCGTCGCATTTCGGCTGAACACGGCCACAGAAGAGTCATTTTGAGACGCAACGTAGACGTTGTTGCCATCCGGACTGATCACCACACCAGCCGCTGCGCCCAATCCATCGACGCCACCCACGCCGTCCCTCTGGACCTCGACGAAAGTGAGGGCACCGGTCGTCGCGTTCCGGCTGAACACGGCCAGTGAATTGTCTAGAAAAGATGCGACGTAGACGTGACGACCGTCCGGGCTGACTGTTACGCCGTTCGCACCGTCCAATCCATCGACACCGTTTACCCCGTCCTGCTCAAATTCGACGAACGTCAGTGCGCCCGTCGTCGCATTCCGGCCGAATACGGCCAACGAATCGTCATTTTGAGACGCAACGTAGACGTGATTGCCGTCTGGGCTGACTGTCACGCCATAGGCACCGGCCAATCCCTCGACGCCAGCCACGCCGTTCTGTTCAAACTCAACGAACGTCAGCGAGCCAGCCGCCACGACGGTTCCCGACGCCGTGAGGGTCACGTTCCCGCCGCCAGAATTGACCACGTCCTCATTCACGGTCAGCGGACTGCTGGCCGAGATCGCAATGTCTCCACCCGTCGCCGACACGCCCACGGTCGCACCGATCCCGCCGATGGTCAGCCCGCCGGTATTCGACACAAACGCGCCGCCCGAACCGCTCGACGCTTCCAGGTTACTGACTGCTGTGCTCAGCATATTTCCGCTGGTACCGATGCCGGCCGAGCCAGCCGTGATGCTCAAGTCATCGGCCAGGATGTCGGTCGCCGCTGTTCCCGAAACCACGCCGCCCGTGCCTGCGGCGTTCAACGAGATCGAAACATCACCGCCGTTCGCATCGAGGCTGCTCGCGCCGCTGAAGGTCAGACTGTTGTTGCCTCCGGTCGTCAGATTCACGTTCGTCGCCGACGTGTGCGTGATCGCCGCGCTGACCGTGATCTCGCCGCTGTTGGCGTCGCCGAGATTGATCGTCCCGGCAAAGACTCGGTCGAGTTCCGCGTCGGTCAGGCCGAGTACACCCGCGGCATCGGCGGCTCCCAGGTCGATCGCCGTGCTGTTGGTCAACGGCCGAAACGTCACGGCGCGGCCGTTGCCGGAGGTGATCGAATCATTGCTGCCGCCGATGGCGATCGAATCTGCCGTCAGTGTGATCGGGGCGTTCGTCGTGCTGATTGACGTGCCAGCGTCGTTGCGGAGCGAAATGCCGCTGCTCGCGCCCACGCTGGAGGTGCCGGTCAATTGAATGGCTCCGGTGTTCGAGCGAATGTCGGAATCGAACTTCACTTCAATGCCGAAGTTTTCGTTGCCGCCGGTCCCGCGCGACACGCCGAGCAGCGTGACCGTGCCCGCCCCAAGTGCTTCCACGACTGAACCGCTCGTCAATTCGATACCACGTTGGAAGCCACCTGTGGAATTGCCGCTGCGGCCAACCAGCGAAATGTTGCCGGTGCCGGTTGTCCGCACCGTGGCTTGTCCCAATTCGATGCCACCGAAATTGCCGTTGGTCGTTGCGGCGGAGTTTCCATTCAGCGTGATGTTGCCGTTGGCCGTGATCAGTTGCGCGTTCGACACAAAAACCTGCCGGCTGGCGTCGAACGAGATCGCACCGGTTCCAGAGAGCACCAAGTTGGAGTCCAGCAGGTCGATCGCACCGGCGTTGATCGTGGCATTGCCGTCGGTGGCCAACGTGTAAACCGCCGTTCCATTGAAGACGACCACTCCGTTGCGATTGGTGCCGACTGCCTCAACGGTGAAATTCCGAATGAAGTTCCCGGCCGCATCGTCGAAGCCAAACAAGTCCACCTGTCCGCCGAAGGTCGCCCCGACGCCGGAGCGGATATCGAGCGTTAAGTCGAATCCCGCCCCGCTGGCGGAGATCACGGCATTGCCGAAGCCGAGGAAACCCGTATCGGCGTTTCCGCCTTGCTCAAGGTCGATGGTCACGCTGTTCGCCAGCACGACCTGCGCGGCCGAGACGTTGAAGTTCGCTTCAAATCCCGTCGAGCTGTCGTCATCCAGGAAAATGTCCCCCGCGAGAGTGACTGGGCCGCTCGTGGCCAACGTCCCGCCGTCCGAGAGCAGCAGGAGTTCATTGAGAAACGCACCGCCGTCGTTGTTGAAGGTCGGAAGGTTGATCGCTCCACCACTGGAGCCGAACGAATTGGTGCGAACGGTGAGATCAAATCCAGAGGCACTGCCCGAGACCGATCCGCCGGAGAACGTCACCGCCCCGGCCGGAGAGTCGTGGCCTTGTTCGGTATCGATCGTGACGGTCGATCCCAGCACCGTGTTGCCGGTCAGCATTACCGCTCCACCATCTGTGAAGACGTCGGCGTTCAGTTGGATTGTCTCGGAAGTGACGCTCAGGTTGCCTGCGGATGTCCCCGAACTCAGAGTCAAGCTGGCATCCAGCGAGACGATGTCCGTCCCGGCATCGCCGTTGATCGTCAGCGAGGCGCGGTAGGCGGCATCGACCGAACTGATCGTGACTGTGTCGTTGCCCGTCCCCGCGTTGATCGTCAGCGAGTTGGTCGGATTGGCGAAGCTCACGGACTCACTCTGGTCCGAGTCGATCGTCATCATTCCGTCGCTCGCGGTTCCGTCCGCCAGCGTGATGGCTTCGGTTCCGCCATTGAACGTGAAGACGCGGTCGATCGCGCTGAGGTTGTCGGTGATCGGCTCCAGCCCGGTGTAAGTCACCGCGGTCGAGCCGTTCACGGCTACCGAGCCGTCGCTGGCGTTGGTGAGACTGTGTGAGATCGAATTCACCGAGCCGCCCGTCAGCGTGAGGTCGTCGTCGCCCGCCGCTCCGCCGTTAAACGTCACACCGCCGGAAGGCAGGGCGCTGCCGGACGTGAAGTCGAGGACCAACGAGTCGTTCTGATTGTCTTCGCCGTTGATCGTGACCCCGGCGATCGCCGCTGCGGGAGTTGAAGCCAGGAGCGTCGTGCCATTCAGAATCTGCACCGTGCCGCCGATCAGACGAATCGTGAAGGTGTCCGCCGCGGTGTCATTGTCGCTGAAGGTCAGCGCCCCGCCCGCCTCTGTCAGCGTCACGTCGTTGCCGTCGCCGCCATAGTACGACAGGAAGAAATCCACGCCGTTAATCTCGACCATCGCGCCGTCGGCCAGGCCGTTGAATGTTCCGCTGATCGCGTCCGTGCCGTCGTTGTTGATGAGCACAATGCTCTGACCGGACGACGTCGTAATCGTGCCGAATGCTGACAACGTCGCTCCACCGAGCGTCACCGTGCCCATCACATTGAGGGATGAGTAGTCGGTGCCAGGTCGATTGCCGTTGACTTCAATTTCCAACGTCGAGCCGCTGACAAACGTGATGTCGCCAGTGTTGAGAATGCCGGTCCCGGAGAACGTGCCCGGAAATACTGTCACGCTGCTCTGGACGTTCACGGACGAAGTTGATCCCGTACCCGCCAGCACGGCATCAGTGCCGATCACGGCTGGGCTGAGAATCGAACCGCTCGGCGTTGTGAAGTAAGTGTCGTCGATCAACGTGATCGTTCCGGTTCCAGCATCGAAGCCACCCGCCGCGATGGTGATGGTGTCCGATTCGGTCAGCACCTGGCTGAGGAATTGATTGCCGTCGGGCGAATTGTTGGAGTTGGTGGTCAGCGTCGCGCCGCTGATGACCAGCGGATTGCCGTTGCTGCCGATGCCTCCCGAACCGGACTTGATCGACACGTCATCCGCGCGAATGTCCGCATCCGCGCCGCCGGAGGTGACGGCTCCGGTTCCAGTGCCGATGATCGTGATGGTCACATCGCCGCCGCCGGCATCAAGGCTGGCCGTTGCGCCGTTGAAGTTGAAGTTGCTGTCAGGCGCGGCCTGGAAGACGAGGTTGGTGGCTGACGAGCGAGTGATCGCCGCGGAGACGGTGATGTGGGCGGTATCGCTGTCGCCGATGAATAGCGTCCCCGCCGTGATGCGATCGAGCTGCGCGTCGCTCAAGCCGAACGAAGAATCACTGCTCGTGCCGAGATTGATCGGTGCGCTGGCGCTCAGCAAGGTGACCGAGTTTCCGCTGCCGGCGGTGATGGAGGAATTGTTCGCACCCAGAGACAGAATGATGGCGTTGATTTCGATCGGAGCATTCGTCGTGCTAATCGAGGTGCCGGCGTCGTCCCCGATCTCAACCGCTTGCGAATTCGCGCCGCCACCCGGAAATCCCTCGATGAAGATGGCTCCGGTATTACTGTGGACGTCCGAGCCGGAGAGGATTCGCACGCCGTCATTATTGGTGCCTCCAGATCCCTGCGATTGCCCCGTGAGGATGAGTTGCCCGCTGCCGGCGGCGTCGAGCAGTGCGTTATTCATCAGGACGACGCCATGTTGTTGGCTGGCCGCGTCGCCACTGCGACCATCCACGGTGATGTTTCCGCTGCCGGTCGTGGTGATCGAAGCGCCGTCCAAGACGATGCCGGAGTGGTCTCCTGAAGCACTCGCCACGGTCCACAACACGATGTTGCCGTCGGTTGACGAGATGCTCGAACCGGAACTCAGGGCAATGTTCCGATAAGAAATCAGGTTGACGAGTCCCACGCCGCTGACCGTCAGGTCTGACGACGAGCTGCTCAACGTGATCATGCCGGCATCGACACTGAGGAAGGCGTTCGTCGCGAGCGTCACTGGTCCGGTGAAATCCACGTTGCCGTCGGTGCCCGATCCCGCGACCGTGTTGATGAACAAATTCGGGACGAAGAATCCGGTGGTGTTATCGAACGTCGAAAGTGTGACATCGCCCGAATCGAACGTCCCACTGGCTTGTGTATTGATCATTAAGCTGGCATTCGAAGCGCTGGACGACACGGTCGCGCCCAAGAACACGCCACCCGCATGGCCGTCGTTGCCCTGCTCCGTGTCGATCGTGAGGCTCGCCGTCAGCGCGATGTTGCCGGATTGAACCGTGAATGACCCCGCATCCGCTCCGCTGTTGTCGAGCAGCACATCACTGGACAGCGTCAACGTGCCGGGAGACTGGCCAGTGCTGAGGATCGTCAGGTCGTTGAGGAACTGATTGCCGCCGTCATTGTTGATGCGACTCAGTGTGATGTTGCCGCTCACGGGACCGGTGCCGCTGGCGGCGGTGCTGGCGTTGATCGTCAGGTCTTGGCCGGCGACTTCGCCGACGAGGCTCGACAGGATCGTCACGTCGCCGCCGGAGTTGGTGTCGCCTTGCTCGGTGTCGATCGTGATGCTGGTCTGCACGTCGTCGCTGAGGATGACCTGGCCGCCGGTGCCCGCGTTCAACGAGATCGCTCCGTTGAGCTGGATATTGCGGAACAGTCGGATGTATTCGTCAAACGCCGCCGGGCCATCAGCCGTCACGGTCAGTCCCGTCAAGAACTGATTCGCGCCGCCGTTGTTGCCGAAGCCGCCCAGCAGCACGCGACCGCCGAAGTTGTCCGCGCCGTCCGCGTTCAGTGTCAGCGAGACGTTCGAGTTCGTGGCATAGATGTTGGCCACGGCGGCGAAGTCGATGAAACCGCCGAAACCAACGCCGCTGTTCTCGGCGTCGATCGTCAACGTGTTGGCGATCGCCAGTTTGTCCGACAGCACGAGGATGCCGCCGCGATTCAGAATGTCCTGATCGTCGGTGCTGATGTTGCCGTTGAGCGTGACGACTCCCGACGTGCCGCCGGCGGCGACCGTCGTGACCGTGATTTGATTGACGAACTGTCCCCCCGCACCGTTGAACGTCGAGAGCGACACGTTGCCGCCGGTCCCGGAAGTCGTCGCCGTGTCGAGCGTCAAATCAAACCGTGTGGACGCGGCGGACGACACGCTGCCCAAGGTGATCGAACCGCCGTCGCCATCGTTGCCCTGCTCGGTGTTGATGACCACGTCCGTGTTGAGCACGACCGATCCGGCACCGAAATTGACCGCTCCCGATCCACCAGACGAGTCCGTGAAGATGTCGCCACCGAGCATCGCCACTCCCGAACCCGTGACCGACAGTGCTTCCAGCGGCGTCGTCGTGCCGACCGCCTGCAAGGTGAGATTGCCCGTGCCGCGCACGACGGTCAGTGACTGCTGGCCGCTCGCGGCGGCGTTGAGCGTGTTGGCGAAGGCGACCGATCCGTCGCTCGAACTGGCGTCCGTGTCGATCGTCAGGTCGTTGAAGAGCCGTACCGCTCCGTTGAACGTGACCGAGCCGGCGTCGTTGTTGGTCGTGTCGCCGTCGGTGCGGAGGCTGGTCGAGCTCAAGTTGATCGACTCGGCGGTGAGGTTGAGGTTGCCCGCGGACGTCGCGGACCCCAGCAACAGATCGGCCCCCAACGAGAGGGTGTCATCGCCACCTTGGCCGTCGATCGTCAGCGATGCGGCAAAGCCGGCATCGAAGTCGCCCGCGGAAATCTCGTCGTTGCCAGTTCCGGCATTGATCGTCAACGATTCGGTCGGGTTGTTGAACGTGACCACTTCGGCGAACTCTGAATCGACGGCCATCCGGCCGGTGCCGGAGCTGGTCACGACGATGAAATCATCCGCGCTGCTGTAGTTCAACGTGACGTTCGCCGCTGTGATCAGCGACTGGATCGGTTCGAGGCCGGAATAAGAAATGGTCGAGTTGCCAGCGATGTTGATCGTGCCGGAGTCGGCGGTGGTGAATTGGAAATCGGCCGTGGCAAACGTCCCGCCGCCCAGCAGCGCCAGCGAGTCGCCGGGACTCAGCGTTGGATCGCCGCCGAGGAACTGAATCGCGCGGTTGAAGTTGCCCGTGGTGAAGTCGATGGCCAAGCCATCGTCTCCGCCGCGCGTGTCAACGATGATGGTTCCATCGAACAACGACACTGGAACGTGGATTAAGTTGGGGCCTAAGACGATCGCGCCGGCAATGTTTGTCACGATGGGCAGCGCCGACGAAATGATGATGTCGGTGCCGTCCGTCGCGAGTGTGAACAAGTCGGGCGAGCCAGCTCCGAAGCCATCCGTGATCCGCAGGTCGTTCCCGTCCAGCGTGATGAGTGTGTCCGCGACGTTTCCGAAGTTTTGATCGAGCACGGTCTCGGCGGAGTTCACGAAGACGTAGTTCGACAAGAACGTGTTGGTCAGCAACACAATCGAGGCGTTGGCGAAAGATGTGACCGCGAGGTCCGGGTCCGCATCCGCGTTGAGGAACAGCGGCACGACTTGTCCCGCGTCGGGAGCGGTTGGAAAGGTCAGGGCCGGCAGGAATTCCCCTGTGCCGTCGTTGAGAAACACCGTGATCATGCCATCGTCGGTGTTGGAGACCACCAAATCGAGCGAGCCGTCGCGATCGAGATCCACCGTGGTCGCGAACTCGGGACTGGCCCCCACTACGCGAAAGGCCGGGGCAAAGAACCCGCCCGCCGGATCGGCCAGCAGAATGGCGACGTTGCCGGAGTCTTGTCCCGGTATCGCCAGATCCGCGAATCCGTCCGCGTTGAAGTCGGCGGCGACAGGACGCACCGGCTTGAGGCTCGCCGCCAGCGCGAAGACATCCTCGGACGTGAAGCTGCCGCTGCCGTTATTGAGGAACAGCTCCACGTCGTGGAGAACGCCACCGGTGCGCGTCACCGCCAGATCGAGATCCGTGTCGCCATCGAAGTCGCCGACTGCGACTCCGCCCGGAGCGCTTCCGGAATCGAGCGACACGTTCGTCGCGGTTCCGAAGGTTCCATCCCCCTGATTCAGCAGAATGGAAATGTTGTCGCTGCCATTGTTGGCCGTCACGAAGTCGAGGAACGCATCGTTGTTGAAGTCGCCCGCTCGCAGGTCTGTCGGCGAGGCTCCCACCGCGTAGTTCGCGGGTGCCGCAAACGAGCCGACGCCGTTGTTGATCAGCACCGACACGCTGTTGCTGTCCCCATTCGCGACGACGAGGTCGATGTCGGTGTCGTTATCCACGTCGATGGCCACCACGGCGCTCGGACTGTTTCCGACCGCGAAGAAGTTCGGCGCGGCGTAGCTGCCGTCGGCGTTCCGCAAGAAGACGGTGACAAAATTGGCCGTTTCGTTCGGGCTGATGAGATCGACTCGACCGTCGCCATTCACATCGGCCGCCGCCAGCGACGAGGCCCCGGTGGCACCGAAGACGCCGTCATTGGCGAAATTGACCACGCGCGGTCCCGTCTGGATGTAACCGGCCGGGACGACCTCGCTGACGGTGTAACTCGCCACCGAATTGGCCACGGGCAGCACATACGAACCGTCGCTGAGCGTGACGGTCGAGACTTCGCCGGCATCGAGCACATCGTCGTTGTCGAGATCGAGAAACACGGTCACGCCCGCGATCCCTGGCTCGCCACTATCGAAGACGCCGTTCTCGTTGAGGTCGTCGTACTTTGTGCCCCGAATCTCGCCGGGGGCCGGAGCGTTCCCGAAGTTCAGCCCGACCACCATCTCACCGGCGACCGCGTTGACCAGATAAGTGAAGGCGATGTGCGACGAACGATTCACGCTGAGACTGACGTCGCCAGTCGCCGGCAGGCTGGCAACGACGTCGAGGTTCCCGCCAGCGGCGACGTTCCCCAACGCCAGGCTGTCTTGTGGACCGGACGCGACCGCGAAGTTGGGACTCGAAAACGCCGCCCCAGAGCGTTCATAGATTGGAATGTTGTTCGCGTCCGACAGCGAGACGACAACGTCCGCCAGAAAGTCACCGGAGAAAAAGGTGTTGCCGAGAAAACCGATTTCGATGTCGCTGGGAGTGCCTCCCACGGCGATCGCGGTTTCGGCCACGAAGGTGCCGGAGTCATTTCGCAGCACCTGAAACGTGCCGTCCCCCTTGTTCGCCACTGCCAGGTCGAGGTCGCCATCGCCGTCGATGTCGAAGCCGCGGGACAGAGCCACCGGCTGGTCGCCGACGGTCACACTCTGCAACTGGCTGACGGCCCCGCCGCCATCGTTCCTGACGAACACGACCCGGTCGTTGTCCGTATCGAGCAACGCGTAGTCGATGCGACTATTGACGTCGTCATCGAAATCGCCAAACGCGATGTCGTCACCGGCCGAAGCAACGGCCAACATCGCGGTCCCGTTGAAGACCAGGTTGCCGGTCAGATTCGGCTCAAAAAACCGCACCGAGCCATCCGCCGTGCTGGTGATTGCCAGTTCGTTGGCCCCATCACCGTCAAAATCGAAGACCGACAGCGTGCCGGGATCGTCCCCCGCAGCCAGCGTCGCGAGCAGACTGAATCCCGTGCTGAAGTTGGTTTCCAGGACGCTCACGGTGTCCGACCCGCGGTTAAGCACATAGATCTCGAAGGCACCGGTGCCGATGATATTTCCGATGTGGACGGCGGAGGGATTGTTGAATTCCGGGATAACACTGGCCGTGATGTCCACGCGATTGTGCGTCGCCGTGAACTGGTCGAAGAGGAAAATGCTGATCGAGTTGCTGTTGGGATTCACGCGGACGATGTCGTCGTCGCCATCCAAATCGAGATCGCCGACCGCCACCAGATCGCTGCTGGGGGACGACTGCGAACCGACTCCCGGCAGGTTCAGCGCGCCGGGGAATTGCTCGTTGAGCGGGCTGGTGGGTGCGAAGGTGCCGTCCAGCGATTCGCGGACAAGCGAATGGTCCTGGGGCAAGACGCCCGTCAGCGAATAGAACCCGCTGGCATCGGAATTCGTCTGCGGCTCGAACGGGTCCAAAACCCCGTTCAGATTGCGATCGACAAAGACCACGACATTCGACTGCCCGAGTTCGCCGGGGTCTTGGCGGCCGTTCATGTTCAAATCCACGAACGTCATACCCTGCAATGTGGCGGACTGCACCAATCCAAAGTTGAGTCCCGTGACGAACTCACCCGGTTCGACCTCCACGAGGTGGGAATTCAGCCGAGTGAACCCCACCCGCAATTCGGCATTACCGGAGATGTCATACACAGCGACCACATCGTCGAAGGACATCCCGCCGATCGAATCGATGTTGCCCAGATCGAACATGACATTCGACGCACCGGTGGGGGTCACGGCGATTGTTTCGGGAAACTCAAAGCTGCCGCTGGTGAAGCCGCGCAGCACGCTGATCACACCGTCGTCGCCAGCCACCACGATGTCCTGGAGGCCGTCGTGGTCGTAGTCCACCGCGGCCAGATCGACGACCTTGTTACCGACAGACGGCGACAGCAAACCGCCCACACCGAAAGTCAACGTGCCGGTTCCCACATGAATCGTGATCGAAGGATCGATCTGCGAGGCCACCACGATGTCGAGCGCCGTGCTCGCCGCCAAGTCGGCAACAAAGACTCGACCGGGCAAATCTTCGGTGGCCACTGGCGTCCCTGGGGTCAACGTCCCGCTGCCGTTGTTGCCGAAGACCGTGAACACATCATTGGCCGCATCGGTCGCCACCAGATCGAGGTCGCCATCTCCGTCGAAGTCCCCCAGCGCGAGCCCCCGGACGTCATCCCCGGCGTCCAGCGTCGTCGGAGAGTTGAACGTGAAGCCGGTGTCGTGTGTCAGAATCGTGACCGCCTCCGTGGTGCTGCGCGTGCTGACAACGACATCCGGTTCCATGTCGCCGTTGACGTCCCCGATGGCGATGTCGGTCGGCAACTCGTTGAGCGAGACGCTGCTTTCAAACGCGAACGCCGTGCGGTCGTTGCGAATGAAATCAATCGCACCATTGCCCGGGTTGGTATCGGGGTCTCGCGTGAGGACGACGTCCTGGTCACCATCGGCGTCGAAGTCGCCCAGTGCCAGCCGCAGACCGGCTCCCGCAAGACTGATGTTTGTCAACGACGAGAATGCCGATCCGGTGTTGCGGAAGACTTGGAATTCCGAAGTGCTGGTCAACCGTCGCAGCACCAGCAGGTCATTGAGGCCGTCGAGATCGACGTCATTCACCAGCACATCGGCCGCGTTGGCTCCGGCTTGGGCGTCAATCAACACGGAATCGACCGGGGCCACGATGGGATTGGTGAAGAGCGAACCAGCCGGCGGAATGGCGAAGACGCGGTACTTGCCGGGGATCAGATTTCGGAATTCGTAATCGCCGATGTCGCCGTCGAACTCACCGCTGGAGGTCGTCACCGTCACCGGCTCGAACGACGAGTCGAGGCGGCCGTTCCCGTTCATGTCGAGAAACACCCAAACATTCGAAAGGCCCGCTTCAGGACTAATGCTGAAGGACTGGAAGCCATCGACATTGAGGTCGTTAAACGCATTGCCGCGAATCGTCGCCAACGGCTGCACGCCAAAATCCACGTTCATGGTCGGCGCGCCGACCACTCCCGTAATCACGGTCGAACCCAGCAGGTTCGTCAACAACACCACAGTGCCATCAGAGCCGGTGGTGGTCAGGATGTCGGGTCGCGAGTAACTGTCGAAGCTGTCGAATTCCCCAATCGCGATCCCCGACGTAGTACTCATGGAACCGCTCGGAAAGGCGGTAGTACCTGCGATCGTGCCGTCCTCGAACTCGAACACGCCGACAAGATTGTCCGTCATGCTGACGGCCACCACGTCTTGGTCGCCGTCGCCGTCGATGTCAACCGTGGCCATGTCGATCGGATTATTAAACGATGCGAGCGAGTCCGGCGCGCTGAAGTTGCGCACGCCCAAGTTTTCGACTTGGAACAATTCCGTGGCTCCGCCGACCACGAGGTCAAAGTCGCCATCGCGATCGAAGTCTTCGGTCACCAGCGATCGCGGCATGGCGCTGGTCAACGACACCGACGTGCCGCTGTTGAAATTGAAGCCGGTGGTTGGGTCGAGATTGAACAAGAACACCACCGAGTTGGACCCCTGCGCGGCGACGGCCAGATCGACCAAGCCATCATGATCAAAGTCCTCGGCCACCAAATCGCGCGGGTCGCTGAGGCCGCCGAAGCTCGCGCCGGACGCAAACGTCCGGTTGCCGTTGTTGCCAAAGACGACGACCTCGCCCATCCCTTGGTTGGATACCGCAATGTCCGACTGAAAGTCGTGATTGAAGTCCGCGATGACGATGCTGTTCGGATCGGCTCCCGACGTCAGGTTGAGCGTGACGGCACCGCCGAATTGCGTCTGACCGGAGGCAATGTTCCCCTGATTGAACAGCACCGTCAGCGAATCGCTGCCCACGTTCCCGACGACCAAGTCGATTCGACCGTCTTGATCCAAGTCACCCGCCGCGGCACGGAACGGACCCGTCCCAACCGGGAATGCCGTCCCTACAAATCCCGACGACGAAGACTGCGACATGCGCTGATAGACGTTGATGGTACCGTTATTCACATCGACGGTCGCAAAGTCGAGTAAGGAATCGTTGTTGAAGTCCGCCGTGACAACACTCACGAATTCCGTTCCAAACGCGATCTCGTCCGAAAACGACAGCAAGGGATCATTCGGTGCCGTCGGCCGGGTGTCGGACGGCACGGTGTGGCCGATGACCTGCGGACCCGGGCCAACCAGTTCCAGCGTGTAAGTGCCGAACTCATTTTGCGGCGTGCTGGGATTGTCGAACATGGCCACGCCCGCGAACGGCTCGAAGTCGTCCTGCCGGCCGTTCTGATTGGCGTCCAGAAACACCGTCAGTCCCGACCGGAGGTCTTCCCCCATTGCCATGCCATCGAACACGCCATCCCCATCCTCGTCCGAGAACGCGAACCCCGAAACGGTCGTATGTGCAAGTTCAAACGCGCCGATGTCCGCTGTGGTTGTGCCCATGCCCGCAACGTCGACTCGCCCGATTCCGCGCTGATCGGTCGATGGCGCACTCGTGTCATTTCCAGCGTCGATGGCCGGGCTGCCGAGCAGCAATTCGTGAGTGAAGGTGCTCCGCCGCGGCACCAGCGTGACAACCGGCGGCAGATTCGCGTATTGCGTCGGCACCGGCGGCAGAATCACGAACCGGCTGAAATTGTTGTCTCGCAGCACCCCCAGCTTGGGATCGACCAACTCGAAGACTTGTCCACTCCCCGTGTAGGTTCCCCCGCCCTGACCAAACGAGTCATTCAATGTGAAGGTGGTCGTGCTGGTCACTGTCACGAAAAAGACACCGTTGGCGTTCGTGTTGCCGCCGACACCCGTGACTCGCACGCGGTCGCCGGTTTGCAGGTTGTGCGCCACCGAGGTTGTGATTTCGATCGGATTCGTATTTGACGCCGCCGCGACCGAGACCGACGTGACGCCGCCAACAATGTCTCCGTTACTGCCGTTCGTGAAACCGGTCGCGCCGTCGAGGTCACCGATCAGATTGTTGCCGCCGGAAGTGAAGCTGCCGCTCAGGTCTGCATTAGGATTGGCGTTGGTGCTGAAGCTGGAATTCGTCGCGACCAGAGTGTTGGTCAGCGTGGCCGAACCGTCATTGCTGAGGCCGCCACCGTCGAACGACGTGTTGAGCGTGAACGTGGCATTGGTAATGGTGGCGATCCCATTCGAGGCGTTGTGCAATCCGCCCCCCTCGGTCGAACCCGAATTCCCGGAGATCGTGCTGTTGCGGATCGTCAGCGTCGCGTCATTGCTGATGCCGCCGCCAGTGAAGGCATTGTTCAGCGAGATGGTGGACTCGAAGACGTTGGCCGTCGCGGCGGAGGTATTGGACAAGCCGCCGCCGGCATTTGCGAAGTTGTTTGAGTCCAGGGTCGATTCCGAGAGCGTCAACACGGCCCCAGTCCCCGTGTTGGAGATCGCGCCGCCGTTGCCAGAGTTGGCGAAGTTCCCCAGGAAATCGGAGTCGCTGATGGTGACCAGGCCGGAGAAGTTGAAGAGGCCGCCACCACCGCTCGTCGCGGTGTTGCTGGAGAAGACCGAATTCGCGACGTTCAGTTCCTGGCTGAAATTGGCGATCGCTCCGCCGGTCTGGCCGCTCGCCGTATTATTGCTGAACTCGCTGTCGCTGAAGCTAACCAACTTGGTCGCTTGGCCGAATGTGTCGATCAACGCCGCGCCGCCAGACTCGCCGGTGTTATTTCGGAAGACCGATCCCTGCACAACCGCCGTGCTGTTGGCAATCAACAGCGCGCCACCACCACCGCCACCGAAGCTGGTGGATGCCGTGTTGTTTTCAAACCGCGAGTTGGTCGCGACCAGATGGTCATTAACCACCGCGATGGCACCGCCGCTGTCCGCCGAGGTGTTATTCATGAAAACGCTGTCGATGGCGATCACCGTATTGCCTAGCGGAACGCCGTTCTGGGCGTAAATGGCACCACCGAAACCGGTCGCGGCGTTGTTCATCGCGGTCACACGGTGCAATTCGACATGCGAACCGTCGCTCTGAATGGCACCGCCCCGTGCGTTGATCGCAATCAACTTGCCGTTGGTCAAAGTGAGATCCGACAACACCACGTTGGCACCGCCGCTCACATCGAAGAGCCGATCGCCTTCCACGCCGTCGACCGTCGTCGATTCCGCTCCGTAACCGCGAATGTTGACATCGCCGGTGATATCCAGATCTCCCGTCGCCGCGGCGTTTTCATCCGCTCCGAACAGCGACAGCTTGTAGACCCCAGCCACGAGCACGATCGTCTGTCTCCCCGCCAGCGCGTTGCTTTCCTGAATCGCCGCGCGAAGCGACGTATTTCCATTCGCATCCGCCGCGACACCGTTGCCGGGATTCGCATCGACGGTGTCCTCTGTCGTGTTGACGAAAAATCCGTCGAAGCCGAACTCATAGGCCCCGATATCGGCCGTGGCCACCTCCTCGATGCCACCGTTGATGACGCGCGGAGCGCCACGCTGCTCCGAGACGAAGCTCGTGGTCGTGCTGCTGGCGTCGATCGCCGGACTGCCCATCAACACGGCGTGGGTCCGTGTCAGCCCGCCGTTGAATGCGAGCGTGCCAAGCACTGGGTCCAACGGCGTGCCGGACGTCCCGACTTGGTCATCGTTGACGCCGTTGAAGAACAGCGGGCCACCGCTGCCCGTTCCCGCGACGCCAATCAAATTGTGGCCGACAGACGCCAGCGAGTTCGTCGCGGCGAACACATCCGTCCCGGTCTGAGTCGCCATGTTCTCGGCGATGATCGTGTTCTGGACCATGCCCGATCCCAAGACGGGACCAAACAGCGACCCCATCCCACTGGCGGCCAACGTCGCCAAACCGCCGCCGAACGCCGCCGTATTGTTCGTGATCGTCGTGTGATTCAGGTTGAGATTGCCTCCCGCCTGCGTCACGCCGCCGCCGCCACCGCCTTGATTGTTGAACCGAATCGCGGTGTTCCCGGAGACCGTCGAATTGCTGAGACTCGTCGTCCCCCCAGTGACGTACAGACCGCCGCCGTCACCCGAGGAGACTCCGTCCTGCCCCGCGAAGTTGTCGACGATCGCCGAGTTGCCAATCGTCGCGGTCCCGCTGCCGACGAAGACCCCGCCGCCACCACCGGTGCGGGACAGGTTGACGGCGATCTCCGAGTAATTCACCGTGACCGACGCCGTACCAGAAACGCCCAGCCCGCCACCGTTCCCCCCTGCCGTGTTGTTCATGAGAACGCCGGCGGAAATCGTCAGTGTTCCGGATTCGGCCCCGACACCGCCCGCATCGCCATCTGCCGAGTTATTAAAGACGTTGGTCCGAATCAACGTGGTATCGCCCACCGAACCCAGGCCACCCGCTCGTCCGCTCGCGATGTTGCCTGTGATGCTAGAGTCCCGAATGATCAGCCGCCCCTCGTTGCCAATGCCGCCGGCATCGCCGTCCACGACGTTATCGCGGATGGTCGAAAACTCGATTTCGAGGAGGTCGAAGGAACTGACATGACCAATTCCGCCCGCGCTGTTCTCGGCAAAGTTCCCGAAGATCGTGCTATTGCGGATCGTCGCCCGGCCAGCGTTCGCGAGTCCGCCCCCTTCGCCTTGGCCCAACAACAGGCCACTCGCGCTGTTGTCCGCAATCGTGACACCGTCCAGGGTCAACTGAAATGAGTTGGAGATGCCGCCACCGCTGCTGGCCTCGTTGTCACGCACAAACACATTGTTCAGGGTCGCCTGCCCCGAGTTGCGGACACCGCCACCCATGTCGGTCAGCGTCCTGCCGTTTTGAATCGTCAGGCTTTCGAGGAGCGTCTCGCTGGAGAACGACCGCAAGTCGAACACTCGATCGAGGCCGGCTCCGTCAATGATCGTCCCGAGCGGACCAAAACCGATGATCTCCGTGGCGAAATTGACGTCGAGGTCGCCGGTCGCCCCCTGATCTTCATCACTGAGGGCCTCGTCCAAAATAAAAACGCCCGGCAGGACGACAATCACCGGCGCAATCCCAGTGAAGTTGTGCTGGTGCAACGCCGCGCGCAGCGAGATTTGATTTCCAGGTGTGCCCAGGTCCGCATCGACCACTCCGTCCATCAAGTCGGCGTCGGGAGCGTCATTGAGCGTGTTGACGAACACCGCGTTCGTGCCGGTTTCGACCGCACCGTTATCCGCGACCCCAATCGTCGAAGCCCGCAGCGGAGCGCCGCGCTGATCCGTGATCGGCAGCGCCGAGCCAACGACCATCGGTAAGCTTCCCCCGTCAATCGCCGTGCTTCCGACCTGCGGAAGGTGCGTCTTCGTCGGCCCGCCGTTGAAGGCTAGCGCCCCCAGCATCGGATTGATTGGCGTGGACGACGTCCCCACTTGATCGCTGTTGGACCCGTTCGTGAATCCCGCCCCCGCTGGACCGATCCCGATCAGATTGAAACCCAATGTTGAGAAAGCGTTCGTGCCGTCGCGCACGTCGCTGAATTCGACGTTACTGGTCGCGGTGTTCCCGGCGATGATCGTGTTCCCGACGAACGCCGCATTCGGACTCCCATTGAAGTCAACACCGCCTCCCAAGGCGGCCGTATTGAGCGTCACCGTGCTCGCCGTCAGGAAGAGGTTGCCGCCGCTGCCCACCTCGATGGCACCGCCCTTGTCGGCACTGTTGGCCGAAAACGTCGAATGATCGATGCCAGCCGATCCCGCCGTGAAGATCGCGCCGCCGTCACCGGTCGTCGAGGCACCTGCCGTGTTGCCTTCAAACGTGCTCCGTTGCACGTTGAGTATGCCGCCGGTGGCGTTGAAGATCGCGCCGCCATGATTGTTCCCGCTGCCATCGGCGTCGTTGCTGAAAAACGTCGAGGCGTCGATCGTGGCAAATCCGGCGTTGTAGATCGCGCCCCCTTCGCCCGTCGTCGTGTTGTTCTCAAAGGCGCTGGCCAAGACGAACAACGAACTCGACGCAGCATTGTGAATCGCACCGCCGCGAACCGAGCCTGTCCCAGTGTCGCCGTGATTGTTGAGGAACGTCGTCCGCACGACAGTTAATTGGCCAGCGTTGTTGATCGCGCCGCCGCTATCGCGTTGCCCGTCTTGAATCGTCACTCCTTCGATCGTCGCAAAACTGCCGGACGCAATGTCAAACACGCGATCGACCGAACCGAAGTTGGCGTCGATGATCGACGTCCCGTTGGCCAGGCCACGAATCGTCACGGACACCACCGAGTTGATATCGAGGTCACCTGTCGCCGCGCTCGCGGTATCGGGACCGTCGATCGTCAGTGTGTGCGCTCCGGACTGTAGCTGGATGATGACGTTCTGATTGGTTTCCGCGTTGGCCTGCAGAACCGCTTCCCGCAACGACGTCATCCCGTCACCCGCGTCGATCGTGTCGGTCAGCGTCGTGACCGTGATCAAGAGCGGCGCGCCGCCCGTCAGCAACTGCCGTGCTTCAAATTGCTCAACAACGGGAGCCAGCCGACGACGCGGCACATGCGGTCGCGGCCGCCGCCTCGTCCAGTGTCCGTTGTCTCGTTGAGCATTCGCTCGGCCTAACCAGCCACGCAACCAAGAAGTCAGCAACATCGGTAGTCACCTCGAACCAGCTCGGGACAAGAGCCTCTTTCGCACTGCCGACACCCTTCCGACTTCTCAAGCAAGCGAGCAAAAAACCTGTGCTCGCTTGCTGGAAAACGACATGGGCTCGTCACGCCAGACTCTAGTGTCCAACTCAAGGACCATGAAAGCGGAATTTCCGATGCAGCCTTTGCTTTGCATACAACACTGACAACCGGACGAATTCCCTTTCGTCGCTAGGATCGTATTCACGCTCCACTACACAGTCCGCTTCGGCAAAACCGGACCAGTTTCACCAAAGCGCTCTCACCGTTCGATCCGATCCACTTTGGGACGAACTCTCAGCGGCGAAATTTGCCGGAGCAAAGGCAACGAAAGCTACTCGCCCCAATCTCAGCCAGACACCGTTGGATTCCATCATGCCCGCTCGCGTGCTGTTGCTCATCGCTCTGACCGGCCTGTTTGCCGCTGCTTGGAACTCGGATTCTCCCCAAGCAGCGAACTCGCCGTTCGCATCCTCAGTCGTTCGGCCCGAATCCAAATCTTATGCCGCAGAGGACAGCCAGGAGTGGAATGTCTCAGAGGTGAGCCAGTCCGTCGTGATCTCTCACGAGTTCGACCAATTGGCGGTCTCGCTTCCAGAGTCGATCGCACCCGGAACCTACCGCGTCGTCGACGCCCAAGGCCGGGTCGGTTGGGTGACGATTCCAATCAATGATCAACCAGAAACTACAATCGGCAAACCGGAGCCGTTCTACACCAGCCAATCCGAAACCGGACGTTGGTACTTCATTCGTGTCGATGCCGCACCGATCATTGCCGCGACTCAAACAGGTTCCGCAGTCCTTCGATAACCGTCGGGGAACGCAACTCGACACCAAGCTCTTCTCGCATTCGCCGATTCACGCAACGCTTGTTGAGCTTTTGCCATTCGGGAGCATTCGCGGCAAGGCTTTCAAACCCAGGCGGAGCCAGTCCGAGTTGCGACGCCAATGCCGCGTAATACTCGCGCCGACGAATTGGCCGATCGTCGCAGACCAGATAGGTTTCCCCAGACTGGCCTCGAACTTCCGCAGCCAACACCGCCTGAACGGCATCCTCAACATGGATGAGGTTCAACCAGGCATCGGGATTACCCGAGAGCAACCCTCCCTGCCGCAACTGCTGCTCGCGAGCAAGCAGTCGTCCTGGGCCATACAGCCCCGCCAACCTCAGAATGATGGCGTCGCCCTTTCCGGAATCGTGATCTGTCCGTCGAAAGTGCTCCCAAACCACAGCTTCCGCATCGCGGCAAATGCACCCATTCTCTTCGCCTGGCGAGACTGCCGAAAACTCATCCACAAATTCTCCGTTGTCTTGTCCGTAAACGCTGGTGCTGGAGATGTACACGAACCGCCGACACTTACCTCGAATTCCCTCGAGCACGTTTCGCAGTCCGTCGACGTAGACTGTCCGCTTGGAAGGCTTGCTCGTTCGATCAAAACCAACGGCGTAGAAAACTGTCTCCACCTGCGGAAATTTTTGGAGTGAGCCCAGGTCCAGAACGTCACCAACTAACGGGTTGAGTCCAGATTCTGCCAAGCGAGAAGCATGCTCTTCGGAGCGGGTCAACGCCCAAGTCTCGTGACCGTCACCCAACCACTTTTGAGCGACTCGTTCACCGAGATATCCACAGCCAAAGATGAGCTTTCGCATTGCGCGGTCAATGGGATTGATAACAATGCTCTTTCGAGTCTTTGGCAGCCACACTCATGTTCGGAACTCAACAAGAACGGAATTAGTTTGGCTTGGGATTGGTTTTCGTTTTGAATGCTGTGGCACTGGATGATTTGGGAGTCGCGGCGTCAAGGGATTCGAGAAGCTTGGGGACGGTCTTGTAGCCTTTGAGTCGTCGGAAGCGTTGTTCGGCTTTGTGCAGACCGGAACCGTACCAGCGTTGACGCATGGCTCCGTCTTGCCAGTGTTTGACGCGGTCGGTGATGGTGCAGGTGGTGTCCATCACGGATTCGATCGGGTTCGTCGTGGCGAGTGTGCGGCGAAGTAACTTGGAAATCTTTAAGCGGATCACGGTCCGCGTTTCGTCGAGATCCTCGCGGAGGCCGGCGGCACCGCTGGGGTTGATCCCTTCCAGCCACTTGATGGCGCGTTGCAATTGGCTGCGCGAAGTCTCGTGGTCGTCACCGTGGTACGCTTCGTTCAAGCGTTGATCGAGTTTCTCGTGCAGAGACTCTGGCAAGTGGACTTTGACGTTGCGTTTCTTGTGAACCTGGCAGTGCTGGATCAGCGCATTGTGGTCGAAGACGTGCTTCACGGCGGACGCCAGCGCCTTCGAGCCATCCAGCACGCACAGTGTTGGCCGCGTCTTGTCCAGGCCGCGATCACGCAGGTCCGTGAGCAATTCGCGGCAGACCTCGGCGTTCTCGGTGGTCCTCTGTCGAAGTCCCAAAACATGCTTGTGGCCCGAGGAATCCAATCCCAACGCGATGATCAGCATTTCGCCCGCGAAGTCGATGCCATCCAGGAACAGAGCCACCAGACGCGTCTTGGGCAGCGGTCGCGTGAGCAGCTTGTCGAGTTCCTTGGCCGAGGCCCTCACGAAGCCGCGACTGACCGACGACTTCTTCACGCCCAAGCTCACTCGAGCGGTGTACAACACCTCTTCGTAGTTGCGGCACGACACGCCGCGAACCATTTTCGCCAACGTGCTTTGCGAGATGGCCACCGGTTGTTGCAGACGTTGATAAGTCGCCGGCGGCTTCTCGCCACGACCATCCTTGTAACGCACTCGCGGCTTGAGCAACGGCGCGCTCCGCCCGGCCAGAAGCATCACTCCCGGCTGCCGCCCATATTGTGACAGTTCACGCTCCGGAGAGACGGCCGAAGCGGCCGCCTCTCCTGCGCTCCGTCCCGACCCACACACGTCGCCCTTCCAAACCACAGAACCACAAACTCAAACCCAACAAACTCTCATAACACCTAACGAGGCTTCGCCTCAGACCGACGAGGTGTATTGAAGGCTCCGGTCGTGCCTAGACGGGGTCTGCTGAGCATCCCCAATGTGACCGCTCGAAGCGGTAGTTGTCCCTTTCGGGACGATGACGACCGGAGCCGATGATGAGTTTA
>CAMDEA010000018.1 GCA_945893045.1 Planctomyces sp. SH-PL62
AAATTCAAAATTGGCACGCCAATTTTGAATTTTGAACGCACGACCCTTGTTCGGACCGACGAAGGAACCGGTCGTGGCGCTTGATCTGCGAGTTGATGAGCTCTTTGAGCGGTATCAGGACATCCAACGCTACGTCGGCTGGACGCAGGCCGACGCGGAGCGGGTGCGCGCCGCTGCGCCGTTTGTGGAGTCGTCGTTCATCGAACTCATCGACGACTTCTATCGCGAGATCGCCGAGCATGACGCGACTCAAAGGGTCATCACTGGCGGCGACGCGCAAGTCGAACGCTTGAAGGGGACGCTGCGAGCGTGGCTCAAGGAACTCGTGACCGGTCCCTATGACATGGCCTTTGCCGAGCGTCGCTTTCGCGTCGGCTATCGGCATGTCGAAATCGGACTCAAGCAAATCTATGTCGAGGCGGCGGTCTCGCGGTTGCGGAACGGACTGCTGCGAGTGCTCCGGCAGAACTGGCCGAGTGATGGCGACGTCGACGAACTCGCAGCCACGATGGGGTCGCTCAGCACGCTGCTGGATCTCGACTTGGCCATCATTCAAGATGCTTATGAGACCGCGTCGAACGACCGGCTGATGCGTTCCGAACGACTCGCCGCGATCGGCCGAGTCGCGGGCGGGGTCGCTCACGAGTTGCGGAATCCGCTCAATGTGATGCGCACTTCGGTCTATTTCTTGCGTAACGCTAACCATCCCGCGCCGGAAAAAATTGCCGAACACCTGCAACGCATCGAACGGCAAGTCGCCGTGTCCGACTCGGTGATTTCGGCGTTGTCCGAGTTCGCGAAGCTGCCGTCGCCAAACCTGCAACCGATGTCAATTCTCGACAGCCTGAGGAGATCGGTGCCGAGCGACTCGTGGCCAGAGAACGTCGAACTGGTCTGGGACATCCCGGCCGATCTGCCGCACGCTCTGGCCGACGACAAGCAAATGCTCATTGTCTTCGGCAATTTGATCCGCAACGGCTGCGACGCGATGTCCGGCGGCGGACGTTTGACGCTCTCGGCACGGCACCTGCAAGACCACATTGAGGTGGCTGTGATCGACACGGGCTGCGGCATCAAGGCGGAAGACCTGCCTCGGATCCGCGAACCGTTTCGCTCGACCAAAGCCCGCGGAATCGGATTGGGATTGGCACTCTCGCAGGCCATTCTCGAAAAGAACTGCGGCAGGCTGAACGTCGCCAGCGAAGTCGGTCACGGCAGCACCTTCACGGTGGTGCTGATGGCGGAGAAACCTTGAAGCCATCGCCACCGACTGTGAGCGGCATGGCGCTAGCCACCGGTTTCATGGAAGCGATTGTCGCCGCGAAAAACCGGTGGCTAGCGCCATGCCGCTCACCTGCCTCGACGATTGAGGAGACGATGAGCCATGTCCGCACTTCGCATTTCAGTGGCCGATGATGAGGCCGACATGCGCGAATACTACCAGCGCATGCTGACGCACCTCGGACATCGTGTTGTCTCCTGCTCGGCGAACGGCCGCGAGTTGGTGGATCAATGCCTGCGGCAATTGCCCGACCTCGTCATCACCGATATCAAGATGCCGGAGATGGATGGTCTCGATGCGGCGGAAGAGCTCGGTCAGAAGTATCCGGTGCCGGTGATCCTGGTCTCGGCGTATCACTCACCGGACATGGTCGGTCGAGCCAACGCGGCCTGCGTGCAAGCGTTCCTCACCAAGCCGATCAAGCTGGCCGATCTGGCCCCTGCCATCGACTTCGCGCAGCGCAGCTTCGATCGACAGCGAGACCTCCGCCAAGAGGACATCGAACTCCGGAAAGCTCGACAAGCTCGCCACCACCCGAACCACGCCGAAGATTGAACAAGGATTGAACAAGGAGCCGTGTCATGAGGACTTCCAACGTCGGCTTGTATCACTGTCTGTGCTGCGGCAGTGTCGTCGAACAAGAACTGCGTCGCCTGCCCCCATTCTGCTGCGGAGTCGAAATGACCAAGGCGGCCGAACGCACGATCCCGCTCGCGGAGTCGCTCGTTCCGCAGCCCGCACCACATCGCTGGGCCAAGACCGTCGGCAACCGAGTGGCCGGGCACGAACCGCTGACACAGACGGAATTCGTCGCCCAGTAGCCTTTGTGAAACGCTCGCCGTCTTCTAATCTCGGCTGCGTCCGATGCAGGACGAGAGGAGTGCGGCATGAGGCCGTTGGTATCCAGCGTGGGAATGTTGTTGGCTCTGACGGTCGTGGGGACCGTGGGGCTGCGTCTCATCGAGCACGCGCCGTGGCTGGATTGCTTGTTTATGGCGGTCATTTCGCTGACGACCGTCGGATATGGTGAAGTCGTACCGCTCGGCCCCGCCGGCCGCTGGTTCATGATGGCGTACCTGTTTGCCGGCCTGGGGGTCTTCACATTCGCCGCGACGCGGATCGGCCAGTGGATCATCAGCGCGGAGATGCGCGAGTTTTGGGAAGGACGACGCATGGAAAAGAACCTGGGGCAACTTCACGACCACTACATCATCTGCGGCTTGGGCCGGATGGGTTCGACCATCGCCAACTACTTGCATGACCGAGGCAAACCGTTCGTCGTGATCGACCGCGATGCCGAGCGGCTGCACAGTCTCTGTGACCAGCGCGGCTGGTTGTACGTCATCGGCGACGCCACGAACGATGATGTCCTGCGACACGCGGGGATCGAGCGCGCTCACGCGCTGACTACCGTGCTCAGCACGGATGCGGACAACATCTACGTTGTGCTCACCGCGCGGATGTTGAAGTCCTCTCTGCCGATCATCGCCCGCGCCAGTGACGACAAAGCCGTGCAAAAGATGCAGCACGCCGGAGCCACACGCGTCGTCAGCCCGTTCAGCACCGGTGCCGTCAAGATGGCGCGCTTCATGCTGCATCCCAGCATCGAGGATTTCCTGGAAGTCTCTGACCAATCGGGCATCGACCTGGAGCTTGCGGACCTGCAACTCCACGAGCAAAGCCGCTACATCGGCAAGCGGCTGTCCGAAACCGATCTGCGAGAAAAGGGCGTGATGATTCTCGGCGTGCGCCGCGCCGACGGCCAGCAATTGATCCCGCCGCCGGGCGACACCGAACTCCGCGTGGGCGATTGCCTGTTCGTCTTCGGCAGCAGCACCGCCGTCAATGAAATGATCAACGCGGCGGATGTGTGAGATCGATCACGATCGCTTTGGACGACAGCCAGTCACGCCGCACACCGAGCGGTTTCGCTCATTCAAAACTTGCCTTGACCAACTTCCGAAACTCATCAAAAGTCCGCGCGTCACGCGCGACGTTGATGTGGATCAATTCAAGGAGGAAAGGTCATGAGGCGAGTTGCGGCCGTCGTTGTCTTGAGTGGGTTGGCGCTCACTGTGTTGCTCGCCGCGGAGAAGCCGAAGCCGGCCAAGCCGCCTGCGGAAGACATTCTCATGCGAGCGAAGTTGGCGAGTTCTCAGAAGGTTCTCGAAGGCTTGGTGGAAAAGAATTTCGCCCATATCCAAAAGGGTGGTGAGGAACTCGTCAAAGTGGGCGAGGCGGACGGATGGGTGGCTCACGAAGATCCGTCCTACGAACACTTTCGCAGAGAGTTTCGCCGGCAAGCTCGCAAGCTGGCCGCGTTCGGCGAACAGCAGCACCTGGAAGGAGCGAGCTACGCCTATCTCGCGTTGATCACGACCTGCGTGGAGTGTCATTCACATTGCCGAGACGTGCTGCGAATCGCGGCCGATTCGCCAAATCTGAAGGCCGTTCCCATCCCGACCACCGAAGGCCGACTCAGCGACGAGGACCGACGTCCGGTTCGTCGCTGATGCCGCTGGCTGAACGTTGATCACAATCTTTTCCTCGTCCACGAATTTCACGAATGGAATCTCTCATGAAGCCACATTGGAGTCTCGCCGCAACCGCTGGTTTGGTCTTGGCCGCCGTCTCTCTCGCAGTGTTTTCGCAGAGCCACGACCAGCGCGCTCATGCGCAACAAGCGAAAGCGGGCAAGGTTGAAAACACGCTGAGCACATTCATGCGCAAGAAGTTGAGCGCCGCTTCCGACGTCTTGGAGGGGCTGACCACCGAAGACGGAGCGCTGATCGCAAAAGGGGGCAACGCGATGGCAGCAATGAGTCGCGTCGAGGTTTGGGAGGTACTCACCGACAAGGACTACCGCAACTTCAGCCGCGATTTCCGCGAGGCTGCTAAAAAGCTGGCGGAAGCCGGCGAGAAAGAAGACTTCGACGCAGCCGCCTTGCACTGGATCAAAGTGACCACCGCGTGCATCGACTGCCACAAGCATGTCCGCCAGCAACGCGCGGCCAAGAAGTAATTCTCGGCGGCGCTCGGCGGTGAGAAACAAAACAAGGGGCTGGCCTGAGCCGGCCCCTTGTTCATTGGATCTCGATTACTTTCCCTTGTGCATCGCGTGGCAGACCTTGCAGCTTTGAGCCGTCAAGTCGCCGAACGCGGCCTTGGCGGCGGCCGCGTCTTTCTTCTCGGCGGCGGCCAACAGCGCCGCACTGGTGGCTTGCAGAGCCTTCGCGGCCTTGGCCCATTCACCATCCGGGCAGCGGCCGTCATCCATCAGGATGTAGCCCGACTCATTCAGCAAGGCGGCGTGCAGCGTCACGTCGTCCCAGTTGATCTCGGCGGCGTCGAGATCCTTTTTCGCCGCCCCACAATTCGCCGAAACCAAGCCTTTCATCAACAGCTTGGTCGAAGCCGCGCGGGTCTTCCCCTTGGTCTTTTGTGCCTCGACGCGATCCACGATCGCGAAGCCTCCCACCATCAGCGACGCCAACACAATCCAGACGAACTTCTTCATGAATCTCTCCCTTTCCGAGGGGCCAGAAAAAACGGGCTTCACAACGAAGCCCGAGTTCGTAGTTCCGCCGTTTGGCGGTGCATTTCAGCACGACGCGCCAGCGAGTGGTTCAGGCCAACATCACTCGCTGGCGCATCGTGCTAATTTCCGGCCAGTGTCGCGTTACGAGACTTGGCCGGCACGGAGGTCGTCGGAGGTTCGTACCAGTCGCCACGCAGCCAATCGACCAACAGATTGAGTTCGCGTGGTGAAAGTAGATTGCGTTCGGGATGCTCGGTGTCTTCGGCGAACGCCGGCATCCGGTCGTTGCGATCGCCGGAGTAGAACCGCTCGTGCTGCGGATTACCAATCATTCCCAGCAGCCATTCGCGCGAGCCGTACGCCGTCAGATCGGGTGCCGAGCCAAGCTCGCCCTGATCGCGGAACTTATGACAGTCGGTGCAGGCGAGTCGTCCGGAAAGCAACTCGCGGCCGGCCACGATCGGGGCTTGAGCGTCGTGGTCGGCCGCGGTTGCACGAGGCAAGGCCGCTTCGGCGGAGAGGGCCTGCGCGACCAGTTTCAGATCGTCGCGCATCTTCGCGGCTTCAGCCTCTTCGATTCCATCAAACAATTCTTTGACCTTGGAGACCATGTCTCCCTCGGCGAACTTCGTCTTGCCGAAGTAGTGCTCGGAAACGATCCGCTGCGGGTCGAGCGTTCCGCTGATCCATGCGGCGGTTCCGAAGCCATACAGGTTCGGAGCCGAAGGTTCATTGGCCACGATGCCCTGGCCGCTCGCGTCCGCGTGCGAGTGACAGCTCGCGCAATGCCGAGCGAACAACAGCGGACCTTGCGTCTTGGGATCATCGCGCAGCAACGTGATCGCCCCTTCGGGCGGCAACAGCGAGCGGTCGGCTAACTCGCGAGCACGAACGGAGAGCACGTCGGTTTCCGACGACGAGACGAGGTACTCGGTGTCGTTCCAATCGCGGAAGTAGGACATTCCGGTCAACCCGCTCCATGTCCCGACACCGAATAGCACCACCAGCACGCGCAGGACGGCACTCACTCGCGGCGAGCATTTGCGATCCAACATCGGGAAGAACACGAAGAATCCCAGCACCGCCGCCGGGATGATGATCGTGGCCACGAATTCCCAATCGCCGACAAAGTACCGACGCAGCTCGAACAGACTGCGAAAGTACCATTCTGGTCGAGGCGTATGCGGCAACGTCGGATCGGCCGGAGCATCCAGCGGTGCTCCGTGCAACCAGGCAATGACCGAGATAATGCCCAGCACCACGGTCACCACGGTCATGTTCCGCACGGTCTGATGCGGAAAGTATTTCAACCGCGGCGGCATTGTCGGCGTCGGATGAGCCGCTACCAAATTCGCCAGGTTGGGAGATGACCAGCGCGAGACGTCGTCCTGAGGTCCACCGAGTTCCGCGACCGACAAGCCGTGCCGATACACCTGCCCGATGTGGAACAGCAGCAAGCCAATCACCAGCAACGGCAGCAGCCCGACGTGCAAAAAGTAAAGGTGCGTCAGCGTCAGATGGCCGACCTCTTCGCCGCCGATCAAGATTCGTTGAATGAGCGGCCCAGCCCACGGCGTTGAACCGATGATGTGTCCCTCAACTTCAATCTGCGAGACCCCCTTCAGTCCGCCCGACAACGGGTTGCCGGAGATCGCCCACACCATCATCAGCGGAAACAGCAGCAAGCCAGTGACCCACAGCAATTCGCGCGGAGCCTGAAACGCCCGCGCCAGCAGCACACGCACGACATGCACGCCGCACAGAATGATCAAGGCGTGAGAGGCGAAGTGATGCACACCGCGCAGGAAGTGCCCGGCCGCCGATTGCTCGATGAAATGCACGCTGGCCCAAGCGGTGGTTGTCGAGGGGCTATAGCTGAGCATCAGCAACAGGCCAGTCACCAATTGGACGATGAACAGCCACAGCAGACAGCTCGCCGTCGAGTACGCCCAACGAGGCCCGGCCGGCAACACGCGGAGCCGGATCGGTGCCAGCAATTGCCGGTAATCGGTGCGAGCATCCAACCAATTGAGAAACGATTGCATCATTCGATGATTTCCAAGTTGAGACTTCCTGACATTCACGGATTCCATGTGCAGAAGGTCTCCGCCCCCATCCAGCTTGCCTGGATGGAGCGAACGATGGTGAGCTAAGAACGACACTTCTCTCTGGCCTCAGACCCCATCCGCCTCGTGCGGATGGTGAAACAGATCACTGGGGCGGCGAACGCCAAAGAATCTGATTCACAATCCAAACGAACTGGATGGGGACCGAAAACCTTGCACCTGGAATTCGTGAGCGTCAGCAAATTTGAGATTTAAGAACTACGCCTTGAGCACCCTCTTGGTCAGTCCTTGCTCGAACTTCTGGAAAGTGACTTCGACCCAGACCTCTTGAGTCGTCTCATCCGTGACGAGCCGGCATTCCAGCAGGTCCATCGCGCGCGGTGACGGGTTCTTCTGGACTCCCGATTTCGCGGCAACTCTTTCGCCATCCAGGCCGAAGAGGGCGCGATGACAGGGACACTGAAACCGGTTTTCTTTGGCATCATGCTGAATGGCACAGCCCAGATGCGGGCAAGTGGCACTGAAGGCCGCGACTTGAGCGGTTGCTTCCGCGCCCTCGTTCGCTGCGGCCTTTCGCCGCACGAGCCACACACGGCCGAGCACTTCGTCCGGGTGTACGGTCCAGGCATCTTCGCGCGCACCGAGAATCGGCACCGCGACCGGCTTGCCGACGGGAAGATCCTTGAGCCGAGCGACTCGCCGCACGCGATCGCCGTCCGAGCCGCTCTTCTGCAGAGCTTGCAACACGAAGCTCACTCCCGGAATGCCCAAGACCGAGGCACACAGAGTTGCCAGACAACCGCTGATCCATTTCAACAAAGTTCGACGTCGCATCCCGCACCCTCCCACCTCGATCAATCAGCCGCCGTCGATGTTGCAAGGCATGTTCCAAAGCGCAGAGCGGGTGTTCGACGGTCATTGTTCGCGGAATGTGTGTGAGTTCGCTCACCAATCGCACCAACTCGCGCGCCACAAGGGCGGTGCCGCGCGCTTGGGTGAACTTCGGCGAGCCGGGTGGTGTTAGCCCCAATGGCGCTCACTTTGAGCGGAATGGTGCTAGCCGGCGGTGTTGCTGGGCCGATATCGCACGCAAAAACCGGTGGCCAGTGCCATGCCGCTCACTCTCTTGGTCACAAAGCAAGCTCCCCTGGGCTGACGTCCGATGGCTTGCCGGAGAGTCGGTCGGCGGCACATTGCTTGCTCCGATTGCGAGGTGACACGACTTCCCCGGCGTGAGTCGTCACAGCCAATCAAACGCAAACACAAACAGCCGTTCAACGCCGCGCGGGAGTGCTCATCATGTTGTGGCTACCGATCGTTTCTCTGGCGTTGATGATGTTGGTTGTTGGGTCCGCGTTCGCGCTGATGTTTTGCAGTGTCGCGTTTGCCGGTTGGAGCAGCGGAGTCGCTCGGCCGTCGGCGGATGGGGATTTGCCGACGCTATCGGGCGAACGTTTGCGGTCATGGGCCGCGAACCTGGCTCGCCGAGTTGTCGCGCGACACGCACGTCAGCCTCGGTCAGCGGAGACTCCGCTGGCAATCGCCACCGAGCTGGAAGCCGGCGCGAACGCGGTTCTCGAACAAGCGGCTCGCAGAACGCACTCGGAAGTGAGCGAGACGTGCCCGGACACGCGGCCTCGGCAAATCGCTGTCACCGCGCCGGAAGTCTTCGCCATCGCCGCCGAATTGGAACGCAACTTTCCGAAATCAGAACTGCAAGTCACCCGCGAACTGGCCGCGCTGAATGCTCGCCGCGCGCGGTTCATCATGCCGGATGAGTTTCCGCAAGCCGGCATCCACTGCCCGTTGCGCTCGGAAGACGGTCATTGCCTGACCTTCCTGAGCCGCCCGCTGGCCTGTCGGCGCTTGTGTTCCGCGTGCCCGTGCGCCGGAGATGGAAGCTGCACCGAGCAACTCCAAATCGGGATGGCTGACGGCTTGAGCGAAGGGCTGCGCCAAGAGGGTCTCGACGGCGACACCTACGAATTGAACGACGCTCTGGCGACCGCGCTCGCCACGCCTCATGCCGCCGCACGCTGGTCTCGCGGCGAAGCAGTCTTCGCGAACTGCGTGAAGGCTGACCACCTCCACACGTCGGCTGACTACGCACGCATGTGATTTCGCCGGCCGACCGCGCTGGTCGCCCACGGGCACACGCGAAATGTTCGCTGCGACGATCTGCGACAAATGAAGTACGGCGCTCCGCCATTGGTGTTGAAATCGAAAATGTGAACCGCAAGTCGTTCGTGCTAAAGATCGCAATTGTCCTGCCATGCCATCCGTGGGAACCATCAGCCCAAGATTCGCCTTTTGAAAAGCACCGAAATCAACACGAATGGCGGAGAGCCTGAAGTATCGGACCAATCGACGATGAATGTGGCACTGACAAGCCCGTCCGCTTGGGACAACTGGCCGCTATCTCGCAGCCATTGGGGTACGTCGGATGGCGAAAGGATCGGCGTTCCACCGGGACAGGAACGAACGTTGTTGGCAATTTCCTTTGAGCTGACATCGTGATAAAGCGGTTCACTCGGCCAGACCTTTGGCAGTCAACACCTGACGGGCAGCATCCAAAGCAGAAGCGGCGATTCCTCCGGCTTCAATCGGCGCATGAAATCGTTCGCTGAATTCCGAGGCGTGTTCCCAATGCTCACGCACCAGTTGATACACCGACCAATCGGCATCGGAAGGATCGCCGTGCCGCGACAGCAAACGCTGCTGCACGACGTCGGCCGGAGCGTGGCACTCCAGCCAGACGGTTCGCGCGCCGCAGTCGAGCGCCAGTTGCAAGAATCTGCGGCGAAACGATTCGCGCTGGAACGTGGCATCGACGATGACGCGGCCCCCCGCCAGCAATCGCTTGCGAGCCTGGCACCAGCATTCATCGTAGGTCCGCTCGGTGCTGTCGGCCGAGTACAAGGCTGCGGTCTCGACGGACGCGGCTGATTTTGCAGCGAGTTCTTTGCGAACGACATCCGTGCGCAGCACCTCGTCGAAGTCAGCCGCACCAGCCAGCGCTCGCGCGAGTGTCGATTTGCCGGTGCCCGGCAGACCGCTGACCAACACCAAGGCCGGACGCCGATCGGGTTGCTCCAATTCCGAGAGGCACCACAGCCAGTGTGCTCGCGAGCGTGCGAGCGCCTCGTCCCGATCGGGATGCGGAATTTCAGACTCACTGCCGAGGATCGCGGCGACCTTGGCTCGCACGGCCGAGCGATACGCGGCGAACAACGGCAGCAAATCGCGGCCGGAGTCGTCTTTCGTTTCGGAGAAGTACACGTCGGCGAAGTCCCGCGCCAGATCGCGGCGGCCGGCGAACGACAACTCCATCACCAGAAACGCGATGTCGGCCACCACGTCGATGCGCCGCAAAGCGGGATCGAATTCAATGCCGTCAAGAATCACGATGTCGTTGGGGGGCGCTCGGTCGGGAAACAGAAAGACGTGCTCCAGCCGCAAGTCGCCGTGCAGATCGCGGACATGCCCTTCACTCGCACGCCGACGCAGCGTTTCGTCGTGACGTTGCAACCATTCGTCCGACAGCCTCTCCAATCGTTGCAGCACATGTGGCTCGATGACGTGCGGCTTCAGACCGCGAGCGAACTCCCAGTTTTCGCGCAGCTTGCGACGGAATTCCGCTTCCGCTTCGATCGCTTGCTCACCGACAAAACAGCATGCCTGCCGATGGATGGCCGCGATGCGCTGAGCGGCTTGGACTAAATCGCGTGGTTGCAGCAGTCCGTGTTGCAGCCGCGACCGCAGATTGGCCGACTCCGGCAGTCGCCGCATTTTCACCGCCCAATCGACGACCTGCCCGCTCCCCTCGAATCGTAATCCGTTGGCCTCGCGCGTGACTGGCACAACCCCCAGATACACGTCCGGTGCCCACGGCCGATTGATCCGTACCTCTTCATGACAGAAGAAGTGACGCTGCTCAACCGTCGAGAAATCCAAGAACGGCAGCTTCACCGGCTTCTTCATTTTGTAGACCAGCTCACCACCGAGGAAGACCGCCGAGATGTGCGTTTGCCGCACAGTGACCACGTCCACGGGGACCGGAAACGCACACTCGCGCGACAACGATCGCACGGACTCTTCCAGCGAGAGTTCAGGCGGCGAATGCAGAGAGACCGTTTGCGGCGAGGCCATGACTCCTCCTGTTGAAAGACCAGCGAGAGCACAGTCCGGGCTTGTGAAACAAACGCCACTGGGCTTGCCCCAGTGGTTCCCTCGCTTATGCACTATCCAGTTCTCTCAATGAATCTGGTAGTGCATAAGCGCGGGAACCACCCCGGCGAGCGGGGTGGCGGAATTCTTTGACACGCTCTCCGCGAGGCGTGTTTGCAAACATCGGTCCAAGAGTGCCGGTTCTCTCTGTTTGCCACTGGCACGGCGTTCGCGAGCCTGATGACACCGCTCGCTGTGTGTCTTGAATCAGGAGAAAAGGCCATGACTCCCCCAGTCGATCATCAGGCCGTGGAACGATTGAGATCGCAAGTTCAACAGCTCCAAGGCGAATTGGACAAAGTCGCGGAGGCACAGTGTTGGCCGCCCGCTCGCTTTTCCTGGATCGAGCATTTGATCTACGGAGCGGCACTCGGTGCCTTCGGAGCGGCGATCGCGTTGCTGGCCAACGTCATCCTCGCGCCGCTGGCGGGCAAGCATCCGCTGGAGTTGATTCGCGTGTTTCTGACATTTCCCTTAGGCGCGGAGGCACTCGCGCTGGCCGAGGCCGCTCCACACGCTCCGGTGATGCGCGATGGCATGATCCTCACGTTCGGCTGCTGCTTGTATCTCGTCACCGGCATCCTGTTCGGCATTCTGTTTCACGCCGCGATGACTCGCTTCGTGCAACCTACGCTCGGCAACCGATTGGCCATCAGCACGATTCTGGCGCTGCTGCTTTGGCAGGTTCTCTTCAATGGCCTGTTGAGTTGGTTGCAACCGTTGCTGTTTCAAGGCAACTGGATCACCAGCGGCGAATACCTGCCGTGGTGGGTCGCTGGTGCGACGCATCTCCTCTTTGGCTGGACGATGGCATTGCTCGCCCCGATGGCCAGATACGTCCCCTATCGATCACGAGTTGTGGCGGAGGAAGAAGTTCCGCTGCTCGGCCCAGGTGGATGATCGCTCGTCGGAGACTCACTTCTTTCCGATCGGAATGGCGATGACCAATCCGGCTGCTCGGTTCTTGAGGTTGGTCCGGTTTGGCACATGGCACTTGAGGCATTCGGAGGTCAGTGTGATTAGGCCCACATGCCGATAGAGGCCAGCTTCCACAAGCTCGTATTCTTCCGCTCCCGACGCGAGGGCACTGACGGCTTTCTTCTCGAAGTCGTTCTGCGGAATGTGGTCCTGGTTCATGGCCAGTGCGTTGACGGCCAGCCAATGGATTTCGACTTTCTGGTGGTCAGCCAGTTCGCGAAAGACCTTTTTGAACGTGCGGGCCGGGATCGGAAGTTTTTCATCCTCGCGGTAATACTCGTGATGGACGACTTGCAGCGTCGCTTGAATGGTTTCGTAGAGCAGCCGCGCACGGCCACGGGCTTCGTCCACAGAAGGCAAAGGTGCGGCGGTCGTCTCTGCGGTTGGCTGTCCGTTTGAGACTTCGCTCGAATTGCCTGGCGGCGTCGCATCAGCCCCGATGGTTGCCAGCACGAGGCCAGTCGCCAGCAACAGCACCACCCAGATTGTCTGGAAATGTCGGTTCATGATTGAGCTCAATTCATTGGTGGTTCTGCGAGAAAGCCTGGCCATTTCCGTCTGAGCCACGCTCACTCCGCGTTGACGGGAATGCGGATGACCAGCCCGGCAAACTTGGGAGATGTCGAAGGGGATGAGAACTGATTGGTGTGGCAACTGACACATCCGCCTCCCAGAGAGATGCGGCCGGCACGTTGGTAATACCCCTTCTCGACAAGTTCGAAATCCTCTTTGCCGGCGGCGATCGCTTTGGCCGCCTGCTTTTCAAACTCGGTCTGAGGCTCGTGGTGGATGCTCATCGCTTTGGTGTTTACCGAAATCCATCTCGCCTTTGTTCCCGACTGCCGGGCCATCTCGGCGAAGACGTCTTCCATTGCGCGGGCCGGCAGGACGGATCGCTCGGCGCGGAAGAAGTGGTGGTGCATCACCTCCAATGTGGCGTCGTAGATGTCGTGCATCAGCTTGGCACGCTCACGCGCCGCCGCGACGGACACGCGATGCTTGGGATCCGACGGCGTCTCGGCAGGAGCCTGTTGATTGTCCTGCGGCCGGTCGGCCGCGTCTTTCGCGGGCTCGTCAGACAAAGCCAGCGTGACGCAGAGCGCCCCGGCGGCGGCGATGGCACACAGACTGACATAGAATCGTGATTTCATCAGGCAACTCCTCGTAACGAATTGGGGCTGGCGAATTTTCCGGTCTCAGAGATGTAACCCGCAGCGTGAGCAAGGGAGTGACGCGACAGACCCTCGCTGACGCTTCGGGTTACATAGCGGCGCATCCTTCGCAGATTGAAACATTGGCCTGCCCTCGTAACGAACTCGGCATCGGTGATACGCGTCAATGATACAGGAAAATCGGGACCGGGCACTGCTCCAGCAGGCGGCGCGTCACCGAACCAAACAGTACCTCACGCAGAAAGTTTTGCCCAAAAGTTCCCATGACTAACAGGCCGGTCGGATACAGCGCCAGGTGATCCAGAAGCACGGCGGCCGGTTCTTCCGCAGAAGTAATGGGGACCGCTTTGGCTGCGACGCCATGTCGCTTGAGGAAGTCGACGGCGCGATCCACTCGGCGAGTCGCTGTCACATATTGTTCTGCGGCACCCACGACCCGAACTTGCCGATCGACGGCAAGCCCTGATTGAGCAAACGCCTGGACCGTGCGAGCCGCCTGCAAGCTGCCGTCATAAGCAATCACGACATCTGTCTCGGAGGTCGGACGATCCGGAACCACGACCAATGGACGAGGACAGTGCTTCACAATCCCCACCAATTGATCGGTGGTCAGTCCGCCCAGCGCCGGGCGCGACTGCGGGCAATCGAGCAGGACGAGGTCGCAACGTTGCGCCTCGCGAGCGATCACGTCCGCCGGTCGGCCTTCTTCGTCCAACAACTGGCTGGCGACGTTGGCTTGTGTGCAGAGACTCCGAAAGCGATCGCGAGCTCGCCCCAGTCTTAACCGAGCATCCTCCAGGATTTTCTGATCTTGCTGTTCCTTCGCGGACATGCCGGTCATCGGAACGGGCTCAGTGCCACACAAATGATCGACATCCACGACACTCAGCCCGATACACAGGGCTTCGTGCGATCCCGCCCAATGCCGAGCCAAATCGGACGCTTGGTAGGCACCTCGCGCATCGTTGAGCAAAACCAATAGGCTCTTGAGCATCGCAGAGTTCCTCATCCCACGAGGGCTTCGGGGCCGCCATCGGCCAGAAGGGACCAAACCCCACGGCATCATCCTGAAATCGCCGTGCCATCGCGGATCAATCACGACGATCTCGTCGCCCGCGCTCATGGTCCGCACGCGGCACGCGAGTTGCCTCAAGTCACAAGAAAGGGGTCGTGCGGTCAAAATTCAAAATTGGCGGCCATGATCGTGGGACAATGCGAAATGCTCACGCCGCCAATTTTGAATTTTGAACGCACGACCCTTCACTCCGATTCGGGATCGCTGAGCCGTCGCATCAAGGAACCAAGATGCTTTTGCAATCGGGAGACAAGCTGCTCGTCGTTCATCGTCGCCTGTTTGAACGGGACAGCAGCCGTTTTTTCGTCGGTCATGTCGAGGCGTATGAAGCCGGTGTCGTGCGGGTCACGGGTTACACGTTCATTCGCGAGCCCGTGGCGGGCACTGTGTCACGCAAGAACGACGTGCGCACGAAGCTCTTTTCGTTGTCGTCCGGTGCGTTGATGGTCTATGTGCTGCCTCGCGACCTGAAGGTCGAGTCCGTGCAGTTGGTGGCCGAGGAATCCAATCTCGCTCTGACCTGTGACCACAAGTTTCGCATGGATCTTTCGGAGTGGGCGCATTCCGCCTACATGAGGATCGGTTGAATCGAACTGAGCTTGTTCCGCACAGATTGATGGAAGGTGACGCCGCTGTGAGTCAGAGCCGTCTTTGCCGCCATTCGGAGTTCCGCGCCCCGCAGCGCATCTTGTTCGTCGCTTTCGCCGTCGCGAGTCTTGCGGTCAATTCGTCCGGTGCCGACGAATATGGGCGAGTACGCGGCCGCGTGCGCTTTCAGGGAGAAGTTCCCAAATCCGCAACGACGGACGAAACAGGTCGGAAGCGACCTCTCTTCGAGGTGCATCCGCAGACCCTTGGGCTGCGAAACGCGGTCGTGTATTGGATCGACGCGCCAGCGGATGTCTCACCAAATGATGCCCAAGACCTGCCGGTTGTGGTCGTTGATCAAAAGGATTCCATCTTCTTGCCGCATGTGGTTTCGGTGCGGAGCGGCCAGCCCGTGAAGTTCACAAATTCCGACAGCGTGAATCACAACGTGCGCACAACAGCGTTTGAGGCGAAGAATCAATTCAACGTCTACACCACATCGGGCCATGAATACTTGCATCGCTTCGTGACGGACAAGAAGCAGCGGCCGACTCGATTGGGCTGCGACATTCATCCCTGGATGAGCGGTTGGATCTTTGCGTTCGACCATCCGCATCATGCGGTGACGGATGCCGAGGGCCGGTTTGAACTGCCCCACCTTCCGGCCGGCAAACAGCGGCTCGCGATTCGCCAACCGGACGGTCAAGCCCGCCGCGATGTCACTGTGGAAGTCGTCGCCGGAACAACGACAACGCTCGATGTGATTTTTCGCGACGCGGATCTGCTGCGTTAGCCTGACGGGAAGAGGCGCGAAAGATCATTGCTTGTGGATTGCGATGAGCCCCCCATCTCCGAATCGATTCCTAACTCGGCAGTCCCTCTCATCAAAGACTGGACCCGCATCACCAGGCGCGCGGACAAACGTGCGTCAACGGCCAGGGTGTGCCACTTTCGCACAGGAGTGACCGTGCTGGCGAAGTCCCGCGCGGTTTCCGACTTCACCAACTTTGGACCGGTCAGGGGGCAGGTCTTCAAATTTCATTTTTGGCGTCGCGAAAGGTGTGCGATGTGGATTGGAACGGCGGTGTGAGAAATGAGTCAGGGGTGTATCGCAAGGCCAAAAATGAAATTTGAAGACCTGACCCCGGCTCAAGGCGACTCACTGGATGCTTCGATGCCGCGGACGACATGCGGCACATGACTTGCCTCCAGTCGCAACATCATGGAGCACTATCGGGTGGAAGTACCGACCGACGATTACTGGCGTCGGCAGATCAAGTGCCAGGAGGCTTGCCCCGTGCATACGGATGCGCGCGGTTATGTGCGCGCCATCGCGGACGGACGATTTGAAGACGCCTACTTGATCGCTCGCGGGCCGAATCCGCTCGCTTCCATCTGTGGCCGAGTCTGCGGCGCGCCGTGCGAGGCGGCCTGTCGGCGGAAAGAGATCGACCAGGCGGTGTCGATCCGGGCGCTCAAGCGGTTCGTCACCGATCGCTTCGGCGGTCATGCGGATCAAGAGCGAACTGGGCAAGACAAGGGGCTGATTCAACGGCTCATCGAGCATGTGCGGCAGCGCGAGAGTTCACGGTCGGAAGAGCTGTCTGGTTTCCGTTCATTCCTCTCAGATCAAATGCTGCCCAAGAATGCGGACGGCGAGAAGATTGCGATCATCGGTTCGGGGCCAGCGGGATTGGCGGCGGCGCATGATTTAGCGTTGCTCGGGTTTCGACCAACCGTGTTTGAGATGGAGCCGGTGCCGGCGGGCATGCTGGCGGTCGGCATCCCGGAATACCGCCTGCCGCGCGATTTGATCGCGGCCGAGGTTGAACTCATTCGTTCGCTCGGCGTCGAGTTCCGTTGCAACACGCGCGTCGGACAGGACATCTCGTTCGAGGAAATTCGACGGACGCACAAGGCGACCATCATCGCCGTGGGTCTCAAGAAGTCGCGCGGTCTGCCGATCCCCGGAGCCAACGGCAAGGGGATTCTCGGTGGCGTCGAACTCCTGCGCGACGTGGCGTTGAAACGGCCGGTCGAACTGCATGGCGATATTGTCGTCGTCGGTGGTGGCAACGTGGCCTACGACATCGCCCGCACGGTGATTCGCCAGCTTGGGATCGACATTTCTCGTACCGCGCTGAGGCAGGCGGGCGTGCGATCGGTGCATCTTTGCAGCTTGGAAAGTCTCGACGAGATGCCGGCCGATGATGCGGAGATTCTCGAAGGAGACGAAGAAGGAGTCATCCGGCACAACAGCCTCGGACCGAAAGAAATCCTGCTCGATGACGATGGCTGCGTGAAAGCCATCGTGTTTCAGCGTTGCACGCGAGTCTTCGATGAGCAGCGGCGGTTCGCTCCGCAGTTTGATCCAACCGACCTCACGACCATTCACGCCAACACGGTCCTTTGGGGAGTCGGACAGCAACCCGACTTGTCGTTCGCCGATGGCGAGAGCGACATCCAGCGGACGGATCGCGGGCTGATTCAGTGCGATGCTGCGACGAACTCAACCTCGGCCCCGGATGTCTTCATTGCGGGGGACGTGGCGTATGGGCCGAAGCTACTCATTCACGCGGTCGCCAGCGGCAAGCAAGCGGCTCGCGCGGTGTATGAATTTGTGCGCGGCGAGAAGTTGGTCGAGGACGTGCAACTCGTGCATCTCGAAATTCCCGATTACCTGCGCGAGCAAGACTACGAAAAGCTGCAACGCACGCCGCTCGGAGTCTTCGACGTCAGCGAGCGGCGACACAGCCAGACGGCTCAGGTCGAACGCGGTTACGGCGAACGTGAGGCGGTGCGCGAGGCGTGTCGCTGTCTCGATTGCGGAGTGAACACAATCTTCGATTCGGATAAGTGCATCCTTTGCGGCGGCTGCGCGGATGTCTGCCCGGAGACCTGTCTCGAATTGGTGTCGATTGATCGGTTGGAAGGAGGCGACGACTTTCGGCAGGCATTGGAACAGCGAATGCAAGGAGACGAAGACGAATCGTTCTCAGCGATTGTCAAAGACGAGACGAAGTGCATTCGGTGTGCGTTGTGCGCCGATCGCTGCCCGGTGGGAGCGATCACGATGGAACGAGTGTTGACGACGAGTTGTTGGTCTCTCGCCGGAGCAACGTCATGAATCAGGAGTCATTGATGCACGGCGATGTCAGCGAAAGCCGACGCTTCGAGAAACCTGTCGAGCGTCGCGACTTCCTCGGCCTGACAGCGATTGGTTCCGCAGCGGGAGCGTTAGCCATCGCCGGTTTGGGAGCCGCGCGATTGCCGATGCCATCCGTGTTTCCAGAGTCCAACAGCCGAGTGAAGCTCGGCCCGATCGAACGTTTCCTGTCCACGCAGATCACTGCCGTTCCTGACCAACGGCTGTGGATCTACGTGGACGGGGACGGCCTCTTCGCGATCTCGGCCGTCTGCACCCACCTGGGATGTCTGGTTTCGAGCAATGGAGACGAGGGTTTCTTTTGTCCGTGCCACGGCAGTCGCTTCGACGTACTGGGCAAGGTCACCGGCGGCCCCGCCCCCAAGCCGTTGATGTATCTCGAACTGAGCCTCTCGCCCGACGGCCAATTGGTCGTGGACAAACAAAAAACTGTCGCCGCCACCGAGCGGCTGAAAGCCTGACCGCGAGCAACAACTGTGTGTGATCTGTCTTTTCAAGGAGTCTGTGATGTTCTGTAACCAATGCGAGCAAACTCAAAACGGAACCGGCTGCACCGAGATTGGTGTCTGTGGTAAAGACCCGGATGTGCAATCGCTGCAAGAAATCTTGCTGTACGGCGTGAAGGGGATGGCGGCATACGCGCATCACGCGCGGCGGCTCGGCAAGGTGGATGAGAACGTCAATGCCTTCATTGAAGAGGCATTGTTCGCGACGGTCACGAATGTGAACTTCGACATGGAGAGTCTCTTCGAGCTGGTCCTCGAATGCGGACGACAGAACGTTCGCGTGATGCAGATGCTCGATGAAGGCCACACGGAACGATTCGGAGCGCCGACTCCAACGGTCGTCTACGAAGGGACGAAGGCCGGACCGGGAATCCTCGTCACCGGGCATGACATGGCGGACCTGTCCGAGTTGCTCGATCAAGCGGCCGGCCAAGGGGTCAACGTTTACACGCACGGCGAAATGCTGCCGGCTCACAGTTACCCGAAGCTGAGAGCACACCCGCATCTCGCCGGACACTACGGTGGCCCGTGGCAGAATCAGCAGTGGGAGTTCCCCGCGTTCACCGGGCCGATCCTTGCGACGACGAACTGCGTGCTGATCCCACCGGACAGTTACAAGGACCGGCTCTTCACCACGCGAGTCACCGCCGTCCCCGGCGGCAAGCGGCTGAAGACCAATGACTTCTCTGAAGTGATCGCGCTGGCGAAGACCTCTCCCGCACTGCCCGAGCGCAAAGTGAAGGAATCGACGATCGGCTTCCATCACAGCGTGATCTTGGGACTGGCCGACAAAGTGGTCGCGGCCGTGAAGTCCGGCGAGATCAAACGCTTTTACTTGATCGGCGGTTGCGACGGCGCTGAGATGGGCCGCAACTACTACACGAAGCTGGCTCAAGCCGCGCCGCACGAGTCGGTGATCCTGACGCTCGGCTGCGGCAAGTACCGCATCCGCAATCACGACTACGGCACCGTCGCCGGCCTGCCGAGATTCCTCGACATGGGCCAATGCAACGACGCTTACGGAGCCGTGCAAGTCGCGCTGGGCCTGGCAAAAGCCTTCAACTGCGGCATCAACGACCTGCCGCTGTCGATCGTGCTCTCGTGGTTTGAACAGAAGGCGGTGGCCGTGTTGCTCAGCCTGTTCGCGCTGGGCGTCAAAGGCATTCGCCTGGGACCAGTCCCACCGGCGTTCGTATCCCCCAACGTGTTCAAAGTCCTGCAAGAAAAGTTCGACCTCAAACTGATCGAAGCCGAACCGCCACAGGAACTGATCCAGTTGGCGGTGTGATGACGCGAAAAGCTGATGGCGAACGGGGGGCGTCAGCCCCCTGGTGCGTTCGCCGCAGTACCAGGGGGCTGACGCCCCCGTTCGCCAAAACAATGAAAGAGTCCACGTTTCATGCAGAGCATCGACGAAGCGCGTTTGGAAACAGACCCGCAATATCGGTTCGAGTACCTCGCGGGCTTCATGGGTTTTGGCCCGGAAGACGCCGCGTTGATTCAGGCGAGCGCTCCGTTTCTCGGCCCGCTGATCCCGCAGTTGGTGGAGAAGACCTATGAAAAACTTTTGAGCTACGACGCGACGGCTCGGCACTTCGTCCCCCGGCAAGCGGGTTACGAAGGGCCGCTGCCGAAAGACCTGGCCCATCTGTCGCAGACAGATCCGCAAATTCGATTTCGCAAGGAGCATCTCAGCCGGTACTTCATGCAGCTTCTCGGCCGGTCGTACGACAGCAAGATGGTTCAGTACCTCGACATGGTCGGCAAGATGCACACACCAAAGGCCGGCAACAAAGAGATCGACGTGCCGCTCGTGCAAATGAACGCGCTGATGGGCTTGCTGGCCGACACTCTGACCGAGGCGATTTCGCAGCAACCGCTCGATGCAGCAACGTCGCTGCGCACGATGCGAGCCTTCCAAAAGCTGTTGTGGATTCAGAACGACTTCATCACCCGGCATTACCAAAACTAACTCGTAGGATGGGCACTCCTGCCCGTCCTGCGATTCCCCGACCCAACAACAAGGACGGGCAGGAGTGCCCATCCTACGAAGGACGAAACATGATTCGCGAAGTCAGCGGCGACATTCTTTTGACCAAGGCCGATGCCATCGCACACGGCGTGGCTCCCAATGATGCCTTTGCCACAGGGTTGGCTCACAGTCTGCGTGAGCAATGGCCCGGCATGTACAAGGACTTTCGGCATTACTGCCAGACGCAGCATCCGAAGGCGGGCGGTGCCTGGATTTGGTCCGGCCCCGGCGGCAAGCGGATCATCAACTTGCTGACTCAGGAAGGAGCCTACGACCACGGCGCGAAGGCCGGCCGCGCGACCTTGGAGAACGTCAATCATGTGTTGCGTGAACTCAAGAAGCTCATCGAAGAAAAGAAGCTGACCAGCGTGGCGCTATCTCGGTTGGCGACCGGAGTCGGCGGACTGAAATGGGAAGACGTCAAGCCGTTGATTCAAAAACATCTCGCCGATGCCGGTATCCCGGTCTTTGTTTACAGCGAGTTTCATCCTGGCGTCGCCGCCGATGAGGGACTGAAAGCCTGAGTTGGCTTCGCCGCGTACGCGAATTTGTTGAAACCCTGAGCCATTCAACGCCTGACGGAAAGCACTGATCGTGGCTGTTGATCTGGAACCAAAGCACGACCAAGACTCGGCCTTGCGGCGTTACTTCCGCAATTTGCTCGACACGCCGCGCGAGTTTCGCGAGTCGCTGATTCGGCACGGCCGGCCGACGTCGGATCGGGCGGCGTCGCAAGCGGTGTTCACGAATCTGTTCCTGCACATCATGCCGACGCGGATGCACTGGTACTCGCTCCGCATTCGCGCGACGTTGGGTTTGGGAGTGATCTCGCTGGCGTTGTTCTTCCTGCTCATCGCGACCGGCATTCCGCTGATGATCTACTACAAGCCGTCGGTCGATCAGGCCTACGACTCGATGAAAGAGATTCAGTACATCGTCCCGACCGGCCGCTTCGTGCGCAACGTGCATCGCTGGGCCGCTCATGGCATGGTGCTCTGTGTCATGCTGCACATGGCGCGGGCGTTTTACACGAGTGCGTACAAAGCTCCGCGACAATTCAACTGGGTCGTGGGCATGATCCTGTTTGTGCTCACGCTGGCCCTGAGCTTCACCGGCTACCTGCTGCCGTGGGATCAGCTCGCGTATTGGGCCGTGACGATCGGCTCCGAGATCGCCCAGTCGCCGCGCGAAGTGACCGACGCATTGGGAATCACCGAATTGTGCGACATCGGCGGGTTTCAGAAGCGGCTGATTCTGGGAGCGAATCACGTCGGGCAAGAAGCGCTGACTCGCTTCTATCTGCTGCATGTGATGGTTCTGCCGCTGGCGATGTCGGTATTCCTCGCCGTGCATTTCTGGCGCATCCGCAAAGATGGCGGTCTGACGCGACCGGCCAGCGCAGATGAACTGCCGCCGACGAAGACCAGTACTCCGTACTCAGTACTCAGTACTCAAAACCCCATCGTCAACTCTGCCAGCAACTCGCCATCCAAAACCTACGGCCTGATGGCGGTCGTACGCGGCAAGACGCCGATGGTCGATCGCAGCATCGCCAACACGGTGCCGACCTATCCGAACGGTCTGTACGCCATCGCCGCGCTGACGATGTTGACGCTCGCGGTCTCGCTGGCCTTGGGATATTTCTTCGACGCGCCGTTGACCGAACTGGCCAATCCGTTGGTCCCGGAGAATCCGGCGAAAGCACCGTGGTACTTCCTCGGCCTGCAAGAGCTGGTCAGTTACTCCGCTTTCATGGGAGGCGTGGCGATCCCCGCGATCGTGGTGCTGGGTCTGATGTGCGTGCCGTATCTCGATCGCGAGCGGCAGGAAATCGGTGTCTGGTTTAGCGGCCCACAAGGAAAACGAATCTGCTGGAACACCGCGATCTTCACGGCCGCCGTCGTCGTGAGCATGTTGATCTTCACGGTCAATTACGGCTGGCTGCGGACGTGGTCGCCGGAGATTCCGCAGATCGTCATCACGCTCATCAACCCCGGCACCGTGATGCTGGCGATCTTCACGCTCTGGTCGCTGTTCGTGATGAAGACGACGAACTCGACGCGGCTGGGAGCGTTGGCTCTTTTCACCTGCTTTCTCGTGGCGTTCGTGATCCTAACGTACTTCGCGACCGTGCATCGCGGCCCGAACTGGGATTTCTATTGGTCCCAATCGGACTGGCCGAGCCATTAGGAGCAAGCGATGCGAACGATTCGAGTCCGACGTCTGAAGCTCATCCTGCTGCTCTCCAGCATGGTGTTCCTCGCGTTCCTGCTGCTGGCGGCGTTCGAGGAGAACTTCACGGCCGAGTGGCGCGGGCATCAGTCCGCGTATGCCGCGCAGTTGACGGAGTTAGCGAAATCGTCCGGCAAGCCAAGCATCGCGTTTCCGCTGGAAGTGCGGCAGGTGTATCTCGAAGGACTCAAAAAGGTGGACCGCTGCGTGACGTGTCACGTCGCGATTGATGACCCGCGTTTCACCGATGCGGCTCAGCCACTGGCGACGCATTCGGGCGACATCCTCAAGCATCATCCCTCCGACAAATTCGGCTGCACGATCTGCCATCAAGGACAGGGCCGAGCCACCGTGAAAGCGGACGCTCATGGGCACGTTCCGCATTGGCCGGAGCCGATGCTCGGCGGTGCGATGGTCTACACCAGTTGCAGCCGCTGCCATTACGAGAACGATCTCTACGGCGGCCAAAGTGATCTCTACGGCACGGTGAAACCGATCGAGCACATCACCGAAGGAGAGTTGGCTTCTGCGCTGCCGCACGCGGACAACATCGCTCGCGGCAAACGGATGGTGGTCGAGAAGGGTTGTCTGGGCTGCCACAAGTATCGCGGCCGAGGGGGCAAGCTCGGCCCGGACATCACCTACGTCGGCGACAAGACGGCGCACGGCTTCGACTTCAAACACGTTCACGGCGAACGTACCGTCGAGAATTGGCTGTTCGCGCATTTCAAATCGCCGACCGCCGTCGTCCCCAACACGCTGATGCCCGATCTGAAGTTGTTGGATCACGAGGCTCGCGACCTGGCCGCGTACATGATTAGCCTGAAACGTAAATCCGCTCCGGCCGCATACACGCCACTGCCGCAGTTGGTCGATGCAACGCCGGTGCGCGGCGAGACGCTCTACAAGACGTATTGCTCATCGTGTCACGGAGCCGACGGCGTCGGCGCGATCGTCCGCGACGCCGAAGCCGCGAAGTTCTTCACGCCGACGGCTGGCGGCGAATCCGATTCGATCTCGCTGTTGCGCGCCGTGTTGATTGACCGACCACGCGAACTGCTGACGCCGTCGCTGCGCAATGTGGACACCTTGGGCGTCGCGAGTGACGCCTATCTGCGACACGTCATCGCTCACGGGCGGACCAACACCAGCATGTTGGGTTGGAAAGCCGACGGCGGCTTGAGCGACGACGAAGTGGAACTGCTCGTCGGCTTCATCCGCCGCTGGGAACCGAACGAAGCGGATCGCTCGTTCGTCTCGGCGTCACGCGGCGAGCCGCGCATTGGTGGCGCGCTCTATCGAGCCAACTGCTCCGGCTGTCACGGCCTCAACGGCGAAGGAGGCCAGATCGGGATCTCGCTCCGAGCACCCGGATTCCTGGCCATCGTCAGCGACGACATGCTCGCCGAAACGATCTTGCGCGGCCGAGCCAACACCGCGATGCCCGCCTGGCGACAGTTCGACAACCGCGACGTCAGCGACTTGCTCGCCTTCATCCGCAGTTGGCAGCCGTTGCGGTCGAATCGCGAAGAGGTGCTGGCGATGTTGAAGGTGCAGGCGTCAGAGGGCAAAAGTCACAAGTCAGAGATCCGTGATCAAGAAACAGAGGTCAGAGACCTGTTTTTAGCCGCGGAGCGGCGACGGAATATAGCCGGGGGCGCAAGCCCCCGGTCCGAGGCTAAATTGGATTCCGAAGCCCCGGAGGGGCGGCACTCGAACTCACGACAGCAATCGAGCGTCGCCCTTTCAGGGCTTGATGATCTTTTCAACGACATCACCGGGGGCTTGCGCCCCCGGCTAAATTCCTTCGCCACTTCGTGGCTAACGCAAGGGCCAGATTCCAATCCGACGCTCCGGGACAACTTTCGGGATAGAGAGACGTATCAACCATCCGTCGCCACCGGCCTGAAGCTCTATCGCAGCCGTTGCACCGTTTGTCACGGCGAGAACGGCGAAGGCAAGATCGGACCGTCGATCAACAACCAAGCGGTGTTGTCCGTCGTCTCGAATGAGTTTCTGCACGACACGATCGTGCGTGGTCGGCCGGGGACGGCGATGCCGGCGTGGCGGCAACTGAGCAGCGAGGATGTCGCTGATGTCATCGCGCTGTTGCGGTCGTGGCAAACGCAACCGTCGAAGGAGTTGCCCGCCATTCGTGTGCAGGGTGATCCTCAGAATGGCGAATTGCTCTTCACGGGCATGTGCGCAAGCTGTCACGGGCCGCACGCGGAAGGAGCACTCGGCCCGCAACTGTCGAACGCCGTGTTCCTCGACACGGTCAACGACGCGACGCTGACTCAATGGATCGGCTACGGCCGACCGGGGACGCAGATGCGTCCGCATCTGCGCGGGCAACAAGGCAACGCCGATCTGTCGAAGTCGCAGATCGAAGACATCGTGACATTCCTCCGTTCGCTGCGCGGGCGACAGGCAATTGACGGCGAACGGATCGGCCTCGGCTACGCCCCGCGCGGCGCAGTGCTGTACCGCGAGATGTGCGTGAGTTGTCACGGCGTACAAGGCGAGGGAACCGTCGGCCCGGCCATTCGCAACCCGGCGTTTCTCCACGCGGCGAGCGACGGATTTTTGCGAGCCACGATTGTGCTCGGCCGCGACGGGACTGAGATGCGCTCCATGAGCCATCGCGGTTCGGGCATCGTCGAATTGAAAGCCGCCGAGATCGACGACCTCATTGCGTACCTGCGGTCGAACGAAGATCGGACGGAGATTTCCCATCGCTTCGTGATGGGTGCTCATCCCGAACGCGGGAAAGAAGGCTACGCCGTGTTCTGCGCCGGCTGTCACGGCGACAACGGCAAAGAGGGATTCGCTCCGCAACTCAACAACCCCAGCTTCCTGCGAGCAGCCACCGACGGCTACCTGCAAGCCACGATCATCCGCGGCCGCCGCGGCACCGCCATGCGCGCGTTTGGCTCGTCCGGCCACGGCCTCGCGAATCTCCATCAGTCTGAAATCAACGACATCGTCGCTTTCATCCGGCAATGGAGCCCGGATACGCGGCCGCTCAAACGAACTGAAGCATTCACAACCACGGAGTTACCCGCCACACCGTAGCCACGTTCGCCAGAACGTGGGCATTTCGCAGGCAAGCCCACGTTCTGGCGAACGTGGCTACCGCAAGGAGCCCACCATGCCCAAGCAAACTGTGCCCGTTGAATTCGATCGTCGTGAATTTATGAAGATGGCCGCCACGACGGGTGTCGCTGTGACGGCGACATCGTTTCTGCCGCTGGAATATCTGGAAGCTTTGAACGCGGCACCCACCACAAAGCCAGGCGCTGCTGTGGGGCCGGGAGTGAAGTTGTTGCAAGCAGCGTGTCCGTATTGCGGCGTCGGCTGCGGAACGCTCATCAAAGTTGAAAACGGCAAAGTCGTCGGCATGGTGCCCGATAAGAAGCACCCGACGAACAAGGGCATCCAGTGCATCAAGGGCTTGAACGCCTACGAGCCGATCTACAAGGACCGGCTGACGGACGTGCTCGTCCGCAAAGACATGAGCGACCCGCTGCGAGGGCATGTGTCGGCGACGAAGGGACGCTTCGATGACGATGTCTTCATCAAGATGCCATACGCGGAAGCCGAGGAACTCGTCGCCGAGAAGATCGCCGAGATCATCAAGGCCAAGGGCGGCAACGCGGTCGGACTGGACGGCAGCGGGCAGCTCACGATGGAGGCGCAGTGGATTGAGAACGTGCTGATGAAAGGGATCCTCGTCAGCAACTCGATTGAAGCGAACGCTCGCATGTGCATGACGTCGGCGGCGACCGGGTACATGGCCAGCTACGGCAGCGACGCACCGCCGACCAGTTACGAGGACATCGAAGAATCGGACTTCATCGTCTTCTGGGGACACAACGCTCGCGAAGCGCACCCGATCCTGTTTTGGCGAGTCGCCGACTACAAGCAGAAGGCGGGCATCCCGACGCTAGTCGCTGATCCGCGCCGCACGGCGACGGTCATCGGGTTGGAAGACATCAATCCGCGCAACAGCCTGCACCTGCAAACGCTCAACGGTGACATCAGCTATCAGAACGCGATCGCGCACGTCTTGCTGACGAAGTATCCCGAAGCCGTGATGCCGGAGGATTGGTTGGCTCAGAACGTGGCCGGCTATCAGGAATACATCGCGGGCGTGAAGGAGCGGTACTCGCCGGCGCAAGTCTGCGAACGCTTGAAGCTGCTCGACCGAGGCCGCATCACTCCGCAGCAGATCGAACAGATCGCGAAGACGTGGGCCGAGGCGACTCTGAAGGGGCGGCGGCGCGGGCGCGGCGGCGTCTTGAGCTTCTGGGGAATCGGCTACAACCAGATGCTGCACGGCCAGCACAACACGATCAGCGTCATCAATCTGCATCTGCTGACCGGCAACATGGGTCGGCCCGGTTGCGGCAGTCATTCGCAAACCGGCCAGCCGAACGCCATGAGCGAACGCTTGATGGGGGGCCTCACCAGCCGGCTGCCGTTCAATCAGCCGATTACCAACGAGAAGTGGCGCGATCACATCGCCGATGCTTGGCGAGTCCCGCGCGAACGGCTCAAGCAAACGGCGTCGCTGCCGAACCCCGGCTTTGTCGTCGGCATGATGGAGCGGGCGCTCAAGGACGAACTGCTGGCCATGTTTTGGATGTATACGACTCACGTCCACATGCCGGAGGTGAAGACGCTGGTGCGGCCCGCGCTGACGAAGATGTTCGTCGTCGTGCAGGAGATTTATCGGCACGCACCAAACCTGCTCTACGGCGACGTCATCTTCCCGGCCGCGACGTGGGGCGAATGGTACGGCGGGACGTACATCCAATCGGAACGCCGAGCCTACGTCTGTGACGGAGCCAACAACCCGCCCCCCAATTGCATCCCCGACATGGACATGGCGATCGACAAGTGCAAGTCGCTCGCCAAGAAGCTGGGGCTCGATGGCGACAAAATCTTTCCGTACAAGAAGAAGATCAAAAGCGGCAACGGGATCATGATCTACGATCCGGAAGAGGTCTTCCGCGACATCGTCATCGCCAGCAAAGGGAGCGATGCGGACCTGACTGGGATGCTGGAAGTCGAGAAGCGCGACGGCATCGGTCTGTACGACCAGATCCGCGAACTGCGTGGCGTTCAATGGCCCGCTCCGACCTACGAGATCGCGAAGGCCGGCGGCACTCCGCGACGCTTCCTCGGCCAAGAAGGCTGGGCCGGCAAGCCGTATGGCGCGTTCGCTCATCCCGACGGCAAAGCCAAGATGAAACTGTGCGAACAAGACTACAGCCAGATTCACGAAGTCACGGCGAAGCTGATGCAGTACGGCCATCGCGATCGACCGGGCGAAGGCCCGTTCCTCATTGACGAGCTGGCTGCGGCCACGAAGGAAGGTCGCAAGAACATTCTGGAGGTCGCTCGCGACATGGCCTTGCCGCCGGAGCTGCCCGACCTGCACATCTACGACGACAAAACGAAATCGCTCGCCGATCACAAACGCGAGGACGTGTATCCGTTCTGGCTGGGCCTCGGCATCGTTTACGAGCATTTCCATTCCGCGAAAACAATCCGCGGCGCGACGACGATGAAGCTCATCCCCGAGCAATACGTCGAGATGAATCTGGAAGACGCCAAACGCTTCGGCCTGCGAGACGGCGATCTCGTCCGCGTGATGACTCGCCGCGGCAGCTTCGAGTGCAAAGTCACCGTCGGCCTGCAAAGCGAACTGCGCCCGTCGCGCAGCGAGGTTCCCGAAGGCTACATGTTCAGCCCGTGGAATCTCTCGGTGGCCGACAGCGCCGAGCCACACAAAAACAAATGGCTCTCCAACGCGACCAGCCACCGCGCCTGGGATCCGGTCAGCGGCCAAGTGGACTTCAAGAAACTGGCGGCGCGCGTGGAGAAGATCTGATCGTCATTCGCCAGCGAGTTTCAGCACGGCATCACAGGTTACACGAGACAGACGAAAGCGCAGGGCCGAGAGTTGCTCGAGCAACGGCTTCACTTCCGAAATCAGTCCAGCCTGCTTGGCATCCAGCAGCAGGCCCAACGTGCCGCGCATGGGCAGACGCATTGCCTTGCCCACTTGGCGAGCCAAGGCATCGTCCAGAATCAGGATGCTTCCCGGAATCTCGATGCCCAGAGCCAGCACTTGAGTTTCGCCGGGACCAAGGTTCGTGACCAACGGCAGAACATTGATGCTCGTCGGCTCGCGGACCTCGATCCAATCGACCGCAGTAAGGTCCGGCAGGTCAACGCCGAGTCGCCGGCCTTGTTCCAGTTCTTCGATCACGGCCGGCGGAACAATGACTCGCCCCACCAGCTTCGGCAGCAAGTGCAACACCCCCAACTGATGCAGGTATTGCACGGGCGATGTGTTGCAGACGACGTCAGGCAAGCGGCGTCTCCTCGTCGAGTTGCTGCTCGGTCAAGCGAAACGTGTCGATGCCGAAGTCTGCCAGTCGCGAGAGAAATACCGTGCGAGGTACTCCCGCTAAGTTGGCGGCGGCACCAGACGACAGTTGGCCGAGTTCATACAGCTTCATCGCAGCCGCCATCCGCAGATGCTGACCGACGGATGCCTCGGTCACTTTGAGAGCAATCATGGCCTCGTCGGGAACTTCAATCGTGATGGCACACATGGCAGCCTCGATTCGCAGAAACATCGAACCATTGCGGGGCGATTCTATCAGTCGAACCCTCTAACACCATGACACACGATCGACGCGACTTTCTGCTCAATCTACTCGGCCTCGGCGCGGCAACCGCGACGGGGTCCGTGGGCGTCGGCCTGTTCAATCAACCGGCCCACGCTCACTCGCCGATTCGTCCGCCGGGAGCGTTATCGGAAGCGGACTTTCTTTCGACGTGCATCCGCTGCCAACGCTGCGCCGACGCTTGTCCGAATCACTGCATCAAAGCCACGCCCGAAACGGAAGGACCGGTGCGAGCCGGCACGCCGTTCATCCAACCGCGCGAGCAAGCCTGCATGTTGTGCAGCCGCGTCGAGACGGAACACCTCCGTTGCACGGAAGCCTGCCCGAGCGGTGCGTTGCAGCTCATCGCCAAAACGCTGATCGACATTCAGCAGAAGGCTCAGATGGGCAAAGCCAAAGTCGATCTCAATCTGTGCTACTCCTACAACGACTTCACTTGCGGGACGTGCCTCAAAGCGTGCCCGGTTGGTGCGCTCAAGACTGGCCTATGGGCTCGCCCGATCGTGGACGTCGATGCCTGCGTCGGCTGCGGTCTGTGTGAGCGAGTCTGCATCCGCTACCCGCACGCGATCCGCGTCGAACCGGGAGAACGACAACGATTCGATGCGTAGATCGAGAACGCTCAACCTCATCATGTCCATCAACCGCCGCCAACTTCTGAGAGCGCTCGGCCGCACCGTCAAAGTCGCGGGGATCGGCGGGTTCGTGGTCGTTCTCGGACGTCTGTTGCGAGTCGGTCGTGGTGTGCGACACACCGCTCAGCCGCGTGTCGCAGAGAAACTCGAATTCAGTTTTCGTCCTCCGGGAGCTTTGGCCGAGCCGGACTTTCTCGCCCGCTGCATTCATTGCTATCTGTGCCAAGACGTCTGCCCGGCCGGCTGCATTCAGATGAAGGGAGACGACGAATCCGATCGGCACACGCCGTACATCCTGCCTCGCGAGAAAGGCTGCACGCTGTGCCTGAAGTGCGGCGACGTTTGCCCGACCGGGGCACTTCAGCGGCTGACCAAAAAGACGGACGTCCGCATGGGCGTGGCCGTCGTTGATGAGGCGATCTGCGTGTCGCACCTGCGGACTGGTGTTTGCGGAGCCTGCTTCACCGCCTGTCCGATGCGCGGCCAGGCCATCACTCAGGGACTCTACAACGCACCGAAAGTCCACTCGGAGTTTTGCACCGGCTGCGGTCTGTGCGAGGAGGTCTGCATCGTGCCGTACCGCGCGATCCGCGTCGCGCCGCTCGATTCGTTCAGCCACGAGGAGGTTCAGTCATGACTCGTTGGCTGGTCCCCATCGCTCGGCGCTGCGTGCAACTGCTGAGCCTCGGCGTGCTCATGTTGTTGCCGATCATGGCGCTCTACATGCACTTCAAAGAGGCGCACGCCATTCACGACCTTGGCGAGAACAACTGGCGCAACGTGGCGGTGCGCGGCATCGAACGAGTCGTCAACAAAGACGAGAGTCGTCAGAAACTGGTGCAACAGACGCAAGGGACGATCTGGTCGGCACGGCTGTTCGGTGTGAGCCTCTCCGATCCGTTGGCCGGAGCCGAAGCGATCATCAGCAGCCGGTCGTTCTACAAACCGATGCTCTGGTCATTGCTTATCCCGGTCGCCGTCACGGTGCTGCTCGGTCGAGTCTTCTGCGGCTGGATCTGCCCGATGAACACGCTGCTGGAGGTCGTCGATAAATGCCGACGACTGCTGCGGATCGCCGAGATTCGCGAGCGTGACGTCAAGTTCTCGCTCAAGAACAAGTACCTGATTCTGGCCGTCACGCTGGGTTTGGTCGGAGCCACCGGCGTGCCGTTCGTGGCGCTGTTCTATCCCCCCGCAGTCATGAGCCGCGAAGTGCATCTGTTCGTGTTCGGCTCAACGGTCGGCATCGGCGCGTATGTGCTTCTGGCAATCTGCGCAATCGAGTTGTTCGTCAGCAAACGCTGGTGGTGCCGCTACATCTGCCCCGGAGGCGCGCTCTATTCGTTGCTGGGCCGCTTCCGCGTCGTGCGTGTCGAACGGGACGAAAACAAATGCGTCCAATGCGGCGAATGCGTCCGCGTCTGTCAGTTCGACCTGCGACCGATGCTGGTCCAGATCACCGGCATGGAATGCACCAACTGCGGAAGCTGCGTGCGAGCCTGCAATGACGACGCGCTACGTTTTCGATGGATGCTGCCCGTGATCAGAATGACGAATGACGAGAGACCCAATGACGAAAGAAGACCGAATGCCGAAGCTCGAACGGTGCCGGCTCAGATTCTTCGTCATTCGATCTTCTTCATTCTTTCGTCACTCGTCATTGGTCATTCGTCATTGGCACACGCTCATCACATCCTCGGCCTGCCGCACTACTCGTACAAAGAAAACTATCCGCAGGCTCCGACGCTGGAATACCCGGCGACGACCGGTCCTTACGACTTGCTGATGACGTCGTTCCCCGGTCATCCCGTCCCCGGTGAGCGGACGACGATCGCGTTCTACATCAAGGACCGGAATACCGGCCTGCCGTATGAACTCCCGGTGTCGTTGCGAGCCTTGAAGACCGCCACGTTCGGCGAAAACACGCTGATCTTCGAGCCGACCGTTCACGAGCCGACCGGCAACCAGCACAAGTATTTCGTGACGTTCCCCGACGATGGCGAGTACATCGCCGAGCTGACGATGGATGTCGAAGGCAAGCCGGAAGTGATCCCGTTCCTGATGATCGCCGGCGAGCCAACCGCCACGAAGTCGGTCGTGATCGCGATCGTCGCGGGACTCGGAGTGTTCTTGCTCGTCGTGCGTGCCATCAAGTTGAAACGCAACCGGCGGCGTGCGGCGAATCAACGAGGCGCGGAAGTCCCACATCAGCCAACCGAGCCACTGACCACTGACCACTGACCCACCATGCGCACGCTTCTCAAAATCTTCCTGCCGTATTCGCTGCTCATCGCGATGGGTGTCGCGGTCTGGGTGTCGAATCGTCAGCCCACGGTGGACTCGAACCAGACGCACATCGACCCGGTCTGCCACATGGAGGTCACGCCGAGTTGGGGCTTCACCGCCAAGCACGATGGACACGACTACTACTTTTGCGCGAAGTCGTGTCGCGATCGGTTCGCAGCCACTCCGAGCAAGTACCTCGGCGACCGCTGTGTCGTCTGCAAATCGCTGCTGGACCAGGCAGAGGTCAAGACGGCGACGTATTTCGGCAAGACCTATCGGCTCTGTGGCGAGGAACACCGGCAGCAATTCAAAACCGATCCGGCAGCGTTCTTCATGCACACGATGTGGGGCATCCCGTCGTGGATGTATTACGTCTCGATCGCCTGCGTGCTGGTCGTGAGCTTCGGCACGTTCGAGAGCATCGACCGCATCACCGCCGGCCGGCGTCGCGATGACTGGCAATTGCCCGTTCTCGGCGAAGTGTCGAGTAGCCACGCTCGCCAGAGCGTGGGCGAATGGGGATCGAGCTTGATTCCCCCACGTTCTGGCGAACGTGGCTACGAAACTCGGCCGAACCGTTTGAACTTGCTCGACTGGCGAGTCGTTCGCTGGCTGGTGACGTCGCGGCCGTTTCGGTTCGCTCTGCAACTGATCGTCGTCAGCTTGTTCTTTCTGGTGATCGCGGCGGGGTTGTTTGGCAATCAGAACCCGGCGATGAACATCGCTCCGGTTCTGACCTGGACCGTGTGGTGGGGTGGGCTGGTGATCTTGATCATGTTCGCGGGGAAAGCGTGGTGTTTCATTTGCCCGTGGGACGCGGTCGCCGGTTGGATGGAGAAGTTGCGCTTCTGGAAGAAGTCCGACGAAGGGTTGAGCCTGAACTTGAAGTGGCCGCACGCCGCGCGAAACGTCGTCATCGCAACCGTGCTGTTCGTGGGACTGACGTGGATTGAACTGGGCTTCGGGGTGACGATGCGGCCGGTAGTCACCGCTTATCTGGCGATCGCGATGTTGCTGATGGCGATCGTCAGCGCGTTTCTGTTTGAGAAGAAAGGATTCTGTCGTTACGCCTGCCTCGTCGGCCGAGTCAGCGGCTTGTACGCGATGTTCTCCGGTGTGGAGATTCGCTCGAAGGACGCGACTGTCTGCAAGGACTGCCGCACTAAAGAGTGCGTCCACGGTAGCGCGTCCGCTTACGGCTGTCCGACGTTTCTGTATCCCGGCAACCTTGCCACAAACACCTACTGCATCCAATGCAGCGAGTGCTTGCAGGCTTGCCCGCACGACAACCTTGCTTTGAACCTGCGACCGTGGGGCGAGGATCTCGTCCACGAACATCGCCCGCGCACGGATGAGGCGTATCTCGCGCTGTTGATGCTGTCGATCACCGGTTTCCACGGACTGACGATGACCCCGAATTGGGGACGTCTGATTGAGTGGTTGAACTCGTCATTCTCAGCCGGCCGGTTGTTGTCGTTCTCGCTGGGCATGGTCGCGATCATGGCGGCACCGATTCTGATTTACGCGGCGCTCGTCTGGTTGTCGTGTCTCGTCGGTCGCAATCGCCTGACCGACAAGTCGCTCGCGTTTCACGATTATTTCGTGCGTTACGCCTACGCTCTGCTGCCGATCGCGTTGTTTTATCACCTGGCCCACAACCTGGAGCATTTGCTGATGGAAGGCCCGAAGGTCGTGACCTTGATCAGTGATCCCTTCGGCTGGGGGCAGAATTGGTTCGGTACCGCACGCTGGAATGTCCCGCCGTTGGTGTCGCTGGACGTGTTGTGGGGTCTGCAAGTTTTGCTCGTGCTGGTCGGTCACGTTTACAGCTTGTGGGTGGCCCAGCGAACGTCGGTACGAATCTTCGGATCGCGATCAGCCGCTTTTCGCAGTCAGCTTCCGATGCTCGCGGGGATGATCGCATTCAGCGTGTTCAGCCTGTGGCTGCTCAAGCAACCGATGGAGATGCGGACCTCGGCGATGTAATCGGCGTTCAGATTGTGTTCAGCAAATTCGTGGCAAGGCGGCTCCAATCGGTTCGTCGAGGGCTTGCTCGCCCCCCAAGCCGCGTTGGATCACCACGGGCGAAAGGGTTCGCGCACGAACCTCGCCGATGCGCTGTGCGGATTGGTGTTGTGGCAGTTGATGCCATGCGGCCAGGGCGCGATCAGCGGTTCCGTTCGGCACCGCGACGACCATCATCCCTTCGTTGGCGAGAAACAGCGGGTCCAAGCCGAGCAACTCGCAAATGCCGCGAGCTTCGGGGGACACCGGAATCGCCGCAGACTCGATCGCCAACGTGTGACCGCAAGCGGAGGCCCACTCGTGCAGCACGGCTCCCACTCCACCGCGAGTTGCGTCGCGCATGGCGCGGACGGGGATGCCTGCGTCTCGCAATGCCTCAGCCGCATCCCACAGAGACGCACAGTCGGTTTGCGGCGGCGGCTCAAAGCCCAGGTTTTCTCGGCAGGCCAAGATCGCCACACCGTGCTGACCGACATGGCCCGTGACCAGCAATTCATCACCGACTTCAATCGCGGCTGGCCCGGCCGGAGCCGGTTCGATCAGTTCGCCAATGCCCGACGTGTTGAGGAACAGTTGATCGACCGCTCCGCGTGGGACCACCTTGGTGTCGCCGGCCACGACCGCGACACCCGCCGCCTCGGCCGCGTTGGCGACGCTCGTGAGCACGCGACGCAGCAACTCCGTCGGCAAACCCTCTTCGATGATGAGCGACAGGCTCAACCAGCGCGGCCGTGCTCCGGCGACGATCAGATCGTTGACCGTTCCAAAAACAGCCAGCTTGCCGATGTCTCCCCTCGGAAAGAAGAGCGGCGAGACCACGAAGCTATCCGTCGTGAACACGATCTCTCCCGCCAGCGCCGGCAACCGCGCGGCATCTTCCAAGCGATGCAGGATGTCGTTGCCAACGATTCGCGCGACCTGTTGCTGGATCAACCGCCGAGACGCCGCGCCCCCATCCCCCTGAGCCAAACTGATGACTTCGCCGTCCGCGGCAGAAGTCAGCAGCGGACAAGTCCACGTCTGCGTTCCATCGTTCATGAGAATCCGCACTCCTCGTTGGGGCGAGTTTGATGTCCATCACGTTATCATTCGCGGCGACTGAAACGCTGGCATCAGGATTGCTGTTTGAAAACGATTCGCATCCGTGTGCGAAGCCGTCAAGATACTCAGTGAATCCAATTCATGACCGTTGAGCGGGAGCCTCCAATCCGCACACCGCTCACTCTGACGCCGAGCAACATCACACTTGCCGCACATGACAGATCAGGCATTCGGAAAGGATGCACGATGACCGCGCTCGATCTCTTACAGAAGGCCCACTTCGCCAGCAAGCTGCCCGCCGCCGTGCTGGAGCGGTTGGCGGCGATCGCTCGTGTCGTCGAGTGGAATGAAGGGACGTTGATCTTTCGCGAGGGAGACCATCGCGACGATTTGTACGTGCTTAGTTCGGGGCATGTCGCGTTGGAGATGAATGTGCCCGGTCGCGGTTTGACTCGGATTCTGACCGTGCGATCGGGTGAACTGCTGGCGTGGTCGGCCTTGTTGGGGGACGGTCGCATGACAACCAGCGCCATTGCCGCGGAGCCGACACAGGCGATCGCGATCTCCGGACGAGAACTGCGACAACTCTGTGATACGGATCACGAAGTCGGTTTTCACGTCATGGGACAAGTCGCGTCCGCGTTGTCGCAACGACTGCTTGCCACACGACTGCAATTGCTCGACTTGTTCGCCAAACCGCATTGATCACTGGGTAGCCACGCTTGCCAAGAGCGTGGGAATGTTTCGGAAACCCCACGCTCTTGGCGCGCGTGGCTACGACGTCCTGTTGAAAGCCGCCGATGAACTCCAGCATGTCCGTGTTTCTTGCGAAGGCCGACTTGCAGCTTCTGATCGACTGTCTGGCCGAGCAGGGCTTTGAAGTCATCGGCCCGACGGTCTCGCAAGCGGCGATTGTCTATGACCGGATCAGCTCGGTCAGCGAGTTGCCGCAAGGTTGGACCGACCGCCAGGCTCCGGGGGAGTATCGGCTCGAACGGCGTGAGGACGACCAACTCTTCGGATACGTGGTCGGTCCACATTCGTGGAAGCGTTACCTGTTTCCGCCGCTGACGACGCTCACGACGGCGGACCTCACGACGAACGGCTGGCAGATGCGCGCGGCCGACGACAATCCGCCGAAGTACGCGTTTCTGGGTGTGCGAGCCTGCGAGCTCGCGGCGATTCGCGTGCAAGACAAAGTGTTCCTCGAAGGCGCGTACGTCGATCCGATCTATCAACGACGCCGGCAGAATGCGTTCATCGTCGCGGTCAACTGCACGCAAGCGGCGAGCACCTGCTTCTGCACATCGATGGAAACCGGACCGCGCTGCCGTTCGGGATTCGACCTCGCGCTGACCGAGTTGCCCGATGGCTTTGAGGTCGAAGTCGGAACTCCGGCGGGCGAAGAATTGTTGTTGCAGTTGCCCACGACGCCGATCGCCGAACAACAACTCGCGGACGCCGAGCAACGTCGGCAGCAAGCCGTCGATCAGATCACGCGCAAGATGGACACTGAGGGAATTCGAGACCTGTTGCTGACGCGGCTCAATCATCCGCGGTGGGAGGAAGTTGGTCAGCGGTGTCTCTCCTGCACCAACTGCACGATGGTCTGTCCGACGTGTTTCTGTAGCAGCGTCGAAGAGGTCTCCGACTTGGAGGGCCAGCACTCCGAGCGCGAGCGGCGTTGGGATTCGTGTTTCAATCTCGACTTCAGTTATGTCAGCGGCGGCCCGGTGCGACGCGATATTCGATCGCGCTATCGGCAGTGGTTGACGCACAAGCTGGCGAGTTGGATCGACCAATTCGGCTCGTCCGGCTGCGTCGGTTGCGGACGCTGCATCACCTGGTGTCCGGTCGGCATCGACATCACGGAAGAAGTCGCCGCGTTGCGAAAGGATGCGCCATGAGCCTCGCGTCTAGGAAGAACATTGCGTGCGAGCCGGTGCGAGCCGGGGTCAGGTCTTCAAATTTCATTTTTGGCCTCGCGCTCCATCACTGACTCGCTACTCACACCACCATTCCAAACCAAATTCGCGCCCATTCGAGGTGCCAAAAATGAAATTTGAAGACCTGACCCCTGACCGCGCAGTCGATCCTTGGGGCTACCACACGGTTCGCATTCACGCGATCACGCCGGAAGTGGCTGACGTGGCGACGTACCATCTTGGCTTTGATGACTCCGCCATCGCGGCCGCGTATCGGTTTCAGCCGGGGCAGTTCAACATGCTGTACTTGCCGGGCTTTGGCGAGGTGCCGATCTCTCTGAGCGCCGATCCGCGCAGTTCGACAACGTGGGCACACACCGTTCGATCGGTCGGCAACGTCACGCAGAAATTGGCTCGGTCCAAAGTCGGCGACACGCTGGGCCTGCGCGGTCCGTTTGGCTGCGGTTGGCCGTTGCACACGGCGGAAGGTCACGACGTCGTCCTCGTCGCCGGAGGACTCGGCATCGCGCCGTTGCGGCCGGCGATTTATGAGCTACTTCGCCAAGCGGATCGCTTCCGTTCGCTGACGTTGCTTTACGGATCACGCACTCCCGACACGATTCTGTTTGATCACGAGCTCCCCGATTGGTCGCAGGGCGGCATGAGCGTGCAAGTGACGGTCGATCGTGCCGATGCCGCGTGGTCGGGTCACGTCGGCGTCGTGACGTTGCTCTTGGACCGATTGCCGCTCGGCACTCCGCAGCACACGACCGTTTTCATGTGCGGGCCTGAGGTGATGATGCGCTTCGTCGGCAAGTCCGCGTTGGCCCGTGGCATTCCGGAAAACCAACTCTGGCTGTCGATGGAGCGCAACATGCAATGCGCGATCGGGCTATGCGGGCATTGTCAGCTCGGCCCGACGTTCATTTGCAAAGACGGCCCGGTGTATCGGCATGACCGGCTCGCTCCGTTTCTGAACGTGGAGGGGCTGTGATGTCCTCAAAACCGAAAGTGGGAGTCTTCAAGTTCGCGTCGTGCGACGGCTGTCAGTTGTCGTTGCTCGCGGCCGAGGACGAACTGCTGACCGTCGCCGGGAAGATCGACATCGCGTACTTCCTCGAAGCGACCAGCCACATCGACGAAGGGCCGTATGACATCGCGCTGGTCGAAGGTTCGATCACCACGCCGACGGATGCGAAGCGCATTCGCGACATCCGCCAGCGTTCCAAGTTTCTGATCACCATCGGAGCCTGTGCGACGGCAGGCGGCATTCAAGCCTTACGGAACTGGGCCGATCACGACGAATTCGTGCGAGCCGTCTACGCGCGGCCGGAGTACATCGACTCGCTGGCCACCTCAACGCCGATCGCCGAACACGTGCCGGTCGATTTTGAATTGCGCGGATGTCCGATCAATCGGCATCAACTCGTCGAAGTCATCGTGTCGCTCGTGGCCGGACGAAAACCGAAGACGCCATCGCACAGCGTGTGTCTCGACTGCAAGCGCCGAGGGACCGTCTGCATCACCATCGCTCAAGGCGTTCCGTGTCTTGGCCCGGTAACGCAGTCGGGCTGCGGAGCGATCTGCCCCGCCTACGATCGCGGCTGCTACGGCTGCTTCGGTCCCGCGAAGCAATGCAACACTGGCAGTCTGTGCCAACAGTTTCTCGCGGACGGAACGCCGGCCCCTGAACTCGTTCAACTCTTTCGCAACTACAACGGCTACGCACCGGAGTTTCGCCACGAAAGCGAACGCCTGGCGGAACTCCATCCGGAGGACTCATGAGCGCTCACAGGCAACAGGCGGTCTCCGCCGAGGAAGCGGTCGAGAAGCTGCAAAGCGGCATGAACGTGTTCATTCACGGTGGCTCGGCAACGCCGACGCCGCTGATTGAAGCGATGTGCCGTCGCAGCGAACTCACCGATCTGAGGCTGTATCACATGCACCTGGAAGGGCCGGCTCCGTTTGTCGAGCCGGCCTGTCACGGGCGAATCACGTCGGTGTCGCTGTTCGCGGGTGCCTCCGTGAGACACGCCATTCAGGACGGGATCGCGGACTTCATCCCGGTGTTCTTGTCGGATATCCCCGGCTTGTTTCGCAGCGGTGTGATTCGATTGGATGCGGCGATCTTGCAAGTCTCGCCGCCGGATCGGCATGGCTTCTGTTCGTTGGGAACGTCGGTCGATGCCGCTCGCGCCGCGGCCGATTGTGCGCCGGTGCTGATCGCCGAAATCAATCGGCAGATGCCTCGGACGCACGGCCATAGCGTGTTGCCATTGAAATCGTTCGCCGCCTGGATCGAGACCGATCGGCCGCTGCACGAACACCCGCCGAGCGCCGAGACTCCGATTGAAGCCGCGATCGGCGAACAGATCGCCAAACTGGTCGAAGATGGTGCCACGCTGCAAACCGGCATCGGTGCGATTCCCGATGCCGTGCTTTCTCGCTTGGGGAACAAGCACGACTTGGGCATTCACACGGAGATGTTCTCAGATCGCGTCGTCGATCTGGTTCAGGCCGGTGTGATTACGAATCGCCGCAAGCGGATCTATCGGGGGCAGATTGTGACGAGTTTCGTCACGGGCTCTCGGCGGCTGTTTGATTTCGTGGATGACAATCCGCAAGTCGCGTTCTATCCCTGCGACATCACGAACGACACGAACCTGCTGCGCAAGATCGAAAAGCTCGTCGCCGTGAACTCCGCGTTGCAGATCGACCTCACCGGGCAAGTCTGCGCCGATTCGATCGGCCATCGCATCTATTCGGGGATCGGCGGCCAGATGGATTTCATCCGCGGCGCGGCGATGTCACCGGACGGCCGAGCGATCATCGCGCTCCCCTCAACAGCGGTCGGAGGGACTGTGTCACGAATCGTTTCTGAACTGTCACCCGGAGCCGGTGTCGTGACCACTCGCGGACATGTGCAATGGGTGGTCACGGAATACGGTGCCGTGAACTTGCACGGCCTGTCGCTGCGGCAGCGAGGCGACGCGCTGATCGGGATCGCTCATCCCGACTTCCGCGGCGAACTGCGTCGGCAACTGAATTCCATCCGCCATTACACTGGATAGGACCCCGGACCGCGAACCCCTATGACACAAGAGCGTCTCATCAAAGTGGAAGCCCTGACTCGCGTCGAAGGCGAGGGAGGACTCTTCGTGCGGCTGGTCGGCGATCGCATTGAGGACGTGCAGCTCACGATCTTCGAGCCGCCGCGTCTGTTCGAAGCGTTGCTGCGAGGCCGCAAGTTGGAAGAGGTGCCGGACATCACCGCGCGCATCTGCGGCATCTGTCCGGTCGCGTATCAGATGAGTTCAGTGCATGCTCTTGAAGCAGCCTTAGACATCGAAATCACCGAGGACATTCGGCGGCTGCGGCGGTTGCTGTACTGCGGCGAATGGATTGAGAGTCATGCGTTACACGTCCATTTGCTGCACGCTCCCGATTTTCTGGGATACGACAGCGGCATCGAAATGGCCAAGGATTTTCCGAACGAAGTGAATCGCGGCCTGCGGCTGAAGAAACATGGCAACCAACTGTTGGAGGTGCTCGGCGGTCGAGCCATTCACCCCATCAACGTCGCCGTCGGCGGGTTTTATCGAACTCCTCGCCACGACGAACTAACGCCGCTGATCCCGGACTTCGAGTGGGGATTGCTGGCCGCTGTCGAAACGACTCGCTGGCTGGCGAGCCTTAACTTTCCGGACTTCACGCGCGCTTACGACATGGTCAGTCTCGTCCACCCGGATGAATACCCAATGAACGAGGGCCGAGTCACTTCGACCACGGGAGCCTCATGGGACGTGCGCGACTACGAGAGTGAGTTCCACGAAGAGCACGTCGCGCATTCCACCGCGTTGCAGTCTTCTCGCGGAGCGCCGCAAGCCTGCTATCACGTCGGCCCGCTGGCTCGTGTGAACTTGAATCGCGAGCGTCTGTCGCTGACTGCACGCCGTGTCGCCGACGAGATTGGCTTCGAGACTCCGTGCCTGAATCCCTTCCGAGCGATCGTCGCGCGCGGCCTGGAGATCATTCACGCCTACGAAGAGGCCCTCGACATTCTGCGGACCTATCGGCCGCCGGCGATCGCACGCGTCAAGTACGACCATCGCGCCGGACAAGGCTGCGCGGCGACCGAAGCTCCGCGCGGACTGATCTATCATCGCTATGAAGTGGATGCCGCCGGTTTGGTCACACTCGCCAAGATCGTTCCGCCCACGTCGCAGAACCAACGACAGATCGAGGAAGATCTCCGCGACTATTTGCCGCGCATCCTCACCGACGATGAAGCCGCGACCGCGCGGCAGTGTGAAAAACTTGTGCGTTGCTACGACCCGTGCATCAGTTGCTCGACGCACTTCCTCAAGCTGACGGTGCAACGCGATGGTTGAGATAATTTCTGTAGACCGGTCACTCCGTGACCGGAATTCGGGTCACGGAGTGACCCGTCTACTTTTCGTCGGTCTTGGCAGTCCACACGGTGACGATCAAGCCGGCTGGCTGGTCGCGTCGGAACTGCAACGGCGAATGGCCGGTCTGCCCGAATCACTCACCTGTCGTTTGGCGAAGTCACCGAGCGATCTGCTCGATTGGTTGGACGACGTGACGCATTTGATTGCCTGCGACTGCTGCGACTCACCGGCGCAAGTCGGTGAACTGCGGATGTGGCATTGGCCCGCCGACCGCTTCGTGCGGACTCGGTCATCGAGCAGTCATCAACTCGGTTTGCCCGATGTGCTCGATCTGGCGACAAACATCGGACGACTTCCGCCGCGCGTCGAGATTTGGGCGATCGGCGGCGGCCGGTTTGCACCGGAGACCGAACCGTCACGGCTCGTGCGAGAAGCCTGCCAGCGATTGGCGTTTCAGTTGTGGGAGGACTTCGCTCGTGCATGAAGTCTCGCTCGTCCGATCGCTGTTGGAGCAAGTGGACGGCATCGTGGCCTCGCAAGGTGGCCGAGCGGCCGTGGAGGTTCGCGTCGAAATCGGCCCGCTGTCCGGCGTCGAACCGCTGCTTGTCAAAGAAGCCTTCACGCAGTTGACCTGTAGCCGAAGTCGTGAGACTTCGGACCGACCTCTCACGAGTTCGGCCACGACACTGATCATCGACGAAGTCCCGCTGACGGCACGCTGCGACTCATGCCACACCGAGTTCGAGTTGGAACACTTTCGCTTCGTCTGCCCTCACTGCGACAGCCGAGAGACCAGCGTCGTGCGTGGCGACGCCTTCCGATTGATGAGCGTGACCGTTGATGTGCTGGAGGGTGGCGCTGGCTTTTCGGTTTTCGATTTGTGATTGTCGATCGAACCGCAACCCTCTTTCGTGAATTCAGGACGTTGAGTTTTGGCTTTGTGGTGTCTGCCCTTATCCCGAAGGGATTGCGTCACATAGCCCAGGGTTGCCCGCGCACGCGGGCTACCCTGGGTTAGCGAATTACGTCTATTTCTACCCTGAAAGGGTTGTGCCATTCGAGAAAACATTTGATGACGGAACCCCTTCGGGGTATGTCGGTCATTTTGCTTCCAAACCCAGGGTAGCTCGCTGCGCGAGCAACCCTGGGCTAAGTGACACAACTCCTTCGGAGAAAACGCCAGTGCAAACAATTCAAAAATGGAAAATCCCAAAGTGAAGTCATCATGACGTATCGCACCATCACGATTGCCCGCGATGTCCAATTTGGCGCGAAGCAAACCGCAGCGGAATCGCGTGAGCGATTTGCTCGGCAAGGGACACTGGTTGTGAATCTGCTGTCGTCCCCCGGTTCCGGAAAAACGTCGCTGTTGCAAGCGACCGCGCGGCATTGGCAAGGACGACGCTCGATGGCCGTGTTGGTCGGAGACATCGCCACCGATCGCGACGCGCAACGGCTGACGCCACTGGTCCCGGCCGTCCAACTGACGACGGGCGGAGCGTGTCATCTCGATCTCGCGCTCGTCCAGCGCGGTTGGGAAGCGTTGGCCGTTGCCGATGTCGAGTTCTTGTTCGTCGAAAACGTCGGCAACCTCGTCTGCCCGGCATCGCATGATCTGGGCGAGCACCTGCGCGTGATCGTGCTTAGCGTTCCAGAGGGAGACGACAAACCGGCCAAGTACCCCAAAGCCTTCCGCACAAGCCAAGCACTGGTCATCAACAAGACGGACCTGCTGCCTTATGTTCCATTCTCGCTCGCACAAGCCACCGCAGACGCTCACCTGATTCAACCGCAGTTGGAAGTGTTTTCCGTCGCCGCGCTGCGCGACCAGGGGATCGAGGCATGGTGTGCCTATCTCGAACGACAGCGCGAGCGATTGCTGAATGACCGCTCGCCTGGACACGCACGAAAACAAACTCATGCGAAGCGCACGACGCATCCTCTTGGAGGGACGAGTTCAGGGCTTCGGCGTGCGACCGTCGATCGCGCGATTGGCGGAGCAGCTACGAATTGCCGGCCGAGTTCGGAATCGGCTATGCGGTGTTGAGATTGAGGTCCACGGCGATTGCGACGACGTCGAAGCGTTTGAGACACAACTCGCTTCGGTTCTTCCGGAGCAAGCGATCGTGCAGCGGCGGGAATCGGAAGTCATTCCGAGCAGCGAGTCGTCGGACCGAAGCTTTCAGATTGAAGCGACGTCGGAAATCGGAACCGTGCGTGCTCAGGTGCCGGCGGATGTCGTGATGTGTGCCGAGTGTCTCGACGACATTCGTGATCCGGCGGGCCGGCGGTTCGAATATCCGCTGACGACTTGCGCGGCGTGCGGCCCGCGATACTCCGTCATCACGGCGATGCCGTTTGAGCGAGTCGCGACGACGATGGACTCGTTCGCGATGTGCGGTGCTTGTGCGGATGAGTACGCGAACTCGCGGGATCGCCGCTGTCATGCGCAAACGATCGCCTGCCCGAACTGTGGGCCGCGCATGTGGTGCGTCGATCGTCAAGGACATTGTCTGGGATCGCAGCGCGAGGCGATCGACGTGGTTGTCAAAGCGTTGCAAGCGGGTCAGATCGTCGCGCTGCGTGGCATCGGCGGTTATCAATTGCTGTGCGATGCGACTTCAGCAGATGCGGTCAGGCGATTGCGAAGCCGCAAGCAGCGGCCGTCGAAGCCGTTGGCCGTGTTGGTCGAATCGTTGGGGGTCGCTCAAGACTTAGCGGACATCTCGGCGGCGGAAGCGGAGTCGCTCACGTCGCGAGCGAATCCGATTGTGTTGCTCAGGCGTAGGACGGGCAGGAGTGCCCATCCTACTTTGGCTGCGGAAATTCATCCGGGTTTGCGAGACGTGGGCTTGTTGCTGCCGTCGAGTCCTCTGCATTGGTTGATCGTGCATCGCTTCGGCCGGCCGCTCGTGGCCACGAGTGGAAATCTCGAAGGTGAACCGTTGGTGGTCGAGGTTGCTGAGGCCGAAGCTCGTTTGTCGAGCATCGCCGATCTGTGGCTGCATCACGATCGACCGATCGCGAATGCCGAGGACGACAGCGTCGTGCGCGTGATCGCCGGCCGTCCCGTGACGCTGCGCATGGCTCGCGGATTTGCTCCGCTGGCATTGCCGGAGTGGCCGTGGAAACGAAACGGTCCGACTTCTGTCTTAGCGACGGGCGGGCATCTGAAGAATGCCTTCGCTCTCGACAACGGCGAGCAAGCGGTGCTGGGACCGCACATCGGCGACTTGGAACGCGAGCAGACGCGGCAGCGATTCGTGCAACAGGTCGAACAACTGCAACAACTCTTCGGAGCGAAGCCGAAGCTGATCGTCCACGATTTGCATCCGAGCTATTTCACGACCGAGTGGGCCAATGGACTTGGACTGCGAAGCAAAGCCGTGCAACATCATCACGCGCATGTGATGGCGGTCAGTTGGGAACAGGGTTGGCTCGACCGCGAAGTTTTGGGATTGGCGTGGGACGGAACCGGCTTCGGCTCGGATGGTTTCCTTTGGGGCGGCGAGACGATGCGGTGCCGCGGCGGTCAGTTCGAGCGGGTCGGTGCGTGTCGTCCGTTTCGGCTTCCCGGAGGCGAAACGGCGATTCGTGAACCGTGGCGTGTCGCCGCAGTGCTGCTGCGCGAGGCGGTGGGAAAGACGGAAGCTCGCGCTTTCGTTTCACGTCACTTGTCAGCGAGTGAGCACGAACGGTTCTTCGCGATCGCTGCCTCGGAAAGATTCTCGCCACAATGCACGAGCATCGGCCGGCTGTTTGATGCCGTCGCCGCGATGGTGCTGGGAATCTCTCGCAGTGAATTCGAGGGGCAGCCAGCAATGCTTCTGGAAAGTCTCTGTGAGCATTCCCCAAGCCCAATCGACTTCGTGGACACGGACAACGATGGTCACTTGGATTGGCAACCGTTGGTTCGTCGCGTGTGGCACGACCTGATGAATGATGTGCCTCCATCGCGAGTCGCGGAAATGTTTCATCACAGTCTCGCGCGATTCGCAGTTGTGACCGCGCGTCGGCACCCCGCACTGCCGATCGTTCTGTCGGGTGGCGTGTTTCAGAATCGAGTGCTGGTAGAATCCCTCATCGAGCAACTTGGCCCGGACGCTGTTCGGCTGGGGCTTCCGGGAATGATTCCGCCGAATGATGGTGGCCTCGCCGCCGGCCAGTTGGCGATCGCGTTGATGGGGCAGGGGTCAGGCACCGGACAAATGCTGGAGGAGTAACCGACATGTGCCTGGCCGTGCCTGGAAAAGTTGTTCGCTGGCTGGATCGCGAACCGTTGTTCGCGCGCGCGGAGATCGAGTTTGAAGGGGTGCGGCGCGTCTGTCACATGGCGTGTGTGCCGGAAGCGGAACTCGGCGAGTTCGTGATTGTCCATGCGGGGGTCGCGATCAGCCGGGTCGATGCCGCTGAGGCGCAGCAACTCTTGCATGAGCTTCGCAGCCTGTCCGAATCGAGCGAGGAGCCGTCACTATGAAACTGGTCGATGAGTTTCGTGATGTCGCGGTGGCTCGGCGGTTGGTGGAAGACATTCAGCAGCGAGCGACTCGCCGCTGGGTGCTGATGGAGGTCTGCGGCGGGCAGACGCACAGCCTGCTGCGGAACGGCATCGACGCGGCGTTGGCTGATGTCGTGGAGTTGATTCACGGGCCGGGCTGTCCGGTCTGCGTGACACCGGCCGAAGACATCGACCTGGCGTGTCAGTTGGCTCAACAGCCAGAGGTCATCCTGAGCAGCTTCGGAGACATGCTGCGCGTGCCGGGCAATGCCGGCAGTCTGCTGGATGCGAAGACGCGCGGAGCGGATGTCCGCATGGTGTATTCGCCGTTGGATGCGGTCGCCCTCGCGCAACGCGAGCCACAACGCCAGATCATCTTCTTCGCGGTCGGCTTCGAGACGACTGCTCCGACCACCGCGCTCGCCGTGTTGCAAGCGGAGCGATTGGGATTGAAGAACTTCAGCCTGATCGTTTCGCACGTGCGCGTGCTGCCGGCGATGGAGTTGCTGATGCAGGCGTCCGACAATCGCGTGCAAGGCTTTCTGGCTGCGGGCCACGTTTGCACGGTCACCGGCTTCGCCGCCTACGACGATTTTGTGGGTGAGTTCCATGTGCCGGTCGCCGTCACTGGATTTGAACCGGTCGATTTGCTGGTCGGCATCCGGGACTGCGTGATGCAATTGGAATCCGGCCGCGTGGAGGCGACGAACTGTTACGGCCGGAGCGTGCGTCGCTCTGGCAACGCAGAAGCCCAGCGTGTGATCGAGCAAGCCTACGCAATCAGCGACGGCCCGTGGCGCGGCTTTGGGATTGTCCCGCGCGGAGTCCTGCGCTTGCGTCCCGAACTGCAACGCTTCGATGCGACTCAGCGTTTCGGTGTCATCGAGTCGCGTCCGTGTCTGTTCAACGAGTGCCGCGCCCCCGATGTGCTCTCTGGCCGCATCAAGCCGCCGGACTGCCGTCACTTTGGCGCGAGCTGCGTCCCGGAGACACCGTTGGGAGCACCGATGGTCTCTTCGGAGGGAGCCTGCGCCGCGTACTACCGTTATGGGGGTCACACTGCGACAGCACCACTGGCTGCCAAGTGAATTTGACGAACTCTACGCGAGCCGAGGTCAGTCGCCGAGATTTGTTGTGCTTTTGAAGAGTCACGTAAAACTGCTTCAAACTGAGCGCTTTTCGAGTCCCGCTAGGGACGTATCGAGAATAGCCCAGCACGTCAGTGCTGGGGTTCGTGGAGAAAATCCTCACAAAGTCCCGTTAGGGACGACAGAAAACGATCCTGCTCTGTCGTCCCTGACGGGACTCAAGAGGCACGCTGAACGATCATCCCAGCACTGACGTGCTGGGCTATTTTCGAGTGTCCCTGTCGGGACAAAAACAAAACCGCTCAGTTTGTGTAACTGGTCCGACGGGATCACTCAGGTATGAGAGAGCGTGCGTGAATCTGATCGATGTTTGACCTGAGGCGCGGATGACCATGACAGAAACGGCTGCTGAATCGAAATGTCCTCGTTGCGGTGTGGTGCTGGATGTGACGGTGGCGAATGGGCTTTGTCCGGCGTGTTTACTGAAGCAAGCGGCGTTGGGAACTGGGGCCGATAGCTTTCCCGCGATGCCTTGGACGCCGCCGTCGGTGGATGCGCTGACGTCTGCGTTTCCGCAGCTCGAAGTGCTGGAGCTGATCGGGCAGGGGGGGATGGGAGCGGTTTACAAGGCTCGGCAGAAGTCGTTGGGGCGGTTGGTGGCGTTGAAGATTCTGGCTCCGCAGCACGCAGCCAATCCGGATTTTGCCGAGCGGTTTTCGCGTGAAGCGAAAGTCTTGGCGGAGGTCAATCATCCGAACATTGTCACAGTTCATGATTTTGGACAGGCGGGTGAGTTTTATTTCCTGACGATGGAGTTCGTAGACGGCGTCAACTTGCGGCAGGCGATGACGGCCGGGCGACTGACTCCGCCTCAAGCGTTGGCGATCGTGCCGCCGATTTGCGAGGCGCTGCAATTCGCTCACGACCGTGGCATCGTGCATCGCGACATCAAGCCGGAGAACTTGCTGCTCGACAAAGAAGGCCGCATCAAGATCGCCGACTTCGGCATCGCGCGAATGCTGCGCGTAGGTCAGGCTTTCCAGCCTGACGATCTCACGTCGAACGCGGGTCAGGCTGGAAAGCCTGACCTACGGGGGATTGACCTCACTCAAGAATCCGTGCTGGGCACGCCGTCGTACATGGCTCCTGAACAGCGCGACCGTCCCGCGTCGGTTGATCATCGGGCGGATATCTTTTCGCTCGGCGTCGTGTTGTACGAGATGCTCACGGGCGAGTTGCCGGGGGCGACATTGCAGGCACCGTCTCGCAAGGTGCAGATTGATGTGCGGCTGGATGAGATTGTGCTGCGGGCGTTGGATGTCAAACCGGAACTGCGGTTCTCGACGGCGACGGAGTTTCGGCAGCAGGTGGAAGCGGTGGCGAATTCTCCGACGCGGAAGATGTCTGGAGTTGTCGAGACTCCCGCGTGGCATGTGCAGAAATCTTGCAATTGCTTTGTCACAACACGCGAGCGACTCGCCACATTGGCGGGCCAAGTGCTTTTGTGGCAAAGCCGAGGCCGACTGCTCCTCGACGGCAGCCACCTGATCATCACGCAGGGGCCGACGAACACCGTCATTCCGTTGGTGGCGATTCAAGACCTCAGCGTCGGCCGCTATCCGGCGTTGGTGAATCCCGTGGGGCTCGACTTCATCAGCGTCACCTACCTGGTTACTGGTCAGAGCCAACAACTTTTCTTCACGCCCTACGAGAGCCTGTTCGGATTTCCGTCGCGCTTCAATCAAGTGACCGCCGACTGGTTCGCCGCCATTCGCGAGGCCACGATCGCGGCAACCGGCCGCGCACCCGCCAGGACGACCGCGCGGGATTTGAAAGTGCCGGCGAGTTCTCGTTGGGTGTTGGTGCCGATTTTGATTCAAGTGGCGATCATGGCCGCTCTGCTCGTAGCGATGATGTCCGCCCGCCACAGGTCCGGCGGGATCTTCGGCATCGGCTGGCCAGAATTCATCATCTTCGGCGCGACGTGTTTTACATTCCTCCTGCCGGTCATTGTCCTCCTGATCATTCGAGCGAGAAGCCGCCGCAATGTCTCGAAGGGGCCTGCTGCCGAAGTATCGGCTCAGACAGTGACCACTCGCATGACGGGAATTGACGCGGTGCGACCGGGCCAGTCGATCATTGAAACGATGGGCTTCCACACCAAGTGGGGGCAACGATTTCTGAAGCTCGCGCACTTTGGCTATCTCGGATTCTTCTGCTTTGTGCCGGGACTCGGCTGGACCGCCGGCATGTTCGGCTTCTTTGGATTCATGGGGCTGGCCACGCTCTGCGAACTGCGGGCGCGATATCAGGATTGGCCGCGTGTGCGTGTCATCGCCGCTATTCTTGGCATCATCCTCGCGGTCGCGTTGGCCAGCGTCGTGGGGATTCGGTTTCTCCGCGAAACGAATTCGGTCACAGCCAACGTCTACACCCAACAGCCGTCGGTCGATGGCGGGCACTTTTCGTTTCGTCACGAGGTCGAATGCCCTGCCGGTTGGAACGTCTGGCTGATGGTCGAGAACGTCCAATTGACTGTGGATGGTCAGAGGACGAAGCCTGGCATTGTGAGTGGCTATCAAGCGAAGTTGGAGGGCGGGCACCGCGTGCGAGTTCCACTCGACTATTTGCCGATCACCGACGAAGGACGCGGAAAGATGCTCGCGTCGGTCGGGCCAGCGGAGTGGTCTCTGGCCGTCTTGGGTCCGAATCGCGGACGCAGTTTGTTGTCCTACACAACGGAGTCTCACATGCGTGTGTCGGTGTGGGTGACGATGTTGCCGGACGGACAGAGCCCGGATTCTCAGGCGGTGATCTACGGCACTCCTCGATTTAAGACGATCGAACCACCCGTCCAACCGAAGCTGGCTCCGTTCGAGGGGGCCTATGAGCAAGGCAAAGTGGAACTGGTCGTGCTCGGACCACATCCGTCGAAGGACCAACCCTGCTGGAAGCCGAATGGCGAACTGTCGGCGGACGGAGTCGTGCCCGACTTCGGCGGAACGAGCACCTCGGCCGGCAAAGTCATCAAAGAGATCATCGTCCGAGTTCACAGCGAGACGGGCTTGCCCTCGCAGCCGGTGCTGCGATTCCCGACAATATCAAAGATCTCCGGAATGGGCTCGGCGTTACATCAACCCCATGACAAGCAGCCGTATTTGATGCTGATTCAATCCATCGCCTGTCCGCCCGAGGCACGTCAGATGACGGTGGAAGTCGGTGTCGCCGACGGAGACTGGCACACGTCACTCACGTTCTTGCGACACGAGAACCAGCGTCAATTCGGTGCCTCGGAATCCGGCGGCTCAAAAGGCTCTTGGGAAGGCTCCGTGCGAACGACAAACACCACCGGTGAGACCGTGCCGCTCTCCTTCAGATACTCGCGGCGAGACGATTACGAAACGCGATTGGTCTACGAGCGAGCCGACGGCACAATCATCCGTTTGCGAGAAGAAGGCACTGACCACGGGCACGGGCTGATCAACGCTCTGACAACGCTGCCTGTCCAAGAATTCGAGGCCATCCGTAAGTTCCACGTTCAGTCCCGCCCGTATCAGTGGGTTGAGTTTCGCAACGTCTCGCTCGAACTCGGCCATCGGACGACCGTCGCGGTGCAGAGCGCGAACTGATCGGAATGCGGAATGCCGTTGCTGAGATGACTGAGTGCCACACAACTTTCAAACAACGCACTGGACGCAGGTGGTCGCCGCGCGAGGCAATTCGCCCGAAGCCAAACAGGCCCTGCGCGCCTTGTGCGAGACGTACTACGGCCCCGTCGAGCTCTTCGTGCGACGCTACCGTGACCGCTCCAACGCCGAGTCCACCGACGAGGCACGCGATCTCACGCATGAGTTCTTTGCCAAGCTGCTGGAAGGTCACAGCCTCGACCATGCCGACCGCACGCGCGGCCGTTTCCGAAGTTACCTGTTAGGCGCGGTGAAACACTTCTTGGCGGATCGGAACGACCGCAACCAAGCACTCAAACGCGGCGGCGGCGAGCAGACGCAATCGCTCTCGCCGTCCTCGAGCCAGTCTGGGGATGAGCCGCACGAGGAACGCCTCGAAGTGGCCGACCCACAGGGCTTTCCCCCGGACGCTTATTTCGACCGTCAGTGGGCGCTCGCTGTCGTCCAACAAGCGATCGACATGCTCAGCACCGAAGCCGAGTCGAACGGCGAACTCGCGCGTTTCAAAGTCCTGCAACGCTGGCTCGTCACTCCCTCCGGCCACGACACCGCGATCGAAGCAGCCCGATCGCTCAACCTGTCTGACGGAGCCTTCAAAGTCGCCGTGCATCGCCTGCGGAAGAGGTTCCGCCATGTCGTCGTCGAATGCATCACCACGACCGTCGACGATCCGGTTGAAGTGCAGGACGAACTCAACTACCTCATCAACGCCATGACGTTGCCGATATCGCCGAACTCATGAGCGATCAACCGACAGCGGCAATTCCGCCCCGTCGATGAAGACGCGCCGCACGGCCAGATCGCGATTGAGCACGACCACGTCGGCGCGCTTGCCCTTTTCGAGACTGCCGAGTTCGTGATCGCGTCCCGCGATGTGAGCCGGAGTGAGCGAGGCCATGCGAATCACCTCCCACAAGGGTCGTCCGGTGAGCCGCGCGAACGTGCGAATCATGTGGTCCATTCCCTGGACGCTGGAGGCCAGCGCGGTCAGGTCGGGCAACATGCCGACGTCGTCCTGTTTGACAAACGGCTCGCCGCCGTCGCGCGGACCGATCACATAGTTGCCGTTGGGCATATCGAGCGCACGGCTGCAATCGGTGACCAGCGCGAGCCGATCCGGGCCTTTGATCTTCAGAGCCAACAGCAGCAGGCTCGCGTCGAGATGCTTGCCGTCGGCGATGACTTCGGTGGTCAGTTCGTCGTAATAGAGCGTCGCTTCGAGCACGCCCCCCTGCATCGGGTACATCTGAAACTGCCGCAGCTTGCTCTTGTCGGACATCGCGCAGAACAGATGGTCGATGTGCCGCACGCCCCACTCGACCGCTTCGGTCATTTGAGCGAACGTCGCCCACGAGTGACCGACGTTGGTTCGTACCCCTTTCGCCCGGCAGGCCAATGCGAACTCTTTCGCTCCGACGATTTCCGGAGCGACCGTCGCGGTCACGAGATCATCGGCGTATTCGAGGTATTGGTCGAACTCCTGTTGAACTGCCGGCCGAACCGATGCGCCGGGATGCGCGCCGCGCGCCTCGTAACGGAAGTAGGGTCCATAAAAGTGAGCACCCATCACCCGTGAGCCATTCGGCTCCGGCGTGCGGCGAAACTGCCGAGTGAGTTCCAACGTAGCCAGAATCTGATCGTGCCGCGCGACCGTCGTGGTGATCGCCATGCGCGTCGTGCCGTGTCGCGCGTGAGCTTGCAGCGCGTGCCGAAACGACTCGTCCGTCCCATCCATGAAATCGCCACCGTCGCCGCCGTGACAGTGCAGTTCCACGAAGCCCGGCGCGAGATAGCCGTCTCCCGCGTCGACGATGGTCGCCTCGGCCGGCAATGTCGCCCCGGCATCCAGCACATCCGTGATTCGTCCCTCACGAACCAGGATCGCTCCTCGTTCGATGCGACTGGGAAACACGATTTGGCCACGAAACGCAATGGGCATTGTCATGCGCAGATCTCACGAAAGGCGTGTCGAAATATCACGGCTGGCCAATTTGTGAATTTGGGTGGCACGTCCTGACCATCGGGAAGGGCGTGGAAATCGCGATCAACTCTGAAAACCACGCCCTTTCCGATGGTCAGGGTCGTGCCACCCACTCCAGCAAACTCAACTCAAATCGAACTTCTAGCCAGCCGTGGTCGAAATATCGAAGCGTGGCAAACACCACCGATTCCAGTTTCAATGCCCTGCCTCACAGGCACAAGGGTCAGGTCTGGCGACCGCAGGAGGGACCGCATGACTGTGGAATCATTAAACGCTGACAATGTGATCGAGACCTCGCGAAGTCGCAGGCCGAGACGAATCGGAATGGCCGCGATGATCGGTTGGAGCATTGCCGTCCTCGCCTCAGCCGAGGACTGGCCGCATTGGCGAGGCTCGCAACACAACGGTGTCGTTCAAGAGGCATCGGGCTGGAACGGCTCGCGCTGGATCGACTCGAAACCGACGTGGAATACGAACGTCGGCGAGGGAGCCTCTGCGCCGCTGCTGGTTGGCGAACAAGTCTTCGCACTGGGACATCGTGACGGGCAGAACATCGTCTCGTGTCTGGAATCCCAAACGGGCAAGGTCGTCTGGACGATGACTTACAAGACTCCACGTTACGGACGAAACGCGACGGGCGATGAAGGATTGTATTCGGGACCGTCCTCGACGCCGGAGTTCGATCCGGCCACGCAGTTGCTTTACACACTGAGTGCCGACGGCGATCTGCATTGCTGGGACGTGCAACAGCGCGGAGCCAAGGTTTGGCATCGCAATCTTTACAACGACTATCAGATGCCGAGGCGCGCGAAAGTCGGCCGTAGTGGCCAGCGCGATTACGGTTACACGTCCGCGCCGCTGGTCCATGAAAACTGGCTGCTGATTGAAGTCGGCGGCCCGACGGGAACCATCGTGGCCTTTGAAAAGCGATCGGGCCGCGAAGCGTGGCGATCCAAAGCCACCCAGGTCGCCGGGCACTCCGGAGGGTTGTCCCCAATCACCGTCGAGGGCGTGCCGTGCGTCGCGGCGTTGTCGTTCGACGGCTTGCTGGTCGTGCGACTCGATGCCGCTCATGCCGGCGAGACGGTCGCGACCCATCCGTGGATCACCGAGTTCGCCAACAACATCGCCAGCCCCGCCGTGCAGGACGACTGTGTGCTCATCACCTCCGAATACAACCATCGGGCGATGTGCAAACTGCGAATCACACTGCGCGGTGCCGAGAAACTTTGGGAGCAACCTTTCGCCTCGAAAGCATGTACTCCGGTGATTCATCGCGGCCGCATCTACGTCGCGTGGGATCGACTGCGGTGTCTCGACTGGCAAACCGGCGAACTCGTCTGGCAAGGCCCGCCCGTCGGCGATGCCGGTTCGGTCGTTGTCACGTCCGATGACAAACTCATCGTCTGGGCAGGACGAGGCGAACTTCTTCTGGCGGAAACGTCCGCGTCACCCAGTAAGACGTATCGCGAGTTGGCTCGCGTCAGCCGCCTCGCCAGCGATGATGTCTGGCCGCATGTGGTCGTCTCGAACCGCCAAATCCTCTGCCGAGACCGCCACGGCCAACTGCTGCGATTCGCAATGCCGTGATCTGTAGGGTGCGGTCGAGTCATCGAGACCCACCGGTCTGTCTGTGCTGGCGATACCGAGCGAAGCGAGGAATAATCCTTCGCACTTTGCGGTGCAAATCGCTGATTAACTTTCATGGCTGTCGAAACAATGTGCCAAATACATTTCAAAGTGTCTGCTGAAATTCATGCGCCATTGGAAACCGTGCCAAACGACGGGCCGTTCAAATTCGTGGTTTCCGATTCGGCATTCGCGAGTCCAGTGACCATTGTTTTGTCAGAAACGGGTTCGTCCATTTTCAGCACAGCACTAAGCCAAGTCTCGACTCGCCTGCATGATTCACTGAGTTTGGCATCCACTTTTGACAATCTAGCTCGTGATATCGATGTTGAGCTTACGACTCTTGTCAGACGCCTGAGTACGAAGAACAGATCTGTCCTTCGATTGCTTAAGCAGGAAATGCACAAGTACGACAGGTACGAATTGTGTAATGGCGGCGTGTACTGGAGCGACGACAGTGCGAACTGGATTGAGATTTGTGGCGGGACGCTCAGCGGAGCCTTTTCGGCGCATCCTCTATTCAGGCTCGATGCAGGTTGGAGAAAACACGTTCAATCCTTGCTCGACGCAGGGGAGGAATCGCTAATAGCAACACAACATCTACATGAGGCAGAGCGTTCCAGTGGCCTTGAGTTTCAATGGATCGAGGCAACGATCGCGGCTGAGCTTGCCATAAAAGAGATCCTTATCCGCCTTGAACCCAAACTCGAAGTCCTTCTTTTGAAGGTTCCGTCTCCACCACTTGGGAAACTCTATGGCGAGGTTCTCAAGGCCGTCACTGGCGAAGAGTATCCAAAGCGAGGTGTGCTTCAAAAGGGAGCAGACAAACGGAATGAGCTTGTTCATCGGCCTCAAAGTGACGAACTCGATCCACAGAAAGTGGTGGATTACCTTCAGGACGTCCGGTCAGCGATCGAGCACCTGTTGAAAGTTGACCGACAGCGACGTAATCAATCCGCGTCGGCACCGAAGGGGTTCAAAGACGCTTCATCGGAGACAGCATGACCGCAAAGAAATTTCGGAGCTTGACGCTGCGTCTCCCCGAAGCGTCGGAAGAGGCGCACATGGGGCATCCCGACTTTCGAGTCGGCGGCAAAATTTTCGCGACGCTCGGACCGGATGAGGACTGGGGGATGGTCAAGCTGACGCCGGAGCAGCAAGCGGCTTTCCTCCGTGATGAGCCGGACGTCTTCCATCCGGCGAGCGGAGCTTGGGGACGTCGGGGATGCACCATCGTCCGCCTTCGCAACGCCAAGGAATTGACCGTGCGGCACGCGCTGCTCGAAGCTTGGCGAAACATTGCTCCGAAGCGGCTGGTTCAGGATTTCGACGAGAAATAGATTGAGGCCGTACAATGGCAACTCGACTTCTGCATGCTTGGTTGGCGTGGATCATCGTTGTGTTGCCGGGAGTTTCCCCATGAAGCCCATCGCATTGACCGTTTTGTTGTTCTTCGGTTTGTTCGCGAACTCGCTGATGGCCGCCGATCAACCGCTCGTCATCGAACTCTGGCCGGGCAAACCAGCCGACGATAATGCCGAGACGATTGGCGAAGAGAAGTTCATCCAGCTCATCGTCAAAGGCGTGCCCTATGAAGTTGCTGGGAAGCCAACCAAGTGGAAAACCAACGTCACGAAGCCGACGCTCACCGTCTATCGGCCGGCGAACGACAACAACACGGGCACGGCAATGCTGATTTGTCCGGGCGGTGGATATCACAATCTCGGCTGGGATGTCGAAGGTGAAGAAATCGCCGAGTGGCTGAACTCTCTGGGAATGACCGGCATCATCTTGAAGTATCGCTGCCCGCGCCGGCCCGGTGATGAGAAGGGTGTGCCGCCGATCGGGCCGGTCAAGGATGCGCAGCGCGCGGTCAGTCTCGTGCGCAGCAAGGCGAAGGAGTGGGGCATCGACTCGCAGCGGATTGGGATGATCGGATTCTCGGCGGGCGGGCATCTGGTTGGAGCAACCGCGACCAACTTCGAGAAGCGGACTTACGAGCCGATTGACGCAATTGATGAGATCAGTTGCCGGCCGGACTTCGGCATTCCGGTCTATTCGGGTTATTTCAAGTTCAAAGAAGTGGGGCCGCTCTCTCCAACCGTGAAGCTGCCGGCAAACGCGCCGCCGCTGTTGTTCGTTCACGCTTCGGACGATCCGATCAGCGACGTGGAACACAGCGTGACGTTCTATTTGGCGTTGAAGCGCGCCGGCATTCATTCCGACTTGCACGTCTATGCGTCCGGCGGACACGGGTTCGGAGTGCGGCCGACAAACGCGGCATGTTCAACTTGGACGACCGCCTGTACCGACTGGCTGCGGAATCGAGGATTCCTCAAGCCGACCTCGAACTGACAAGCAACGAATTGGGAGATCACATGACTCGCTGGCTGGCGTCATTTCTGTTGGTAGTCGCGGCGGTTGCCGCATCTCCGGCGAGGTCGGACGATGACCCGCTCGCAGCTTGGCGCAGCGGAGTGCGCGTGCGCCCGGTTTTTGCTGAAGCGGCGGAGCACACGATTCATTCTTATTTCAATACCTGCCCGGAAAGCCCGGATGGGAAGTGGGTGTTGTTCTTCACCTCGTCGAAAGCGGATGGTCAGTTCGGCGAGGTTCGGATTCGCCACCGAGTCAGTGGCGACGAGAGAGTGCTGGCGAAAGAGATCTCCGTCGAGGACGCGCATCGCGTGGCGTGTCAGCAATGGGTCTCGAAAGGTCGTCGCGTCGTGTTCCACGGTGAGCGAAACGGCGAGTGGTTCGTTGCCGCTGTGGATGTGGACTCGGCCACCGAACGCGTGCTGGCTCGCGGACGGCTGGCGGGATGGGGACAGCCTCAAGCGGACTTCGTGCCGTTGTATGGGCCGCACTGGAATCCGGGGCCGCATCGCGATCTCGAATTGCTCAACGTCGAATCCGGAGAGATTCGCACGGTGGTCACGAACGACGCGGTGAAGGCCGCGTACCCCGAATGGCTCGCGAAGTCGTATGGCGACAAACCGACGTCGATCTTCTTTCCGGTGCTCAGTCCGGATCAGTCGCGTGTGTTCTTCAAGATGGCCTCGGGTAGCGGCGGCGATGCTCGCAGCACCGCGGCCAGTCAGCGGCAAGGATTGATCTGCTACAGCCTCGCCGATCAGCGATTCCTGTTTCTGCGCGAGCGTTGGGGACATCCCGCATGGCATCCCGATCAGAAGACCATCGTCGAGACGGCTTACACGTTGATCGACAGCGACACCGGCAAAGAGCGACGCCTCCCCGGTCTGCCGGTGTTTCGCGGCGATCATCCCTCCGCGAGTCCCGACAGCAAGTTGATCGTCACCGATACGACGATGGATAAGCTTGGTGGTGAGGCAACCGAGTGGGGCGTGATCGTCGCCAACGCGAGCGGTTCCGATTACGTGTTGCTGCACCGCTTCGACAATTCGCGGGGAGCGCGTTCGTGGCGGCGTTCGCATCCGCATCCGGTCTTCAGTCCCGATGGCCGACGCATTTACTTCAACGTCAGCAGCGGCCCGTGGACGCAGTTGTTCGTGGCTGAAGCGGCCGAGAAATAGTCGGCAACACAATCGACACTCCGGCGAGCGGTGTGGAGTCAATGTAGTAGGCACATTCCATGTGCCGTCGGCAATTCTCAGGCTGACGGCACATGGAATGTGCCTGCTAGTTTCCAAGGTGTGTGCCATTGGGCTGACGCCGCCCCGCTCGCCTTATCGCGCTGCTGCGGCTGCCTCTTCCGTGCGGCCGTCGTCTTGCGGGTAGATCAAGATGCGGTCGTGGACCAGCAGCACCAGGTCGGGCCGGCCGTCGTTGGTGACGTCGATGATGATGGATTCGCGCGGCTCGAAGTCGCCTCCCTCGTCTTCGCGAGAGAAACTCTTCTCCTCGAAGATCTGAAACGCGAGGGCCGAGCGAAGCGACGCGGCTTGATCGGCGGTTGACGGTGTGAAGTTCAGGATTTCGAGGTTGTGCGAGCGTGTGTCGATCGCGGCGAGATCAGGTTGCGCGTCGCCGTTGAGATCGCCGCCGACCACGTCGGCGAAGAAGGTCTTCTCCGTTTTGGTTTCGTAGCTGGCGAGTTCCCTCATCGTGGGATCGGCGCGGCCGGAGTACAGCACCGCGAACTTGCCCTGTCCGAACAGCAGCAAGTCATCCTGGCCATCGCCGTTGAGATCATCGACGTGCGCGGATTTGAACGGGAAGCGGCCAAGCTCCACTTCTTGCCACGGGCGGTAAACGCCCTCTTCCAGCCGCAAGACTTTCAGCTTTTGTACGCCGACGTCGATCAGCACGATCTCGTTGCCGGGCTTTCCGTCGAGATTGATGCTCGCCGCGCCGACTGTCTTGGCGGTCGCTTCGGCCACGTTGAATTGATCGGCGACTTGCCAGCCGCGAGTTGCTTCGTCGAAGCGCATGTTGCGGACGAATTTGTCCTGCGCGACCAGCAGCGTGGCGTTCGGCGATTGCCCGAAGAAGACGGCTCCCGGCTGCACGTTGCCGAGCTGGATGCCCCCTTCGGTCTTCAATTCTTTCGGCACCCCCTTCTCGTCGAGCGAGAACAGCGACGGTGCTTTGTCGCTGCCGCCGAAGATCATGAACTCCGGCTTCCCATCGCCGTTGACGTCGAGGCGTTGAATGCGGTTCGGCGATGCCTTGAGCTCCAACGTGACCGAGGGCTTGCCGTCGAATTGATGTGGCTCCCAACTGCCGTTGGCCGCGCGGTGCAGAGCTTCGAGCGTGTAAGTCGTCTCGCGTGCGGCGCGGGCTTTCGTCAGATAGATCACATCGAGGTGCTTGTCGCTGTCGAGGTCGGCGAGTTCCAGCGCGATTGGCTCTTTGCCACCCATCGGCAGCGCTTGCGGGAACGTCAACCGGCCTTCGGCCATGCGGCTGACTCCGATGGTCTTTTCTTTCGTGCTGAGCACCACGACTTCCGCGGAACCGTTGCCGTCGAGATCGGCCGCTCGGATTTGGTCCGCGCCGACGAGTCCTGAGAACGCTTCGCCTTGTTCGAGGCCGATCCCTTTGCGTTGCTTGAAGACGATCATCCGCGCGGCCTCGGAATCGGACACGACGACATCCTTCAATCCATCGCCATCGAGGTCGGCGATCGCGACGTCCCGATTCGTGCCGGCTCCCTGCTGGCCAAGTCCGTATTGAATCAGCCGGCTGGACAACTCACCCGGCTTAGGAGCAGGCCGCTCCATTTGCAGGACTTTGACGCGACCGGTCGAGGCATCGACGGTCAGCACTTCGATCTGCGGCGTGCGGTCCATTTGTGCGATCGAGACCGACCGCGGCTTCGTCATCTCGAAGCGCAGTTCGGGGCCGAGCTTGCCGTCCTGACCTTGCAGCCGCGCGGCGAGCGATTGCTCACCTTCATCGTTCGAGAGGTAGCACAAGTCTTTGCGACCGTCGCCATCGAGGTCCGCGATCTGCCCCAGCGTCAGCCGCTGCGACGTGTTGAACAGGCTCTCCGGCGCGGCGAGCTTGCCGTCCTTTTGCTGATAGAGCAAATACGTCTGGGTCAGGCCGAGCACGGCAATATCGTCGCGACCGTCGCTGTTGAGATCTCCCGCGAGCACGACCCACGCGAACGCGGGAACGTCGGGCAGGCGGATGGTGGTCTTCTCGGTCCATTCACCAGTCTTCGGCTGAAAGCGAATGACGAGCTTGTCGGTGCCGCCGAAGTAAGCGATGTCGGTGCGGCCGTCATGGTTGAAGTCGCCCAAGGCCATCGCAGCGATTTCGTGATCGACGCTGAGCTTGCGATGCTCGAACCGCCAATGCGCCGCGAAATGATTGACCTCCGGCTTGGCCGTCGGAGCGTTCGCCGGCTTGGCCGCTCGTTGCAGCAGCAGGTCGATGCGGCTGTGCGCGTTGTCGGCAATCGCCAGATCGGTCAGGCCGTCCTTGTTCAAGTCACCCGCCACGAGGTTGGCCGAACGGTCCGACAACTTCACCATTTCCAACGGCTTGAATCCGTAGAACGGCGAAAGCTCATTGACCATATCCTCTTCCTGAGCCGGCAACGTGAATCCACACACCGTCGCCGCAACCACCGCCGCCAGCACTCCCCACCGTTGGCAAACCGCTCGCATGAAAGTCTCCTCAGATTGGCCGCGCGTGTCGGAATCTCGATCGCTTGGCGGCGGGAGGATAGCAAGGGACGCGCCTCTGAGTAGCCTGGACGCCCACGTCCGGGCGGCTCGTTGGCTGCCGCACGCGTCGCCGAAACGAACGCCAGGACCTAATGTACCTCTCGCAGCGAGCCTCTTCCCCAAAACTACGGTGATCTGATCCGTGCTCCGGCACTGCCATCCGTGCGATCCCTTCTCTTTGAGATGACCGCACGGATGGCAGTGCTGGATCACGGAGTTCGGGCAGGTCGATGAAACGCTGCCAAATCATCTCGCTCTGCGAAGATCTCAAATGATTTCAGTGCCTGCCCCGAATGGTCGCATTCACGAAGGAGAACCTGATCATGATATTGTCGCGGTTGCTAATCGTGCTGTTGCTCACTGGGATTAGCGTGGTCTCAACCACTTCACCATTGGACGGCGGCGAACTCCGGGCGGGAGCGTTCGCGATGGATGTCACGCCGTTGAAATTTCCAATCTCGATGAACGGCAACATGCAGGATGCTCCGGCAAAGCGGGCGGCCGATCCGCTGCACGCGCGGTGTCTGGTGCTGGACGATGGGAAGACGCGCGTGGCGTTCGTCGTCGTGGATAACTGCTTGATCCGCCGCGAACTCATGGACGATGCCAAGCAGCGAGCCAACAAACTGACCGGCATCCCGACCGAGCGAATGCTGATCTCGTCCACGCACGCGCATTCGTGCCCCACGGTGACGGGCGCGTTCCAGAGCGAGCCGATCGTTGAATACGTTGAGTTCCTGACCGAGCGGATCGCAGCCGGCATCAAGCAGGCGAACGACAACCTTGCGCCCGCTCGTATCGCGTGGGGCGTCGGCCATGACGAGACACAGGTCTTCAATCGCCGCTGGTTGTTGAAAGAACCCAGCCGCGAGACGAACCCGTACGGCCTGATCGACCAGGCGCGGATGAATCCCGGTTACAACAATCCCAAGGTGACAAAGTCTGCCGGGCCGGTGGACCCGGAGGTGAGTTTCCTGAGCGTGCAGTCGGCTGACGGCCAACCGCGAGCGTTCTTGGCGAATTATTCGCTGCACTACGTCGGCGGAACCGGCGGCGATTTGTCGGCCGACTATTTCGGAGCGTTCGCCGAGCGGATCGGGCAACTGCTCAAAGCGGACAATTCTGGAAAGACGCCGTTCGTCGGACTGATGTCGAACGGTACGAGCGGTGACGTCAACAACGTCAACTTCGGTCTGACGATGCCGCCGAAGTACGCGCCGTTCGAGAAGCTCAAACTCGTCGCCAATAGCGTCGCCACGGCGGCGGTCGCCGCACACGAGAATGCGGAGTACCGCTCGACCGCAACCATCGCGATGCGTGAGACCGAAATCGAACTCAAAGTCCGCAAGCCATCCGCCGACGACATCACCGCCGCCAAAGCACGCATCGAGAAGGCGGGACCGTTTCCGTACAAAACGATGCCGGACATCTACGCTCGCGAAACGCTCTTGCTGGCCGAGTACCCCGACACCGTGAAGCTCAAGCTGCAAGCGATTCGCATCGGTGAACTGGGGATCGTGGCGATCCCGGCCGAGGTCTTTACGGAGATCGGCCTGGAAATCAAACGTCGCAGCCCGTTGAAACCGACGTTTACGATCGCGCTTGCGAATGGTTGGAACGGCTACCTGCCGACGCCGCGGCAACACGAACTCGCCGGTTATGAAACGTGGCGCGCTCGCTCCAGCTATTTGGAAACCGGCGCGTCACCGAAGATCGTCGAGACTGTGCTGAAGCTGCTCAACGAAGTCGCGTCCGAGCAGTGATTGGGACTCAGGTTGATGTTTGCGCGATAGTCTTTGTGAGCGGCAAGGCGCTAGCCGCCGGTCTGATGGATACACCGGCGGCTAGCGCCTTGCCGCTCACGACGAATTGCAGCGCGATCAATTGACGTCCGGCACAAAGGTGTCATCGACCGGGAAGAACTCGTCGATTTCGTCTTCGTCAACGAACTCATCGTCCTCGTCATCGTCATCTTCACCGGCTCCATTGCCGCCGACCAGTATGTCGTCTCCGTCTTGTCCATCGAGCGTATCGCGGTCCGCTTCGCCGATGCAGACGTCGTCGCCGATGCCGCCCAGGATGTTGTCGTTGCCGTCGCCGCCCAGGAGTTGGTCGTCTTCGGTGCCGCCATTGATGACATCGTCGCCGTCCTGTCCCGTGATCGAGTCGTTTCCACCCAGTCCAAAGATGGTGTCGTTGCCGTCATTGCCTCCAACGGTGTCATCGCCGGCTCCGGCGTTGATGTAGTCGTCCCCCTCGCCGCCGCGAATCAGATCCATGCCTCCTTCGCCGTAGATCGTGTCGTTGTAGGTTGTCGCGCTTTCGTTGCCGTTGTCACCGTCGATCTCGTCGTTGCCGGGGCCGGCCAGGATGCTGTCGTTACCGTCGCCGCCAATCAGGATGTCGTTGCCGCCGAAGCCTTCCAGCGTGTCGTTGTCATCGCCGCCGGTGATGATGTCGTTGCCATTCTGGCCGCGCAGCCGATCGTTGCCGGCTCCGCCGTCCAGGTCGTCATCGCCGTTGCCGCCAAAGAGTGAGTCATTCCCATCATCGCCGGTGAGAATATCGACTCCCGCCATCCCGTTGACGTTGTCTTTTCCCAGGCCGCCGGAGAGCGTGTCGTTGCCGTCGCCTCCGTTGAGCGTGTCGTTCAGATCGCTGCCGAGCACGAAGTCGTCGCCGCCGCTCAACGTGACCGAGACGCCCAGATTCTTAGAGGCCAGATACGAGAAGCCGGCATCCACACCGCTGAGATCAATGACGTTGTCGAAACTGCCGCTGCAATTGATCTTCAAGGATTTGACCTTGGCGGCCAGCGTATTCTTGGAGATGCCATCGACGGTGACTTTGCCGTTTTCATCGACCCCGATCGACACATCGTCGGCACTTGTCAGAGTCACCACGAAGACCAGCGAATCGGTGACTTTGATCGTGGGGACAATCCGCGCTTCCAGCACCTCGGCGGAACCCGATCGGTTTGCCAAAGGGCGAACTCGGCTCGCGCCGCGCGATGACCAACGACCAAGCCAATTCAGAATCCGCATGATGTCCCCTCTTGAAGTCTGTGCCAGAACTGCCAACGACAGTGAACCCGTTGGCGTCGAGGCTACGTTGAGAGGACTCATTGTCAATCTGCGGATTCTTCCGTCCGTGATCCCTCGGCCGCTTCGAGTCCGAGGAATTCACTCCTGCGGACAATGCAGGTCATGTCGGTTGCACCTCGCGATTTGGTTATCGGAGCGCATTGGCGAGCGGGGCGGTGTCAGCCCAATGGCACTGACTTGACCCGCAAAGTAGCAGGCACATTCCATGTGCCGTCCGCAATTCTGAGGCTGACGGCACATGGAATGTGCCTGCTACTTTCTAAAGTCAGTGTCATTGGGCGTCAGCCCCCGGTGCATTCGCCGCAGAACCGGGGGGCTGACGCCGCCCCGCTCGCCTGGCCGGTTCGTGGCCCGAAGTGTTCGGCCGGTGCAACAAAAAAGGGACAGGCGAAATCGCCTGTCCCTGTTAAGGATCAAAAGTCGTTGCACGAACTACGGCTTGTTGACCAGTCCGGTCCAGCCAATGTTCGCAAGGACGACCAAGTTGGACGTCTCTTTGATCTCGCCAGTGAGGCCGATCACCAAGTCACCCGGATCTGCGGTTGCGCCGGACCCGCCGCTGCCGCCCAACACGGTGTCGGAACCGCCATTACCGTTGACGGTGTCGATGCCACCTTGGCCAGCGATGATGTCGTTGTTCGAACCGCCAGTGAGGCTGTCGTTGCCTTCGCCACCCAGCATGGTGTCGTTGCCGGCATTGCCAGCGAGGGTGTCGTTGTCGGCACCGCCGTCGAGCTTGTCGTTGCCATTTCCGCCGCTGATGACATCGTCGCCGGCGTTGCCGCCAATGATGTCGTCGTCATCACCGCCGTTGACCGAATCATCGCCGTCGTCACCTTGAATGACGTCGAAGCCGGCACCGCCGTCGATGGTGTCGTTGCCGTCGGTTCCGGAGGTCGTGTCGGAACCATCGCCGCGCACGATGTCGTCACCTTTGCCGGCGAGGATGAAGTCACTTCCATCGCCGCCGTTAATGATGTCGTTGCCGTCCGAACCGTCGATGCGATCGTCATCGGAAACGTCGATGGTTGTCGGCCCGGCATTGCCATTGATCACATCGTCGCCGATTTGACCTTTGAGGTTGTCGTTTCCATCACCACCGTCGAGGTTATCGTTGCCGGAACCACCCAGCAGCGTGTCATCGCCAGCACCGCCGATGAGGGAGTCATTGCCGTCCTCGCCATTGAGAACGTCGCTGCCGTCGCCTCCGGTGATCGTGTCGTCGCCGCGGCCACCGAAGAGAACTTCGTTGACCGTGGTCAGCGGCGATCCCACGATCGTGTCAGCGCCACCGCCCGCTTTGACGGTCAGGCTCGACAGCAGCAGGAACACCGCTGGGTCCATGGTACTCAGGTCGATCGTGTTGACGGCCAAACTGCTAGTGGCCTTGATCGTCAGCGACTGAATGAAGTTCGCATTGATGTTCAAGGCCGCGATCTGTGCGTTGACGTTACCGCCAATTGCTTCGTCGGCAACTTCCAAAACGCCAGCATTGTCCCTCACGAAGATGGTTTCATCCGCCGTCACCGTAATCGTCACGACGGAGGAACCGAAACCCGTGACGGTGGGAACCGTGCGTTTTTCCAAAAGCTCAATGGCGGCGACGTCCATCGGGCGACGCGACCGGCGAATTCGACGAGACATTAAACGAGTCCAGTTTGAGAACAGCATGTTCAATCTCCGAGGGGGAAGCTGTGGGAGCCGGGATGGCGAATTCCGACCACGTCTTGCCGCTCGCGTCGTGGGTCGGGAGTAAGAGCCTAGTGAGCAATCGACCGACGGCAACGTGAAGTCTGCGGCAATTTCCGACTTCGGCAAGGGCAAGCCGAAAGCAGGCAACAGCCTCAATGTTTGCTCCAACCGAGCCTGTCCTAGCGATCGCGTAAACTCTGCCGATCGTGAATCTCGCAGCGATGGTAGCTGGGCTGCGACCCCCGTCAGTTCGGCAGAATCGGACCGGCGTGCTGCTGATGCAGTTTTTCGCGCACGTCGCGGCCATTCAACTCATGTGGCGACGTGCGACGCTCGACCGCCAGCGCGGCCGCCGTCCCCGCCGCTTGGCCCAGAGCCATCGCCGTCACGGTCACGCGTGTGGAACTCGCCGCTTCGCGCGTCGCCGAGTGACACCGGCCAGCCACAAGTAGATTGCTGACTCGATTCGCCAGCACGCTGCGATACGGGATGTCGTATGGCTCCGGCTGAAAGCCCTCGACCAATTGAGCGGCTCCGGGTGTCGCGGAATTCGGATGAATATCGAGATACCAACAGCCCGTGGCGACTGCGTCCTCGAAGCGGCGGCTCTGCCGGATGTCCTCTGCCGTCAGCACATGCGGGCCGAGAATCCGCCGCGTCTCGCGAATCCCGATGTACGGGAACACGCCCACGAAGTACGACTGCTCGAAGCCCGGCACCTCGCGCTTCCAAGTCTCGAACATCGTCCAGGCGTCCGCCCGGCCCTGCATCTCCGCGCGCGTCAAGTCGTCCGGGTCGGTCGCATCGCCGCTGACGCGGATCGCGTGGAAGTAGACCTCATCGTCCGCGTAATGAAACATCAGCCCCGGTCCGTAAAACAGTTTGAGCTTTCCGTTCGCATGCGCTTTGACGAGCGACTCGCGACAGAGCCGAGTCAGATCCGGTGACTTGCGCACGTGCCCGATTCGGAAATGCAGTGTCATCGGCATCAGCGGTGTGGCCTTCTCAAACGGAGCTCCCGCCCACGCGCCGATATCGCCGTCTCCGGTGCAGTCGATGACGACCTTGGGCCGAATTGCCGTCAGCCCGGCCTTGTTCGCGACGCGCACTTCCTCAATGCGATCGCCACGAGTCGTCGCCTCACAAGCGAACGAATGAAACAACACGCGCAGCCGGTCGCGCTGCTCGACCAGCAATTCATCAGCCAGCAACTTGAAGCGATCGACATGCGGAATCATCGGGTTGTGCGGCCGAATCGTCGTCGCATCCGCAGGGCAGACTCCCAAACGCGAGAGCAATTCCAGAGCGATCCCCTTCACGACGACTCGCCCGCTGGTCTTGTGAGCGATCCCGTCAAAGAACGGCAACCCCGCCGCCGTGATGATCCCTCCCGCGAACCCCGCACGCTCGACGAGCACCACCTTCACCCCGTTCCGAGCCGCCGCCAACGCCGCGCCCAATCCGGCACAGCCGCCGCCACAAACGAGTACGTCGGTCTCCATCGCCTGTCCCTAATGCAGCCTAGCCGCAATCAAATGCGGGAATGGAAAATGAGAAACGAAGAATGAGAAACGAAGAATGAGAAACGAAGAATGTCTGCTCTCTCATTTGGCATTCTCCATTTCTCATTTCGGACGCGCGGAACAATCACGCAACTATTCGTCCTCATCCTCAAGATCATCGTCCTGGAAATCCGGGTGCAGCGGGTCGTCCGGCGAGAAGAAGAAATCTCCCAGTCCCATCGGGACGACATTGCCTCCCAGCGTCGATCGCTTCCGTTCGGCCAGGTCTTTCAGATCCAGCGCCTCTTCCCCCAGGCAGCGATGCAAACTCTCGCGCCAGGCCACATCTTTGCTCAGCGGATGTGTGGGATCTTGAAACGCGCGCTTGATCGCGTACCGCAGCACGTTGATGCCGTCGCGCGTGGAGAAATCGAGCTTCAATTCGTGCGCCTGTTGCAGGAACTCGACCGTCAGGTTGAGCATCTCGTCATCGGCGAACGGCAGGTGATATTTCAGAATCGCCAACTCGTCCTCGCGCGCCGGATGACTCAGTTCCAGAGTCGGTTGCAGGCGGCTGAGGATGTAATCGGGAATCTCAAACGTCGATTCGTCGTCGTTCATCGTGACCGCGCAGCGAAAGTTGCGATGAGCGGGGATCGTGATCCCAGCGACGATCGACTCGACGTAGCGGCGATGATCGAGCAGTGCGGCGAGGCTTGCCCACGACTTCTCGTTCATGCGGTTGCCCTCGTCGAGCAGGCAGATGCCGCCTGTGATCATCGCCGTCACCAGCGTCGAGGCGTGGTAGACGATCTTGCCGCTCTCGGCCAGCACCGGAGTGACCAGCAAATCCTCCGGCCGCGTATCGGCCGTGCATTGATAGATGTAGAGCGGCTGCTTCCGCAGGTGTGCTCCGGCGATACCGAGCGTCGTCTTGCCGATCCCCGGCGCTCCGACCAACCGTGGCGTCAGCGGCAGGTCAACGTCATCGACCACCAACCAGCACGCCAACAACTGCTTGAGCACTTCCCCTTGCCCGATCCATTGGCCCACGGTGGGGTCCGGTTCGGACAGAAACAATCGCACGCCCCCAATTTCCACAGACTTCGCCATCGAACCTGATGTCCTTTCACAAATGATCCAGGCGAGCGGGGCGGCATCAGAGTAGCAGGCACATTCCATGTGCCGTCAGCGTTTCTTCGCCTGACGGCACATGGAATGTGCCTGCTGCTTCAAAGTGATTGCCATTGGGCTGAGGCCGCCTCGCTCGCCGAGTTGTTTTCTTGGCCGCTCCGAGAATCACGACGGCAAGATGTATCGCGAGTCCTTCACGAAGTCACTCGCGTTGGCAATCACAGTGCTCAGTGAGTTGTGCGTTCTCCCCGGTTTACCGCAGCGGACTGTGCTTCACCCAATTGCCAAAAGCTGACTAGAATCCCGCCCCACTCGCGGGTCTGGCGCTCGCGTGGGATTTACGGAACGACCTTGTGCCGGCCACGGGATGGGCCGGTCTCACGTGCCATACGGAAGCTCACCCAAGATGACGCATTTTTTTGAGAAGCGCGACCGGTGGGGAAACGGATTCTCCCTCTGGATTCTGCTGGGTTGCCTGTTCATCACACCGCTCTGTGCCTACTCGCTGCGGCACACCCATGTCGAAAACGACATCGAGCATTGGCTGCCGGACACAAATCCGAACGCGGTCACGCTCAAGTGGTCGATGCGACAATTCGGACAGGATGCCGGTGAAAACATCCTCGTTTCGTGGGATGACAGCAGCTTGTCCGATCCCCGCATCCAGAAGCTCGCCGAGCAGCTCGAAGGCAAACCGGACGAGCAAGGTGTTCGCCGCGGCGGCCTGAAGCAGGTCGGACGGGTCGTGACACCGCGCGATGTCCTCACCCGCATGATCGATCAAGACGTCGATCGTGACGAGGCTATTCGGCGGTTGCAGGGCGTGTTGGTTGGTACGGGAGCCTTCAAGGTGCGCCTGACCGATGCGGGCCGCCAACGCCAAAAAGACATTCAGCGCGACTTGGTCGCGAAGGCCAAGCAGGAACTCGGACTTGAACTGCAAATTCTTCCGGCGTTCCAAGAATTTGAACTGCCCGTGGACGACACTGTTGTGGCGGAGACTGCCGCGGAGAACCCGGTCGCCGTCGAATCGGCCGTCCCGGAACCGTCAGACGCGGTGGTCACGGCGGAGCCAATCGTCTTCGATCCCATTCCGGCGCACGATTTCCAAATCCGCTGGAAGGGAATGTTGTTCGGTGCCACCGCTCCGAAATTGCGCGAGTTGGCGCTCAGTCTAAAAGGGAGTCCGACGTCGGCGGCCCCCGACGGGATGCCGCTCGTGGCAGATTGCTTTCAAGTGTTGGGTTCGCCCGTGGCCATCTCGGTGGCGCTCAGTGAAGCAGGTGAGGCGGAGAAAGCCCTCTCGATGAAACTGGTGCGCGAAGCCGCGATCGCGGTGGGGGTGAAGCCGGAGCAACTGCATCTGGGTGGTCGGCCCGTCGCCGCCACGGCTCTCAATGAAAGCGTCAAAGCGACGGTCTGGAATAAGTCCGCGAAGCTCAGCCGCTTTTGGGAACGCTCCGTCATCGGCATGTCGGGGCTGGTGGGTGTGTTGGTCGCATTCACGATGTTGCGCAGCATCAAGCTGTCACTGCTGGTGTTGTTTGTTTCGTACTTCACCGTGTTTGTGACCCTCGCGCTCGTGCCCGCCACGGGGGGCAGCATGAATATGGTCATGGTCCTGATGCCGACGTTCTTACTGGTCGTGGTGATGTCGGGAGCGATTCACGTCGCGCATTACTGGCGGCACTCGGCGTATCACGACATGTCCACGGCGATCGTCGAATCGTCCAAGATGGCCGCGGAGCCTTGCGTCATCGCGACGATTACGACCGCGATCGGTGTGCTATCGCTGCTGACCAGCGAACTGCGGCCGGTCCGCGAATTCGGCATCTATTCCGCCATCGGTGCGCTGATCGGGCTGGGAGCCGTGCTGTATCTGCTGCCGACCTTGATCTCATTGGTTCCGTTCAAACCACCCAAACCGCAGGATGTGGACGCGACCAAGTGGGAGAATTTCGGCCGCTGGTGTTGCGTCAAACGGCACTGGATCGTGTGGGGCTACACGGCCGCGACGGCCGTTTGCTGCATTGGACTGACTCGCTTCCAGACCGAGACGAAAGTCATCCGCTACTTCCCGCCGGACGCGCCGGTCGTCAAGGACTATTGGTTCCTGGAAGAGAACATCGTCGGCATCGTGCCGGTCGATCTCATCATCCGCTTTGATCGCGACAGTCAGTCGCAGATGAACTTTCTCGAACGCCAGGAGGTTGTCCGTGCGATCGAGAATCGCATGCGCGAACATACCGAGATCAGCGGAGCGGTCGCCCTGCCGGACTTCCGGCCGGTCGCGAACAGGCCCGCCGACGATGCTGGCCTGGGGGCGAAGATCGCCTACAACCGCAAAGCCACCGAGACGCAACGCCGCCTCCGCGATGGTGAAGTTTCCGGTGCCAAGCCGTTCTATTCCTTCGCCAAACAATCCGGCGATCTGAGCAAACCCGGCGACGCGAAGCTCAATCAACCCGATGACGAATTGTGGCGCATCACCGCCCAGTGCTTCATCATGACGGACACGAACTTCGCCGACTTGATCAGGGACGTGGACGGCATCGCGCGGTCGGTGCTGCGGATGCACGCCGGCACGCAACACGTCGTCACCGGCATGGTTCCCGTCTTCATGCAGACGCAGCGTGCGTTGCTCGACAGCCAGGTCAACAGCTTTGGCGTCGCCTATCTGACCGTCGCCATCGTGATGATTTTCACCGTGCGGAGCATCCTGGCCGGCTTCATGACGATGCTGCCCAACGTGTACCCCATCGGGCAGATCTTCGGCCTGATTTCGTTCGCAGGTATTCCGGTCGATATCGGGACCATGATGACCGCCGCGATCGCGATGGGCATCGGCGTGGATGGCACGCTGCACAAGCTGACGTGGTTCAAGAAGGGCATTGCGGACGGCAAGAGCCGGATCGATTCCATCGCGCTGGCCGTCGGTCACAGCGGCCCGGCGATCTGGGAAACCTCCGCCGTGCTTGCGCTGGGCATGTTGATGCTGTATCCGTCCGAGCTGCTGCTCGTCAGCCGTTTCGGCTGGCTGATGGCGGCGATCATCGCGGTGGCGGTCGCCGGTGACATCGTCTTTTTGCCCGCTCTGTTGGGCGGGACGTTGGGCACAATTCTCATGAAAGGCGTGAAGCGTCAGCAGGACGTCGCAGAAGCGAAAGCCGCGACGACTTCCGTTGTGCCGCTGCCACATTTGGGGATGAGCCACATGACGGCCCCTCGGCAGCCGAGCGAGTGAGCGGTACGGCGCAAGCCCAATAGCACTGACTTTAGAAAGTAGCAGGCACATTCCATGTGCCGTCAGCCTGAGAATTGCGGACGGCACATGGAATGTGCCTGCTAATTTCCAAAGCGAGGGTTACTGGGCTGACGCCGTCCCGCTCGCCTGTTTCATTTCTAGCCTGCCGCCGCCATCGGTAAGTCGATGCGGAAGCCCCCTTGTTGAAAGAAGACAGAGAGCTTCGAGAGGCTGTCCACCAAGTCGCGCAGGAAGCGGTCGGAGACTTGGCTGAGTTCATGCAGCACGAGATCGCCGGCGATGAATTCGAGAGCATCGGCGAGATTGGCCGCGTCTTCGTCGCTGACCACCAGGTGATGGAAACAGTCGTCGTAGAGTTCGCGCGGGTGTTTGGGTCGCCAGCCGTTGTCTTGAGCCCAATCGAGCAGATCGACCCAGAGGGCGCTCTCGATGGTGTAGCAATCTTGCGTTCCTTGCAAGCGGATGCAGGTCACAGCACACCTCCTTATGTTGCTGATCATTCCGCTCAGCAAACGGCCACAGTCGACCGCGTGCGAAGGGCGGCATGGTCGCAGGCCAACCGGCGTGCGCCAACCGTCCCGGGGTAGAAACACTCCGGGACGGTTACGCGCAAACTTCCGGACTAAGGCACAAGGCACACTTGAGAATCACACAGACGAGTCACCCGATTAGAAGTCGTTGACGGACTTCGAGGTCTCGACCACCGACTTGATCGTCGGCGACACGTTGCCGCGGACAT
>CAMDEA010000019.1 GCA_945893045.1 Planctomyces sp. SH-PL62
GAAACGCTCTGGTGCTCGTTGGAATCTCCGCAACGCCGAATCCGTCTCCGCCCTGACCAACCTCCGCGACAGCAATCAATGGCAACCCTATTGGTCAACTTGCGACACCACAAAAACTTAACACCGCCAATATCTCTGGGCACACCCTCCGCGTTCAGAAGCAACAGATACACGGCTCCACGGTTCAGGCCACCGGTATCATCTCCCGTAGCGCCGACCACTAAGTCGCTCACACCATCTCCGTCGAAGTCGCCCACCGACGCCACAGAGTTGCCGAAGCGATCTCCGTTGGCGAGTTCTGGAGCGCCGTTCGTGGAACTGGCCAGCTTCACTCGGTTCTTGACGGAGCCGTTGGCATTCATGAACTGAAGATAAACGGCCCCACGAAGGTTGCCACCCGTGTCATCGCCATAGGCACCGACGGCCATATCGGTGATGCCGTCTCCATCCAAGTCATCCAACGACGCCACCGCAGTACCGAAACGGTCGTAGTTCGCAAGCGTGGGGCCGCCGTTCGTCCCGCTGGCGATCTTCACGTTTTTCGCACTGTTGACAGTTCCATCGCTGAAAAGAGTCGGAGCGGACTGTCCGTTCGTCGTTCCCGCCGAAGTCGCGCTCGTGTTCCGCAGGATCGAGATTGTGTTCGTGTTTTGATTAAGCACCGCGAGGTCCAGCGCGCCGTCGTTGTCGAGGTCGGCGGCTTGGACGGCGACCGGTGTGGAGCCTCCGGCGAACGTGACTGGTGAGACAAACGTCGTGTCGCCGCGATTCAGGTGCAGCGCGAGGGACGTGCCACTGGAAGACCCGTTGTTGGCGACAGCCAGATCGATGTCGCCATCGCGGTCGAAGTCGGCGGCCACGAGGGACTGCGGGTTGTGGCCCCCGGCGTTGATGGTCGAGCCGGCGGTCAGCACCCCGTTCGTGTTGCGGTAGAACGTCAACGAGTCGGCGCCACGATTGGCGATCACCAGATCCAGGTCGTTGTCGCGATCAAAGTCAGCGAGAACGCTCGCTGCCGGATCGGTACTCGTGGTGAGCGTTGCCGACAGCGAGAAACCTCCCGATCCATTATTGATCAGGACCGCGGCTCCCGTATTTTCAAAGACTCCCGCGGCACCTTCGGCGGACGTGACAATCAGATCGAGCGCGCCATCCGCGTCGATCCGCCCGGCGGTCAATGACGTCGGAGCAGAACTCAACGCGAATGTTGTGGAGGTCGTGAAGGGGGACTCGGTGGCGTTTCGCAGCAGCGTGAGTTGGTTGTCTCCTTGACTGGCGACGAGCAGATCAACAAGGCCATCGCCGGTGAAGTCACCAGCGGTGATGGCAACCGGAGCGGCGCTGTTGGCCAGCGTGATGGTTTGCGGTGCGAGGAAGGTGCCTCGGCCGGTGTTGAGGAAAATCTGCACATCGTGCGTCAGGCGATTCGCGACGGCGAGGTCGGGGCGGCTATCGCCGTTGAGGTCGATGGCCACGACGCTGGAGGGACCGCCGTTGATCGTTGTCGTCAGTGTGCTCGACGTGAACTGCAACTCGCGCGGCGCGGTTTGTTCAAAGCCATCGCGCGGTTCTTCGAGAACCGTGTAGGCTCCGGGTTGCAAGCGAATGAAAACATAGGAGCCGTCGGCGGCGGTGACTTGGAACGGTTCGTCGGAGTCGCGGAACTGGTTGTGGTTCAGGTCGAGGTAAATGACAAAGCCAGGGAGGCCGGCTTCATTCGCGTCCTGCACGCCGTTGGCGTTTTCATCGTGGAACTTCACGCCGCGAATTTCGCCGAAGAGTTGCTCGAAGGCTCCGATATCCACGACACCGGAGTTGTTGACGCGGCGGATGAGTCCGCGCTGGTCGGTGAGTGGTGCTCCGGAGTTGTTGCCGGCGTCGATGGCCAGGCTGCCGGGGCGCAGCTCGTGAGTGGGAGTCGGGCCTTCGTTGTCGGCGAGCGGGCCGAGGTTGGGATTGAGCGGTAGTTCGGGCGTGCCGACCTTGTTTCCGGCGACGTCGCGGTTGAAGCCGGTCGAAGAGAACGGGTTGCCGATGAAGTTGTTGCCGTCCGAGAGAAACGCGCCGTTGAGATCGGGGCCGACGTCGGCGATATTCGTGGCAATGAGCGTGTTCTTCGCGCGGGTGGTGCCACCGGCGAGGTTGATGATGCCGCCGGCGCTGCTCGTGGCCGCGTTCATGGCAACGGTTGTGCTGAAGAGGAACAGCGTGCCGATGTTAGCGATGCCGGCCCCGCGATCGGCTCGGTTGCCGGAGACAGTGACGTTGGTCAGGGTCGCGGTCGCGCCGGTGAAATTGGCGATGGCTCCGCCATCTCCGGCCGCTTCGTTGTCGTGCAGTGTGCTGGTTTCGACGATCAGTGTGCCGGCATTGCGAATGCCGCCGCCATGCTGCTCGTCGATGGGAGCGAAGCCGCCTCGGAGCGTGATGTTTCGCAGCGTCAGGCGTGCTCCGGGGAGCACATCGAAGATGCGGTCGAGGTCGGCGGCGTCGATGATCGTGTGGCCGTCGGCGGCACCGATGATCGTCAACGCGCCGTCGATGTCGAGATCGCCGGTCTCCGCGCTGTCTTCGCCGGTCCCTTCGATCGTCAGCCGAAAGACTCCGTCGGGCAGCACGATGGTGTTCTCGCCGAAGTCGGCGTTGGCTTCGAGGATGGCGGCGCGCAACGTGTGCCGTCCGAGGTCATCGACCGCTTGCCCATCGCCGGGATCGGCGTCTACGGAATCGACCGTGCTCTCGACGTTGATCTGTCCCACGCGCGACAGCGAGGCTCGAAACGTGCCGAGCGTTTGTCCGTTGGCAAAGTTGCCGCTGCTGTCGCGGACCTGCAGATCGACCAAGTCGATGCGATAGGTGCCGTTGTCGGAGACGTCCCAACTGCCACCCGGCGGAGTGAAGGCGTAACGCACAAATCGCTCGGGAGCATTTCCGCCCGGTTCAACGAATCGCAACGTGGCGGTGAATTGTTCCGCCGTCTCGACGCGCGTCACCCGCACATCGGCCGCGTCGATGCTCAAGACGTCGAGGGCGACGTTGTCGGCGTAGGTCACGGAGAACTCTTGGATGATCGCCCCGAAGTCGCCATCCGTGACGAGCGGCCCCTGAAGGGGATCGGTCGTGTCGGAGACTTCTTTCACGCGCGGGCGGAACGTGTCGATGGTGACGGCCTGAAACGCATTGAGTCTCCCGCCGGTCCCCAGGCGATGGGCCAGCGTAGGGACGACATCGACCGACGACAGAATGGCGTCGCGAATTTCGGCGGCCGTCGCATCCGGATTGATCGCGGCAATCAGTGTCGCGACGCCGCTGACCAGGGGAGCCGACATGCTCGTGCCATTCAGACGCCGAAACTGGCCGTTCGGAACAGTGCTCAGAATGCCGAGTCCCGGAGCCGCGAGATCCACCGAACGGACGCCAAAGTTGCTGAACGGAACCAGTTCATCCGCGGCATCAACCGCCGCGACAGAGATCACATTTTCCAAATCAAAGCTCGACGGGAAGAACGGACGCAGATCGTTGTCGTTCCCTTGTCCCAGCGCGTTGCCGTTTCCGGCGGCGGCGACAAACAGGATGTCCTCCGCTCCCTGAGCGGCGATTGCTTCGCGCAGTAATGCTCCGCCGCTGGTCGAGCCGCCCCAACTGTTGTTCGTGACGACGATGTTCGCACCGACGGAACCATCCACGATCTCCGAATTGGTGAACGACGCCTCGTAGTTGTGCCGCATCATCGTCGCGTAGTTGATCGCGCGAATGGCGTTGGAGGTCGAACCTTTGTTGTCCGCTCCCAGAAACCGCAGCGGCAGCAGCGAGACCGTCCAATTGATTCCGGTCACGCCCTGATTGTTGTTGCCGCTGGCTCCCAAAATGCCGCTGACGTGCGTGCCGTGCCGATGCTCATCCAGTGGGTCATTATCGCCCGGAGCCAATTGGTTCGCCGGGGTGTTTTCCGAGACTTGCGAGAAATCCCAGCCGACCAGGTCATTCGCGAATCCATTGTGATCGTCGTCAATGGAAAGACCGTTCGCATCTCGATTGGCCCAGCGCGGATCGTTCAGCAAATCACCGGCGTCGATGAATGTGTTGCCGTCGTTGGCGGAGTCCGTGACTTGCGAAGCGTTGACCGCCGCATTGAGATCGACGAACGAAATCAAGCCGTCGCCGTCGGTGTCGCTCAGAGCGGCGCGGACGCTGGCGGGAATTTCGCCGGGGTTGATCCAGATGTTTTGAAAGAGATCGGGATGCCGGTAGTCGATGCCCGAATCAATGACTCCGGCAACGATGGTCCGGCTGCCGACGGTCCCTGTGGTGGTCGGTTGGATTATCGAGTCCACCAAACTCCAAGCCTCCGGTGCGTCGATGTCCGCGTCGGCGGCTCCGCCGGTCTGGCCGCGATTGTCGAGTCCCGCCAACTCGCCGAAGTTCGCATCGTTCGGGAGAAGCTGCGCGGGAATCTCCTGTGGGCCGATGATGTAGGTGTCCGCCTCGAACGCGAAGATTCGTGAGTTGTGCTGCAAAGCGGACTCGGCCAGATCGCGCGTGTCGAGACTCGCCTGCACCAAGACTTGGCCCGGCAATCCCAAACCGTGCAAGACTTGGAAGTCGGCACCAAAACCGTCGAGCAACGCTTCCACCTGGGACGGCCCCTGCACACCGGCGAGCGATTCGCGCGTGAGTTGCACGATCCAGGTGCCGACGATCGCGTCTGACGAAACGGTGCCGCTGACTCCGCTGGCTCCCTGCAAGGTTCCGCCGCTGAGTTCAGCGGGATGCACGACGCTGAACCAATCGCCGGACGGTGACGACGTCAGCACGAGTCGTGGCTCAAGTCGTTCGACGTAGCGTTGCAGACGTCGCGGGTCCATCCGTTGCGGCCGACGACGATTCGTCCGCCAATTCCTGAGCCAATTTGTAAACTTCATGTGCGGGCGTCCGTTGCTCGGTGCGACTTGCGGTTGAGGCAGCGGCCATCGTTCCGACAAGTCAAAAATGCGCTGGAAATGCGGCACCACGGTATCGTTGCCGCAGACGGTCAGGAAGCGTCAAAAAAAACGTCGAATGGGATTGAATGTGTGCGTTGGAAGAATCACTTGGAACGCCTGATCTACGGAGTTTGTGCGCGATCTCTCGCGGCCAGCAACGGGACAGGCGAGCGGGGATATAGAAGTCGATGGCCGGATTCAGCGGCAGCAGGCCATCGATTCTGAACAGCGGTTTGCCGTGGCTCGGCGCAACAGGGCTTAGCAAAGCTGTGCGGATCTCGGCCTTGGAGAGCCGAGCAACCGTGTTCTCGGATCGCCGCGGAGCCTGAGTCAGCGCTCCGGCAGTCGGTGGGCGCGGCGGTTGCGCGAGATGGTTGCGGAAGAGCTTGGTCTGCCAGTCACGCCGGAATCGAAGTCAAAGTGCGAGATCGGCGAGCGGGGCGGCGTCAGCCCAAGGGCACTCACTTTGGCGTCAATGTAGCAGGCACATTCCATGTGCCGTCGCCGTATTCTCAGGCTGACGGCACATGGAATGTGCCTGCTACTTTCCAAAGTCAGTGCCCGTGGGCTGACGCCCGCTCACCTTAATACTTCAGCTCGCTGCCAACGTAGAAGTTGATCCCCGGCTGCAACACTCGAAAGCCGCCGGAAGAGCGGAAGTCGAGATGCTCACGAAAATCCTTATTCGTGAAGTTCTCGACACCCGCGACGACCAAGCACGCGCGGCTGGCTTGCCATGTGCCACGCAAATCCCATGTGGTGAAGCCGGGCGTCGGAGTTTCCAGCAAGCTTCTCGCAACACGATCCTGGCGATCAACGATTCGCGCGGAGAGTTCGGCGGACCAGCGGGCGGATTGTGAGGGTGGCCTCACGCGCACACCCAAACGGCTTTCGAGCGGCAGGATGCTCGGCAACGGCTCGGAGCTTGGTCCCGTGACGCCGCTGAAGAAGCCGCGCGGTCTCCCGGCCTCTCGGCGGCTGGGAGTCGCGCCGCTATGAATCTCGGTCGCGAAGTTTCCGTTGCGGGTCCGATCTTGTCCTTCGACGTAGTGGACTCGTCCAAACAGAGTTGCCCAATTCGTGGCGTCGTATTCGAGGTAGCATTCAAAGCCCGCCAGCGTGGCCAAGTCGGTGTTGACGTATTTCAAGCTGACCTGCTGCGGATCATTCACGGTGGGGAAGACACGCAGGTTCTCGAAGGTGATGTAGTCATTCACCCAACCGAAGTAGCCGTTGGCCCCCGCTCGCCACTGGTCACGATCCAGTTGCAGTCCCAGGTCGAGCTGCGTGAGTCGCTCGGATGACAACCGAGGATCTCCGGTGGCAGTGTTCGCACCGTTTTGCAGTAGGAATAAGAAGGACTCGGCAACGTACAACTCAGTCAAGCTCGGCGGGCGTTCCGAGTGCCCCGCGCCGAACGTCATTGCCCAGTCGTCATTCATTTCGTAACGCCCGGTCAGAAATACCGCCCAGGGGACGAAGTCCTGCTCGAACTGGCTGGTGCCGAGAATCGCTGCCAGCGGGGCTCCAGGAGTTCCCAAAGAGGTCAACTTGGCGGGATCTTCGGTGACGTCCGTGTTGACGTAATCGACTCGCGTGCCCGCCGTGAAAGAAAGCTGCTCGGTGACGGAGTGCTGCAATTCAGCGAACAGTCCCGGATTGACCGATTCGGATTTGGGCAACGGTGAATTCACATTGCTGAAGGAGATGAACCCGGTGCTTCCCGACGAGAACTCATCGAGCGCTTGCGTGATCGCTCGCAGGTCCGTTCCGGCTGTGAGCCGCATCTGCTGGCTCAGCTCCCAAGTCCCCGCGGCGCGATAGCCCACCGAGGTCGTCTCCACGTCGGTTCGCCCGACGTAATCGGGAATCCGCGAGAAGAGTCCTGGAAACTGAATCTTCTTCGCCGGCGATTGCGAATCCCCTTTGAACCGCGTGTTGTTGTACCAGGTGTCGATCACCAGCCGATCGAAATGATCTTGATTGCGCAGCTCGTAGGTCGCTTCAAATCCATCCGTGACGAGGAAGTCCATATCGAAGAATTGGCCGGGGAACTCCACGTCCGTCTGATCGAGCCGCAGGTAATGAAACTCGATCGAACTGTCGGGCGTCAGGTCGAACCCCAACGCGAAGTCGACGTCGCGCGACTTGTAGCTCGACGGGATGCCGGTGCCGTTTCCCGATTCATAATCGTTGCCGGTCTTGTGCCCGTACCCAATGCGGAAGCCCCAATCATTCTCGCCCCCTTCGAAAGTTTGCCGGCCATACCACTGCTCGCCGTTCGTCTGATAGTTGAGCGATGTGCTGCCTCCCAATTGCCAACCATCTTCAAATCGCGGTGAGGCCAGCAGTTCGACATCGAGGAAGCGATGGTCGGGACCATATAGCGCCGAATACGGACCCTTCACGACGATGATGTCGTCGATGATCCGCGAGTCCAACTTGTTGAGCATCGTGTCGAGGTCGATCCGCGCGGGAACCCAGTGCGATCCCGAAGCGGCAAGCTGCCCGACCCGCGACCCGCGAACTCGTGGATCAGACACGATGGGATTTCGTCGCTGAGTGCCCACTCCCAGTGCCGTCGATGATTTCCGCAACAAGTTCCCTGCATCCGAAGTCTGCCGACTTCGCGATTCGCCACCGCTAATCACATCCGAACCCGCCCTCAGCCGCTCTTTGCGCACTGAAGACAACTGGCTCCGCGCGGATTCCGAGGAGGCGAACAACGATGTTGAGAATTCGCTGGCTGCAGAGGGCAATGGAGCCGGCAATTCTAGCGCTGGTGCCGTTGGCGGTTGCTGCGGCTGCACTTCTTGCTTCACGAGCCGGATTCGGGGCAAATCTCGGTCATTCGCCGACATCCATTCCAGCGTGACCCACGGCGCTTCCGGTCGCCGAAAGGCGTCGATCCAGGCGTCATCGGCGAACGCACTACCGACCATCAGACAGAGGCTCAGCCCCGCCGTCCGTAGCATGATCCGCAGGCGGTCTTCCATGACGCCCTGGCCTCATCCTGAGGAAATTCGAGTGACAACCGCAACGTCCGTGACGCAAAAGTCCTGGTTCGGTAAGCAGAAAAAAATGGAATCCACGAAGTCCAAGAACATCTTGAGCGGACGACGACTCTTGGCCGGCGTTCCACCAGTTCTCGTGTCGGATGCTGCTTGAGTCGGCCATGATCGACATTCTCAAAAAATCAAATCCTTCAGTGGGGCAGGGTGTCTTAGACCGCCAGCCTTCACCAATTCTTCGGACAGCCACGTCCCGTCTGGGCTCGACAAATTTTTCACAATCAAAATTGTTTCAATTCGATGGAAGCTCGTCATGTTGTCATCGCGGAGGAAGAGACATCAGTTTTAATGCCCTTTCTCTTCTCGAATTCACCTGCGATCTGGAACAAATGCGAATGACCTTGGCTTCGTCTGGTCGTCACAGTCAAGAGTCTGAATTCGTAAAGGTCACGTTCCAAGTGCTCGGCAGCGCCATTCACTGAAATGATTTTTTCAATCGGAGACAGGCTGTTGAAAACTGATTGCGGATTGGTTGTTCTCTTCTGGCGTTGTTGTAGAATCCGCCCGCTGAAGTGTGTTCGTCGCATCAGACAGTCATCACCTCTCACGACGTTTGTCACGCACCATGCTCATCCTCCGCAAGCATTTCGCAATGCACCGCAAGTGGTTCGCCACGTTCTTGGCCGGTACGGCCGCTGCGGTATTTGGTTACTTTTTTTGGGCTCACCAATACTCGACGCGTTGGCCCGGCGGAAGTAGCCCGCCAGGGTTGATCCTTGGGATCCTCGGCGGCGCGATCATTGTCTTCGAGTGCCTCTTGTGGCCCCGAAGAATGCTGAGATCCTGGCGCTGGGGCAGTGCGCGCCTGTGGATGAAAGCGCATATTTGGTTCGGCCTGCTGACGGTCCCGTTGATTCTGCTGCACAGCGGATTTGTGTGGGGCGGGTGGTTGAGCACCATCCTGGCGGCATTGTTCGCGATGGTAATCGCCAGTGGCATTTTCGGCTTGGTGATGCAACAGATCTTGCCACGCAAAATGCTGACTGATACGCCGCTCGAAACGATCTACTCGCAGATCGAGAACGCGATGCGCATGGCGATCGCGGATGCCCAGAGCTTGGTGCTCGCCACATGCGGTCTCCCGAAAGAGAGTGCGGCAGCCTCAGTTCAGTCGCAGCCGATCGAGACGCCTGACGACCGCAATGCGGATCGAGTGGTGATCGGTGCTTCCCGCCAAGTGGAGTTAATCCCAGGGCAACTGCTGCGAACTCCGGTACCGCAAGTTCCCGTGGCGAACTCCGAAGTGTTGCGGCAGAAGTTCGTCTCAACCATTCAGCCGTTCCTTGAGGGCGGTTTGCGACTCAAGTCTCCGTTGAAAGACCGCCGTTCGTCCGCCGAGTTTTTCCGGCAGCTTCGCGCGGTTCTGGATCCTGAAGCTCATCCGGTCCTCGAGGCGATCGAGGACTGCTGCGAACAGCGCCGGCAATTTGATTTGCAAACCCGGCTCCATTGGTGGCTTCACAGTTGGTTGTGGATACATCTGCCGTTATCAATGGCCCTGCTGGTGTTGATGTTCGTCCATGCCTACGTGGCGCTCAAGTATTGGTGACCGGTGTCGGTTGGCCGTTCCAGGTCAGCCAAATGACAACCGGGCGGCCTTGGAAGACCAACCTTACGACGATGCGAGTAACTTATGGACGCGAAAGTGAAGCCTCCTGTCACTGGTAAGCAGCGGGCAGTCAAGATTTCGTTCGGCTATCACCATCGTCGTGATGACCTGAGCCGCTGGAAGTCCAAATTGTCTTTGTTCGCGATCGTGTTCACTCCGGTCGTTTGGTTGTGCTGGAGCCTGCTGGCCAGGGAGCAAGGGAACGCTCCGTACTCGCACGGCCCCGTGGCCATCGTTCACGCCACGTGGGAAAATAAATGCGAAGCGTGTCACATAGACTTCGCGCCCATTCGAGACGACACTTGGGGGGCGTCATTGCTCAACAAGTGGAATCCGCAGCCGCGCCCTTGGGATAAGCTTGCGGATGAGAAGTGCGAGAAATGTCATCCTGGTCCCGATCACCATTTTCGACAGATCCCCGGAGAAGTGCCGAGCTGTGCCAGTTGCCATCGCGAACACAACGGACAACTCGCGTCGCTCTTGCGGATGGACGATCAGACTTGCACGGTGTGCCACAACGGTCTCGCATCGCACTTGAAAGTCGCCAATCCCGACCCGTTCAAGGACGTGACTCGGTTTGATCTGATTCACCCAGAGTTTCGCTCGTTGAAGAGTGATCCAGGGACCATCAAGTTCACACACGGCCGCCATCTGACGCAGGGACTGAAAAGTGACAAACCGGGCGACAAAGTCTCCCTCTCTCTGGCAGATTTGAGCGAGGAGGATCGCGAGCAATACCGACGCCCCGGCCAAAAGGATGCGGATTTGGTGCAGTTGGATTGTGCGTCATGCCACCAACCGAATTCCGCCAGACAATATATGACGCCGGTGACTTTCGATGAGAATTGCCGCGCATGTCACGCTTTGACGTTCGAGCCTGGATCGAAGACCAAGTTGGTTCCTCACGGTTTGTCGCCAGTTGCGATCCGCGAGATCGTCGAAGGGCACTACCTGGGCGAATATGTGAAGGAGCACCCCAGTCTGCTGCAGAAGAAAATCGAACGACTACCGGTGCCAAGCTTGACTCAGCCCGCATCCGATTCGGTCGAGGCCAAAGAGTGGGTCAAGGATAAAGTGAGTCGGGCGGAGCGGCATCTGCTGACTGTCTGTGGGCACTGTCACCAAGATGCAGCACCGGGCGAACCGCATCTGGTGCCCGTCAAGAAAGCCAACATTCCGCAAGTCTGGTTGCAGCACGCGCGATTTGATCACAACTCGCATCGCAACGTCGATCCCACGAAACCAGCCATCGAGCAATGCAATGTCTGTCACGGAAAAGCGACGACGTCGATGAGCAGTCAGGACGTGCTGATCTTGAATCGGGAGAAGTGCCTTGAGTGCCACGGGCCATTGAGTGCTGATGGCAAACGCGGCGGCGCGCGATCCGATTGTGTTGAGTGCCATCGTTATCACGGAGCCGACCGTTCGATGCATGCCGCGAATCCACTCATCGGCCATGGTGCGCCGGAGGCGAAACCATGACATTCACCGCCGTCTTCTTGACCGCGATCTTGATGCCGGCGGCGGAGCCCTCGGTGGCTCAAGCGGCGACTCAGGTTTCGTTGGGAATGAATTCCTGCACCGCCTCGGCCTGCCACGGCGGCTCGGTGGCGGCGACAGGGAAGCAGCGGGAATGGAACAGCTCTTACACCGTTTGGGCAACCAAGGATCCTCACGCCGATGCCTACGCGGTGCTGCTGGGTGACCGATCTCAAAGAATCGTGGCCCGGCTCGTCTTCCCTGAAAAAGTCGATCCCCAAAACAATCCCAAAGAATATCGGTCGTTTCTGGAGAAGCGATGTGCGACGTGTCATGCAACCATCGGCGAAGGCCGGCCGTCGTCTGATGGCTTCGCGGAAGATGGCGTGAGCTGCGCGTCGTGTCACGGCGTCGCGGGAGAATGGCTCGGAGACAAACATGCGGGGCGAAAGGCCGGCCAAATGAAGGTGACCCAGCAGCTCGCACCGCGAGCCAAGGTCTGCGTTGTGTGCCATGTCGGATCGCCTGCTCAAAACGGCGAGCCGGCGCGAGAGGTCAATCATGACCTGATCGCCGCAGGGCATCCGCGCCTCAACTTTGAATTCGCAGCCTACCTGAGCAGCCTGCCGGCTCACTGGGATTTGGAGAAGGATCGCCATCGGGTGCGCCAGCCTGAAGGTGTCAGAAAGCCGCAAGCCAATTTCGCCGCTGAGGCGTGGTTGACTGGTCAATTCGTCGCAGCCAACGCCGCGCTGGAATTGCTTGAAGCGCGTGCCAAAGCCGACGGCGGAGTGGACAAGGAACACACTTGGCCGGAGTTCTCAGAAATTAGTTGCTATTCCTGTCATCACGAATTGCGGTCGAAGAGTTATCGTCAGAAATTGTTTCAGCGTGAAACACCAGCGAATCGTCGATCGCCGATTGGATCGTTGGTATGGGGGACTTGGTATTCCCCAATGCCTCGACAAGCATTACTGCTCCAACAGCCTGCAGTCGCGAATGACGAAGACGCATGGCATCAGCTTGAAAGAGCGATGAGTGCGATTCATCCTGATTCTAAGAACGTTCTGTTGCTCACGACCGCATTGCGTCAGAAACTCGCGCCGCCTGCCAATCCTCTGCAAACCGTCGAGCGTCTGGTGAAGAATTTGTCGGCTCTCCGAGGTGACTGGGACGAAGTGGCCCAATGGTATTTGGCCGCCACCGCGTGGCATCAGGCGCTGCGGGAAGAGCATGCGGAAAATCAGAAACAGGGAGACCCAGCGAAGATCGGCGAACGCGAGGCGGCGCTTCGTGAAAGCCAATCCACGCTGGAGAAAATCCGCGGGCATCTTGAATCACCACTGGATTTCGACCCGACTGGCGAGAAGTTTCAGGATGCGGTCAAACTCCTGCTGCAACAAATGGCAAGACTAGAGGGGTAGCTGCCAATGATCGTTCAAGCATTGCAAGACATCCAACACCGACATGGCTTTCTGCCAACCGACGAGTTGCGATCGTTGTCGAAGCGCACGGGAACGCCACTGTATCGCCTGCATGAGGTGGCCAGCTTTTTCCCGCACTTTCGGCGCGACGCACCGCCGCAGTTCGAAGTCAAAGTCTGCCGCGACATGGCCTGTCATTTGCGCGGATCAGACGGAGTGCTTAAGCGATTGGAGTCCTTCGCGCAGGGGTTTGATAAGAAGCAGTTGCACGTTGAGGGTGTCTCCTGTTTGGGCCGCTGTGATCGAGCACCGATTGCGACCGTCGTGACAGGTCACCATCCGCGAAATTACGTGCAGCGATCTGCGGAAGAACTCTGCGCGATCATTCAACAAACCATGGCAGGTTCGCCGCCGACACCAAACACGGACGCGTCATTCCCCGACCAGTCACCGACCTGGCAAATCGACGTCTACCAGGGCCAGCCGAAGTATTCCGCCGTCCGGAGATTCATCGATAGTCCGGATCGAACTGCGGAGAGGACTCGGATCATCAAGGCGTTGGAATCTGCCGGCTTGATTGGTATGGGTGGTGCCGGCGGCCGAACCTTCAAAAAGTGGTCGGAAGTTCTCGAGGCCGCAGGCGATGAGAAATATGTCGTCATCAACGGTGACGAAAGCGAGCCGGGCACGTTTAAGGATCGGGAACTGCTGCTGAGGACGCCGTGGTTGGTTCTGGAAGGAATCATTCTCGGCGGCTTAGTCGTCGGAGCGAAGCACGGCTACATCTACATCCGACACGAATATGAAGAGCAAATCGAGGTGATGGAGCAGACGATTAAGGAGGCGGAGGAGCTCGGTTTCTGCGGCAAGAACATTCTCGGCTCGGACGTGTCGTTCCCGGTTGAGGTGTTCGTCAGCCCGGGCGGCTACATCTGCGGCGAGCAGACTGCGCTGATCGAAGCGATGCAAGATAAACGTGCCGAGCCGCGGAATCGGCCGCCCGAACTGCAAACGAACGGACTGTGGGACAAGCCGACACTGCTGAACAATGTGGAAACGATGGCCTGGGTTCCCGCAGTCGTGCTGTTGGAGGAAGGCAAATGGTACGCCTCGCAGGGGACAGGGGGCGGTGCGGGGCGAGGGCGGCGGTTCTTTTCGATTAGCGGCGACCTCAATCGGCCCGGCGCTTATGAAGTGCCCAGCGGCATCACTCTGCGGCAACTCATTGTCGACTTCTGCGGTGGCATGAAAGACGGGCAGGATCTCAAAGCATTCGCTCCATCGGGACCGTCGGGCGGGTTCTTGCCGGCGAAGCTGCCTGTCAAACACTTGCCTTCGAAATTCGTCAAAGAGAAGTTGCCAGCCGACGCGACGCACTTCGATATCTTGGATTTGGAGCTCGATACCAACATCTTCCGCGACCTGCGATTGATGCTCGGCGGCGGAATGGTTGTTTATGGCGAGAAGGCCGACATGGTTGAGCAGGCTCTGAGTTGTCAGAAGTTCTATCGCAATGAGTCGTGTGGCAAGTGCGTTCCCTGCCGGATCGGTTCTCAAAAACTGGTCGAGATCGGCACCGACTTGCATCAGAAAAAGTACACGGCAGAGACATTGAAAGCCGAACGTGAATCGATCAAGGAATTGGGCGAAACAATGGTGCTCACCGCGATCTGCGGTCTGGGCACGGTCGCTCCCAATCCACTGACCTCAGTTTTGGAACATTTCCCCGCTGACGTGGAAAGGTATCTCAATGGCCGATAACGCGTATGAGGACGCGACATCCCAACTCTGGGAAGTCGAAGGTCTGTTTGCCCGCGACGTGGATGGCCAGTTGATTCGAGTGGTTTCGGCCACGGAAAAAGACTACGCCAAAGATGTGACTCTGACGATCGACGGCCAGTCCGTGACGGTCAAGAAGGCCGTTCCGACGACCGATTCCCAGGGCAACGTCGTGATTGACCAGGAAGGCAAGACCATCCCGCGCAGCACGACGATTTATGACGCTGCGGCCAAGCTGTTCGTGAAGAAGCCGGGCGATGTGAATCCGATTCCGGTTCTGTGCCATCAGGAGCACATGAATCCGGCGGGAGTCTGCCGCATTTGCGTGGTGGAGGTCTTCCGTACCACCGGCGGAAAACGGCGATCAGGCGGTAAACTCTTGCCGTCTTGTGCCCATCGCGCCGAGCCGGACATGGAAGTGCATACGCTGGAGTCGACCAATGAAGAGGCTCGCAAGCGTGTGCAGCGAAGCGTCAAAGTGTTGACGGAATTGTTGGCCTCAGACCATCTCCGCCCCAAGCAGGACGGTGCTCCGGGACGGGATAAAGATACGCCCAACGAACTGGAATCTCTCGTCCAGCGGGTGGGAGCCAATCCCACTCGGTTTACCTCCCACAGCCCAGTCGATCGAGGACGCGATAACTCTTCGACGCTGATCTCGGTGGACCACAATTCTTGCATCCTCTGCAACCGCTGCATTCGAGCCTGCGACGAGATCAAGAAGAACTTTGTCATCGGCCGAGCCGGCAAGGGCTACACGGCAAAGATCGCATTCGATCTCAACGACCCGATGGAGGATTCGAGTTGCGTGTCGTGTGGCGAGTGCATGGTTTCCTGCCCGACCGATGCGCTGACGTTCCGCAGACCGGTCGTCTCGGACTGGTGGCGCGATCTGGTCGAGAAGCCGGAGTACACCGCCATCTCGCCGCAGGAGCTGAGGCAGCACCCGCTGTTTGCCGGTGTTCCGTACAAATTCCTGCAATGGAATTCGGCTTCGGTCGTGCGTCGAAAAACCAAAAAAGGGGACGTCCTCTGCCGGCAGGGAGACTACGGTGCGACGGCGTTCATTCTCAACGCAGGAGAATTTGGCGTGTATATCGGCACGCCGCGTAAGACGGCCGACGAGGGACCGGTCGGCTTTTTCGGTCGTCTGTTTGGCCGTGGGACCAAACCAGCGAGCGGTGACACGGCTGACTACGGCACCCAAGTCAGCACAAGAACTCCCGAGCACCTCATCTTGGGTGAGATGACTTGCATGAGCGATCACCCACGTACGGCGACTGTGGTCGCGATGGGTGACGGTGAAGTTCTAGAGATCCGGCGCAACGTGCTGTACGTCCTTCAGCGCAATCCGGCCGCGCGGGCCATGCTCGACCGCGTCTATCGCGAACGGGCCTTGCAGGATCACCTGCGAACGATCTCGTTCTTCCAGGATTTGACCAAAGAGGAACGCCACGAGTGTGTCGAGTTCCTCCGCGACAAGGTGACGCTCTTGCGAGTCGATCCCGGCCAGAACATCTTCCGGCAAGGCGAAGCGGTGATTCAGAACGACGAGTTTGTCGGCCACTTCTACATGATTCGGCTCGGCTATGTGAAAGTCACTCAGACTCTGCATGGCACGGAGCGAGTGTTGGATTACATTGGTCCCAACCGCCACTTCGGCGAAATCGCCCTGTTGTCGAAGATTCCCAATCTCATCGACCAACATGTTCCTGAGAGCTTGGTCGCCCGCCGCACCGCCACGTGTACTGCCCTGGACGACGTGGAACTGGTTCGCATTCGCGGCGAACACTTTTCAGAGCTGATCCTCCGCTTCGAGAAGCTGCGGAATAAGTTTGTCCAAATCTGCAAAAACCACTTGGATCAAAATAAGCCGGTGAACCGCGAGATGGGACTGCCGATGGCGGGGTTCCTGGATCAAGGTTTGTTCAATGCCCAGACGTTGCTGGTCATGGATCTGGAAAGCTGCACGCGGTGCGACGAATGTACGCGGGCGTGTAGCGACACGCATGGCGGCATCGTGCGACTGATCCGCGAGGGCCAGCGGATCGACAAATTCCTGGTGGCAAGTTCGTGCCGCTCGTGCCAGGATCCGTACTGCTTGGTCGGCTGTCCGGTGGATTCCATTCACCGCAAAGGCTCGCTCGAAATCGTCATCGACGACCACTGCATCGGTTGCGGTCAATGCGCCAAGAATTGTCCGTACGGCAACATCAACATGCACGGCTTTGACGTGATTCGGGAATACCCGCCCGATTCCGGTTGCCAGCGGCCGGTCATACAACAAAAGGCAACCACTTGCGATTTGTGCCGGCAGGTCGTCGGAGCCAACTCAGAGGTCAGTTGCGTCTACTCCTGCCCGCATAACGCTGCTTTCCGCATGAGCGGTTCTGAGCTGCTCAAAATCGTCTCCGGCAAGGCTGACCTGCACGCCGACAAATCGACGCGCCAATTACTTAGTCATCCCGTTTAACCCTAGTGCGCCGTCAAAGCTTGTTTTTGCGGGTTCGAATGCGAGTCGTGAAACGACTCGTCTTCGTAGCTCGGTCGTTCCACGACTGAGATTCCGGATTGCGATCGAACCCCAAATTGAAGAGATGACAACGCACTCATTTGAGGCTTGTGGCGTTAGGGTTGCCAAGCGAGGAACCGTTGGATCGCAGCGTCGAGGAGATCGACTTCAGCGTTTGGATTCGCCATCAAGAATATGCAACGCATCGCAATCACCGGCAGTTCCGGCTACTACGGTCGTAAGCTCATCGAGCATGTGCGGCGCGAGTCGCCTGACACGCAACTCTTAGGAATCGACGTCGTCCCGCCCAATGAAGTTGCCCCCCACGAGTTCGTCCAAGCCGACATCCGCAGTCCCGGCGTCCGAACGGCGCTGGCGAACTTTCGGCCCGACACGATCGTCCATCTGGCATTCGTGGTGAACCCGATCCGCGACAACCGGCTGATGAGCGACATCAACATCGGCGGCACGAACAATGTCTTCGAGGCTGTCCGCAGTCTGCGGCCACAACGCTTCTTGATGGCCTCCAGTGCGACGGCCTACGGCGCGTGGCCCGACAATCCCGTGCCCATTCACGAAGACTGGCGGCTCAAGCCGCGCGCGAACTTTCAATATGCCGCTGACAAGACCGCGATCGACCTGTCGATCAAGTCGCTCGCCGAGGAACTCCCGCACGTCGCGGTCTCGTGGACCCGGCCGGTCATCATCGGCGGCAAGGGGGTCAGCAACTACCTCAGCCGCTTCGTGCTCAATCTTCCATTCATTGTCTTGCCCGACGGCCAAGATGTCCCGCTGCACTTCGTTCACGAGGAGGACTGCGTCGCGGCGACGTGGATGATTCTCCAAAAAGACGCCCGAGGCCCCTTCAACATCGGTCCCCCGGATAGCGTTCTGTTGACACGACTCGCCGCCCTGACGAATCGCCGAACCGCGAAGCTCCCATTCTGGATGATGAAGCTGGCCACGACGATCTGGTGGGGTCTGCGTTTGCCAGTGTTCGACTTTCCCCCCAGCCTGCACGACTTCGCGCGCCACCCGTGGGTCGTTTCGCCAGCACGTCTGCAAAACGAACTCGGCTTCCAGTTCCGCTACACGTCCGAAGAAACACTGCTGGAGATGTGGGCGGAACATTGCCGGAAGAAAAGCGGCTGACAGGTATCGACGAACACCCACGTCGTCATCGCCAGCCTCGCTCAGTCCGTGGGCAATGGCTGGCCCAACTCGGCCGCTTCCAACTGACGCCAGTTGTGGACGAAGTCCACTCGGCCGGACGCCTGCTTCAACTCTTGCAGCCGACTACGTCGCAGAAACTCACGCGCCGCCAACGCGACCGCTTGAGCGTCATTCGGCTCCTTCGTGATGTCCCTGATTTGAGCAATCTCTTCCTGAGTCAAATCCAAAGTCACGCCCATGGGTCGATGCCTCCTGCTTAGCCAGCGATTCGGTGGGGCAAGGTAATCGGAGGGAAGTCGAACGACGAGGTCAATTGGCGTGCATGACCCAACCGGTTGACACTCCAATTCCGACAAGAGATTCTTCAACCGTCAGCACGCGTGCTTCCAGCCAAGTTCCACCGCGTCGCGGCTGACTTCACTGCTAGGTGGCGATGTGGCACACATGGAATCGCTTGGTAAGCGGTATCGATTCTGGATCTTTTGTAGTGTCGTTCTATCCGCGGTGATCGGCGGCGTTCTCATGCTCTTGTGGCCGTATAACATTCGGAGCTTTCGCGGTGATGGAGGAATTCAAGATACGGGGTTCTGGTCATACCCGCGTTACCACATCCGTTTTTCCGAGGTGCGGCTCGACAAGAATGGTGAATTTGGCTTCGCCTGTGACGGGTTACCTCCAGTGCCCATGTCTTTCCAACTGAGCCTACGCGGCGACCACGAGTACGATGCTCTGAAACAACTTGAGACGCATGTTGAATTTCGCATGACGGACGACCAAGGAACAGAGATCTGTCGGGCATCAGGACCGCTGAAAGAGTGGGTGCTACGGTGGGGAGGCTCACAAGACATTGGCGGATTCTGGCAGCCGACTGCCAGAGAATTCCAAGTCAAGCGGACCAGAAGCTACAAGCTTAAGCTGTCAATAAAAGACGCCGCCCCCGACTCGCCGGTAATTCTCGCTCGCCCCATACTTGAAGGCGGCGGGAATGAACTGCCGTGATCGAAGTCAAATCGCGCAGGCTCATGCTTGCCGCGGTATCGACACGACCGAAGAGCCACAGTCAAGCGCCTGCCATACGACTCAAGCCGGCGGCGTCTTCGTATGCCACTCGGTGGCTCGTTCAAACATGCGAGCGGCGCGAAGAAGAGTTTCTTCCTCGAACGGTGCGGCGAGGAGTTGCAGGCCGATGGGGAGGCCGGTCGAGCTGAGGCCGCAGGGGAGCGACAGGCCGGGGATACCGGCGAGATTCGCGCTGATCGTGTAGATGTCCGAGAGGTACATCGCCAGCGGATCGTTGACCAGCTCGCCCAGCCGGAACGCGGGAGTCGAAGCGATGGGAGAGGCGAGGACGTCGCAACGCTCGAACGCAGCGTCGAAGTCGCGGCGGATCAGGCGGCGGACTTTCAATGCTTTCAGGTAATAAGCGTCGTAGTAGCCGGCCGAGAGCGCGTAGGTACCGAGCATGATGCGGCGTTTCACTTCCGGACCAAAACCCTCGCCGCGGCTGGCCGAGTACATGTCGATCAGGTTGTCGAACTTCGCCGCGCGATGCCCGTAATGCACGCCGTCGAACCGAGCCAGATTGCTCGACGCTTCGGACGCCGCGATCAAATAGTACGTCGCGATGGCGTACTTCGAGTGCGGCAGCGACAGCTCGACGATCTCCGCTCCGAGCGAACGATACACGTCGAACGACTGCTTGATCGCGGCTTCGACTTCGCGGTCGAGTCCCTCGACGAAGTGCTCGCGAGCGATGCCGACTCGCAGGCCGGTCAGCGGTTGTTCGACGGTTTGCGAATACTCCGGCACCGGCCGATCCACGCTGGTCGAGTCGCGGCCGTCGTGACCGGAGATGACCTCCAACAACAACGCCGCGCTGGCGACATCGGTGGCGAATGGGCCGATCTGATCGAGCGAACTCGCGTAAGCAATCAGCCCGTACCGCGAGACTCGGCCGTAGGTCGGCTTCATCCCGACGACTCCGCAGAAGCCGGCCGGTTGACGAATCGAACCGCCCGTGTCGGAACCGAGTGACCCCGGCACCATCCGTGCGGCGACCGCCGCTGCCGATCCGCCGCTCGATCCGCCGACGGTGTGCTCCACGTTCCACGGATTGCGAGTCACTTGAAACGCCGAGTTCTCCGTCGATGAGCCCATTGCAAACTCGTCGAGGTTCGTCTTGCCAACGAGCACGGCGTCGGCCGCTTTGAGTTTCTCGACGACTCCCGCGTCATACGGCGGGACGAAGTTTTCGAGGATGCGGCTGGCACACGTCGTCTTCATGCCGCGCGTACACATGTTGTCTTTGATCGCGATCGGCAGCCCGGCCAGCTTGCCGACTGGTTGGCCGGCTTTGCGTTTCTCGTCGATCGCCTTGGCCTGAGCGAGCGATGCTTCCGCGTTCGTCGATAGAAATGCGCGGATGTTTGCGTCCTGAGCGGAAATCGTTTGCAGACAGGTTTCCGTTAGAGCGAAGGAGCTTGTTTCGCCGCAGTTGAGTTGAGCGATCAAATCGACAGCCGAAGAAGTGAGAGCGGGCATGTTGTTACCCCTCTTCCAAAATCTGTGGCACGACGAAGAACTTGCCGTCGGTCTTCGGAGCGTTCGAGAGCGCGGCGGCTCGCGGCAGGGACGGTCGCACTTCGTCGTCCCGGAAGACGTTGGCGATGTCCGCGACGTGCGCCATCGGCTCGACGGCGGTCGTGTCGAGTTCGTTGAGGAGTTCGACATAGCCCAGCACTTGACCGAGCTGCGTCGTGAAGAGATCTAACTCCGTCTCAGACAGCTTCAGCCGCGCGAGGTGAGCGACCTTGGTGACGGTTTCTTTCGTGAGCGGTTCGGCCATGCGGTGGCTCCGTAGGTTGGGACTCTGTCCCGACCGGTCGGGATGGAATCCCAACCTACACAACACAAAAACCCGGCTCCTGGAGGACCCGGGTTTGAGAAATTTGAGAGAAGCTCGTTCGCCGTATTAGTTGTTCTCGGCCAGCGTGAACGGCTTCCGCTTCACGCTTTTGCGGACGACTCCGCTGCGGATGCACTTGGTGCAAACGCGAGACGTCATCGCTCCACCTTCCGGCTTTTCGATATGCACGGTTTGGAGATTGATGAAGTAATGCCGCTTGCTGATGCCGGTCGTCTTGCGGCCGTTGCCACCGAGGTATTTGGCCTTCCCGCGTTCGACCTTGGAATTGCCCCGGCCGGCGATTCGATTGCAGATGTCACACTTCCGACTCATGACGTTTACACCCTTTTTCAAACGAAAATCAGCCCCGCGTTCCGCGATGGGAGGCGGGAGTATATGGCTGGGGCTTTGAGTTGCAAGACCGAGAAGGGAGCGACGTTCGGAGCATGGCCGGTCGAAAACGAAAGTCTTACAATTGGTCTCGCAAATTGTGGTGTCGGAACCGATGTGAGTTCCGATCAGCAACTAGAATCGTCATTCAGTTAAGGAAGGACACCCCATGAACGCGCTGCTTTTGACAACTGTGTTGGCCACCCTGACTGGCTGCCCGCAACAACGCACTTGGCACTCGTGCTGCCCAAAACCCGTTTGCGCTGCCCCGACTTGCTGCCAACCGGTGGCGGTCACTTGCTGCTCGATCAATTGCACGAGCATCGCACCCGCACCGATGGCGGCTTCTGCCGTGCCAGCTCCCCCGATGGAAAAAGCCGCGTCGCTGTACGACCGGCTGGGTGGTGAGGCAGCGGTCAAGGCGGTGGTCGATGACTTTGTGGGACGAGCCGCTGGCAATCCAAAAGTGAACTTCTCCCGCAAGGGAATCAAGGAATGGGATGCCAGCGAGGCCAATGTTGCCAAGCTGAAGACGAGTTTGGTGAATCTCATCGGAGCACTGACCGGCGGACCACAAAAATACGCTGGCAAGGACATGAAGTCGTTGCACGCGGGAATGAAGATCACGACAGCGGAGTTCGGAGCCCTCGCCGGAGACCTCAAAGCGACGCTCGACAAGTTCAAGGTTCCCGCGAAGGAACAAGCTGAGCTGATGAAGATTGTGGGTTCGACTCAGGGCGACATTGTGGAAGTCAAGTAGCCGCGGTTTGATCGCGATCTCGAGCCCAATTCATTGACCCGCCGTCGGAACGGAAGCCCGCTCCGGCGGCGTTCTGTTTCCAGGGAATCTCATTGTGAGCGACAACTCCGAAATAACGACCTCCGTGGACTTGCCGCGCATCGAACGGGCGGTTCGAGAAATATTGGCGGCGGTCGGCGAAGATCCGAACCGCGACGGACTGCTCGAAACGCCCGGCCGAGTCGCGCGGATGTACGCCGAACTTTTCTCCGGTTTGCACACGGACCCGGCGCGGCATCTCCAGAAATTCTTTGTCGAGGATTACGACGAACTGGTGCTGGTGCGGGACATCGCCTTCAACAGCGTGTGCGAGCATCATCTGCTGCCGTTTATCGGGAAAGCTCATGTCGGCTACTTGCCGAATCGCAAGATCGCCGGGCTGAGCAAGCTGGCTCGTGTGGTCGATGAGGTCTCGCGCCGGCCGCAGGTGCAGGAACGGATGACGCACACGATCGCCGATCTCTTGCATCGCGAACTCGATGCCAAAGGGGTCGTCGTCGTGCTGGAGGCGGAGCATTCCTGCATGACGATCCGAGGCGTCCGCAAGCCGGGTAGCATCACGATCACGAGCGCGGTTCGCGGGTTGTTCCTCACGAACCAATCCAGCCGTGCCGAAGTCATGTCGCTGATCAATCAAAGGTAGCCAACGTAGCCCGACTCTCCGAGTCGGGCCGCAAGTCATTTGGGAATTTGAAGACAAGGCACCCGACTCGGAGAGTCAGGCTACGATGATCGCTCAGTTTGCATTGCGTCTGATCTGCGGCATGAGCCTGATGTGGGCGCTGATGCCGCGCCGGCAAGTGACGTCCGGATTCTTCCGGATTCAGATGCTGGTCGTCATGGGCTTGGGAACGCTCGCGGCATTGAGCATGGCGATGGAGGCGCAGTCGGCCATTCGCGACGCGGGGTCGAGTGAGTTGGCTTCAACTCTTCCGTCGCCGCTGGCGGCGGCGCTGCCATCGAGCGTGATCGCTGGCTTGGGTTTTGTAGGCTCTGTCCTGTGGACTCTGGAGCGTCGAACCGGCGGTGGAGTGATCGGCTTCGGAATCCTTTTTCTTTCCGGTGTGGAGTTAATCGTTCCATTCGCCACCGCTGGGCACGACGTCTTCATTATTTTTTGGGGAGACATGTTCGTGAGAAACGCTGTTCCTGCCGTTTCCTCGGCTTGCCCAGCGTTCTTGGCAATCTTGTCCGAAGTCACGAATGCCGGGGTGCTTGGCAGTGTGGTGGTGGGCATGTTGCTCGGTCACTGGTATCTCACGGCCCCGACGATGTCGATTGAGCCGTTGAAGCGAGTCAATCTCCACTTGGGGATCGCGGGTGTATTGCGCCTCGTGGTTTCGGCCGTCATTCTGCTGTTGTTTTTGGGCGGCGTGGAAGACGCGGATGGAAGACTCATTGGATCGTCGGCGGCGTCGAGTACGTGGCTTGGGCTTCGCTGGTTAGCGGGAATCTTTGGGCCACTGGTTGTTAGCCTGATGGTTTGGCGAATTATGAAATACCGGAATACTCAGGCCGCGACGGGCGTGTTATTTGTCGGCGTGATCTTGGCATTCATCGGAGACATGACCGCCGCGTTGCTGCTCAGCGAGACGAAGCTGCCATTCTGAAATCTGAGATTTGAAATTTGAGATAACTCATGTGGATCGTCTTTGAATGTCCGGCGTGTCATGTCAACAGCCTCGTGGAGGTTGTTGCCGAGACGACTGATTTGCGTTGCCCGGCGTGTTCGTGGCAGCGGCCGATTGCAGCGGAGAATCGCTCCGGTGATGAGCCTGCGAATTGTCTGGTTTGTGGCTGCGAGGACATTTGGCGGCAGAAAGATTTTCCGCAGCGAGTAGGCGTGCTGATGGTCGCGATCGGGGCGTTGGTGAGCACGATCTTTTGGTGGTTCATGATGCCAGAATGGGCGATCGGCGTGTTGCTGCTGTTCGCGTTGATGGATGGGGTGCTCTACACTTTGATGCGTGACGTGTTGGTGTGTTATCGGTGTGGCACTCGGCATCGGTACGCGCCGCTGGATGGGCGACACGAGCGGTTTAACCTCGAAACTCATGAGCGTTACCGGCAAGAGGCGATCCGGTTGGAGGACGCCAGCCGGCCGAAGTGAAATCTTGACGTCATTCTCAAACCTATGCACGAACAACGCCGGCGCATTGTCGAAGACCTGTCGGGCGTCTTTGCGGGCGAACTGGCCGTAGACGCGCTCTCGGTGGCGATGTTTGCCAGCGATGCCAGTTGGTATCAGATTGAACCGCTGGGGGTCGCGTTCCCGAAGGATCGTGACGACGTCATCGTTCTCGCGAAGTATGCGGCCGAGAAGAAAATCCCGTTGATCCCGCGCGGAGCCGGTTCCAGCGTGACGGGCGGAGCGCTCGGACGTGGGTTGATCGTGGATTGCTCGCGGCATTTGACGAAGATCGAGCAGATCGGTCCCGACACGGTGCGCGTTCAAGCGGGGGTCGTGCTCGATGATCTGAATCGCGTGTTGCGCGAGCGTGGTCAGTATTTCCCGCCGGACCCGTCGAACCCCGCGATCACAACGATCGGAAGTATGTTGGCGACCGATGCAGCCGGCTCGCGGTCGATGCGAGTCGGTTCGACGCGCGATCATGTGCGGTCGGTCGAGATCGTCTTGGCCGGCGGTCAGTGCCTCGAACTGGGCAACGAACCGCTCGAAGCCGAGTTGCCGCCGAAGGACATCGCGAAGCCGACGGTCGAATCGTTGTTGAGCGATCCGCTAGGAGCCGTCACGGACAGTGTGACTGCGTTGGCGGCGTCGTTGCTGGGCGGCAGCAGCGATGCTGGCTTGAAGGCGACCGAGTCTGAAGTGCGGCGCGGGCTTGTCAGCCGGTTGGCTCGGTTGTTGTCCGAGAACGAAAGTTTGATTCGAGAGAAGCAGCCGCCGATCCCGCGAAACTGCTCCGGGTATTACCTGCGTGGCGTGTTGTCGCGCACGCATCTGCACGCCGCGCGGTTGCTCGTCGGATCGGAAGGGACGCTGGGGCTGTTCACGTCCGCCACACTGCACACCGCACCGCTGCCGACGGGTCGAGGCGTCGCGCTGTTGTTCTTCGCGAGCATGGACGCCGCGATTGACGCGGTCCATGCCTTGAGCGATCAGCTTCCGAGTGCGTGCGATCTGCTCGACCGGCGGTTGCTGACGCTTGCGCGTGAAGCCGACGCCTTCTTCACGCACATCATTCCGCAAACCGCCGAAGCCGCGTTGATCGTCGAGCAGACTGGTTTCAGCGAGGCACAAGCTCGCGACCGCATTCGTTTCGCGGTCGAAACGGCGAAGCGCTTCGACGGCCATCTGGCGGCGGACGCTTACGATTACGATTCCGTCGAGTTGTTGTGGTCGCTGCCGCGTAAGGTTGTGCCGCATCTGAATCGTGTGAAGGGAGCGACTCGGCCGCAGCCGTTTGTCGAGGCGATCGCCGTTCCGCCAGAGAAGCTGCGCGAGTTTCTCACCCGAATGCAACGAGTCTTGCAGAAGCACGAGGTCATCGCCTCGTTGTACTCACACGCGGCGGCCGGGCAGATTCACCTGCGGCCGTTCCTTCCGAACCCGACGCCGGCTGACGCGCCGCGGCTCGAAGCGATCGCTCGCGATCTTTATCAAGCGGTGTTCGACGTCGGCGGCACGATCAGCGGCGAGCACGGCGACGGACTGTCGCGAACCAGTTTTCTGCGTTCGCAATATGGATCGCTGTATCGAGTCTTCCAGCAGGTCAAAGATGTCTTCGATCCGCTGCATTTAATGAACCCCGGCAAGAAGGTCAGCGATGATCCGCACCTGACGGTCAAGAACCTGCGACCAGCGGCGGGGTCAGGAGACCCGCGTCAAGCGCTCGGCGCGGGTCTCCCGACCCCGCCGGTGATCGAGCTACACTTGAAGTGGAAACCAGACGAGTTGCTCGCACAGGCCGCGACGTGCAACGGCTGTGGAATGTGTCGAACGCAGTCCCCCGATCTGCGGATGTGCCCGTTCTTTCGCGCCGATCCGACCGAGGAAGCTTCTCCGCGATCGAAGGCGAACATCGTCCGCAACTTTGTGACTGGGCATGTGTCGCCGCAGGATTTCGCGTCCTCGGCGATGAAGCGGATCGCCGACTTGTGCTTCAACTGCAAGCAGTGCGAACTCGAATGCCCGGCGAACGTCAACGTCTCGCAGATGATGATCGAGGCGAAGGCCGCCAACGTCGCGGAGCATGGACTCGACCGCGCTCACTGGCTGCTGTCGCGAGCGCATTCGTTCGGCACGATCGGCTGCATGTTGAGTTGGTTCGTGAATCGAGGTCTCAACAACGCGACTGCCCGATGGTTGTTGGAGCGGTTTGTCGGTATTCATCGGCAACGCAAACTGCCACCATTCGCCCGCAAACCGCTGCTGGATTCGGTCTCGCGCGAGCTGACCGCATTCCCGGAAGAACTCGGTAAGAACAAGCCGGTCGTCTATTTTGTCGATCACTTCGCGAACTACCACGACCCGGAACTCGGCCGAGCGTTTCTGGCGATCCTGGAATACAACGGCGTGCGCGTGCATGTGCCGGAAGATCAAACTGTCTCCGGCATGGCGATGATCTCGGCCGGCGACCTCGACGCCGCTCGCAAAGTTGCCGAGCAAAACGTTCGCGAGTTATCCGAACTCGCTCGTGAAGGTGTGCCGATCATCTGCACCGAACCGGCCGCCGCGCTTTGCCTGAAGTACGAATATCCGCGACTGCTCGATCATCCCGACGTGCAGGTTGTCGCAGATCAAGTGGTCGAAGCCACCGACTTCCTCGCAGGTCTGCTTGCGAAGGATCAACTTCGTACCGACTTCGGCCCGCTCAAGCTGACCGCCAGCTATCACACGCCGTGCCATCTGAAAGCCTTGCAGCACGGCAGCCCGGTGCTCAAGCTGCTGGAGCGAATTCCCGAACTGGAAGTTTTCAGCATCGAGAAAGGCTGCTCCGGAATGGCCGGCGCGTTTGGCCTGACGCGGGAGAACTTTGATTCGTCACTGCGCATCGGCCACGATCTGATCGAGTACATGCGCACGACCGACGTCAACATTGGCCTGACCGAGTGCAGCAGTTGCAAGCTGCAGATGGAACAGGGCACAACCACGCCAACACTGCACCCGATTAAATTGCTCGCCTTGTCTTACGGACTGATGCCTGAGATTCGCCAACACCTTCAGAAAGCCACCAAGAAACTCGTCGTTACATGAAAACTGTTGTGAAACTCTTCGCTCGCGCCCGTGACTTGGCGGGATCGCCAGCTCTGGAACTCGACCTTTCCGAATCCGCGACAGCCGCCGATCTGCGCCTCGCGCTCGGCAAACGAGTTCCTGCTTTGGAACCGATCCTGTCGAGCCTGCTCATCGCGGTCGGCAACGATTACGCTGCCCCCACCACACCAGTCGCCGGCCGCACGGACCTCGCCGTCTTTCCCCCCGTGAGCGGCGGCTAGTAGGTCAGGCTTTCCAGCCTGACCAAGTATCGTTCGACTCCCCACCCTAATGGGTCAGCCTGGAAAGGCTGACCTACGCAATGATCCAACTCACTCACGCCTCCATCGACTTCGCCGCGCTGACCGAGTCTGTCCGATCGACTCAGGCCGGTGCGGTCGTATTGTTTCTCGGCACGGTTCGCGAGATGACTCAGGGACGGCAAACCGTCGCGCTCGATTACGATGCGTACCCGGAGATGGCGGAAGCGAAGCTGAAAGAACTCGAGGCTGAAGCCCGCACACGCTGGCCGGTAATCGAGGCCGGAATCGTGCATCGGCTGGGCCATCTCGAACTGGGCGACATCAGCGTGGCGGTCGCCGTGAGTTGCCCGCATCGACATCAGGCGTTCGACGCCGGAAGATTCCTCATCGACCGGCTGAAAGAAGTCGTGCCGATCTGGAAGAAAGAAAACTGGAACGACGGCAGCACCGAATGGGTCCATCCCGGAACCGATCAACCCGTTGCTGCGCCATCAAAACACTAACCCGAAGCGTCAGCGAGGGCGAACGCTTCATAACGGTCGGTTACGAATCAAGTCCGGAGAAGCGTTCGCCCTCGCTGACGCTTCGGGGTAGTTTTGGGAATCGTTGAGTCATGACACCACAACTGGTCGATTCGTTCGGCCGCGAACATACGAACCTCCGCATCAGCGTCACCGACCGCTGCAACATCCGTTGTTTCTACTGCATGCCCGCCGAGAACGTGCAGTTCATGGATCGCAAAGATCTGCTGACGTTTGAGGAGATGGAACGCTTCACTCGCGTCTGCGTCGGCCTGGGCGTCAACAAGGTGCGGCTGACCGGTGGCGAGCCGCTCGTTCGCAAAGACTTGCACAAGCTGGTCGAGATGATTGCGGCCATCGACGGAGTTCACGATATCGGCATCACGACCAACGGCATCCTGCTGGCCGAGCAAGCTCAAGCGTTGTGGGACGCCGGCCTGCGTCGGATCAACGTCTCGCTCGACGCGCTCGATCCCGTGAAATTCAAAGAGATCACGCGCCGCGAGGGCTACGAGAAAGTCATCGAAGGGATTCAAGCCGCTCAACGAGTCGGTTTCGATCCGGTCAAAATCAACGCCGTGTCGGTGCGTGGGATGACCGAGGACGAGATCGTTCCGTTCGGAAAGTTCGCGCGTGAGACCGGCGTCGAACTCCGCTTCATCGAGTTCATGCCGCTCGACGCCGACAATGCTTGGGAGCGTGACAAAGTTCTATTCGCTCACGAGATCATCGAACGGCTCTCGGCAGAGATCATGCCGCTGGTCCCGATCCCCGATCAAAACCCACATGCTCCGGCGTCCGAGTTCGTCTTCGAGGACGGCGTCGGTCGAGTCGGGTTCATCGCGAGCGTCAGCCAACCGTTCTGCATGAACTGCGACCGGTTCCGAATCACTGCCGATGGAAAGATTCGCAACTGCCTCTTCAGTCTCGAAGAGACCGACGTCCGCGGCCTGCTGCGTGACGGTGCCTCTGACGCCGCGATCGCCGACGCGATCAAAGCCTGTGTCGCTGCCAAATGGGAAGGCCACCAAATCAACACCGCCCGGTTCATTCAGCCGAAGCGAGCGATGTATTCCATTGGCGGTTAAGTAGGTCAGGCTTTCCAGCCTGACCCGAACGCGCGAGACCGCGTCGATTCACCATCTGGTCAGCCTGGAAAGGCTGACGTACTTCATGTCCCCACACATCCAAACGGTTTCCGAGCTGACTGGCGAGATCAAAGACTTGATCGAAGGCAATTTGCCGGAGGTCTGGGTCTGTGGTGAGGTCTCGAATTGTCTGAAGGCGAACTCCGGCCACGTCTACTTCACGCTGAAGGACGCAGGCTCGCAGCTCTCGGCGGTGGTGTGGCGGAACACGGCGTCACGGTTTCGCTTCGATTTGCACGACGGCCTGCAAGTGGTCGTCAACGGTTCGGTGGAGGTCTACGCGCCGCGCGGGTCGTATCAGGTCATCGTGCGGCAACTCATCCCTCAGGGAGTTGGCGCACTCGAACTCGCGTTTCGGCAAATGCACGCAAAGCTGGAAGCGGAGGGGTTGTTCAGTCCGAACCGCAAGCGGCCCATCCCGCGATTTCCGCGACGCATTGCGCTCATTACCAGTCCGTCCGGAGCGGCGGTGCGGGACATGATTCAGGTCATCACGCGCCGCTGGCACGCGGCCGATCTCGTGATCGTACCGGTCAAGGTACAAGGCGAGGGAGCCGCTCAAGAGATCGCAACCGCGCTGCGCAACGTGCATCGTCTGCCCGGCGTCGATGTCGTTATCTGCGGCCGAGGCGGCGGCAGCCTCGAAGACCTGTGGGCGTTCAACGAGGAAGTCGTGGCTCGCGCGATCGTTGCTTGCAAGCTGGCAGTCATCAGCGCCGTTGGCCACGAAATTGATGTCACGATCGCCGATCTCGTCGCCGATGTCCGAGCGCTGACTCCCAGCGAAGCGGGTGAGCGGGTTGTTCCCGATCGCGCCGAGGTGCGGCGTGTCCTCGACAACTTGCAACAGCGACTTGCGAGTGGTCTGACCAATCGAGCGAAGCACGCACGGCTGAAGTTAGATGGGCTGGCAGCGCGGCGTGTGATCGCTCGGCCGTTTCAGCGAGTGCATGATGAGCTGACTCGGTTGGATGATCTCGACGTGCGACTGCGTCGCGCGGTGCGGCAACGTGCGGTCGTCTCGAAACAGCAACTTGAACTGGTCGCTGCGACGCTCGATGCGCTCAGCCCGCTGAAGGTGCTCGGCCGAGGCTATTCGATCACGCGGCGGGCCGAGTCTGGTGAAATCGTCACGGCTCCGGACCAACTGGAAAACGGAGACCGAATCACGACAATCCTCGCCCACGGCCAACTCACCAGCCGTGTGGAATCTCCTGTTACCGAATGAGTGACTCCGATGCCTGCGACTTCCACCGCCGAATCACCGACCTTTGAAGCCGCGCTTGCGGAACTGCAACGGATCGTCTCCGATCTGGAGAACGGCAGCGTTGGACTGGAAGAATCGCTGGCCCGCTTCGAGCGTGGAGTGACGTTGCTCAAGACGTGTTACGCGACTCTGGAACAAGCGGAGCAACGGATCGAACTGCTTGTCGGCGCAAAGGCGGATGGATCGCCGCTGACGGAACCATTCGATTCTAGCGCGACGGCGGATGCTGATGCGCCGACGGCGGGGCGGCGGCGGGCTCGGAAGGCGAAGCCGGAGTCGGTCTCCGATCCGGTGCCTGCGGTGGATGAATCGGATACGGGTTTTTTGTTTTGATGAAATTGTGCGGGGTGGCTTCGCACACGGATGAACCGCAAGGTTGCGAAGACTCCATCCGTGTGCGCCTCTCGCATCCGTGTGCGAAGGTTTTCGGGACCAGCTCACCGCGCCAACCAACCGCCATCAATCACCACAACGCTCCCGTGCATGTAGTTACTGGCATCGGACGCGAGATACACCGCAAGCCCAGCAATCTCATCGGGACGCCCCCAGCGACCGCACGGGATGCGATCGAGGATTTGTGGTGCACGAATCGGATCGGTGCGCAGCGGACTGGCCATGTCGGTCTCGAAGTAGCCGGGGGCGATGCAGTTCACGTTGATGCCTTCGGAGGACCAAGTGACGGCCAGCGATTTTGTCATCCCGGCAATCGCGTGTTTGGCGGCGGCGTAGGCCGGAATGTTCAAGCCCGCCTCGAAGGACATGATGCTGCCGATATTGATGATCTTCCCTCGGCCTTTGCGCCGCATGTGCGGATAAGCCTGCTGGCTGAGATCGAACATCGCCGTGACGTGCAGTTCCAGTTGCCGCCGCCAAGCCTCTTCCGGAAAGATTTCGGGACGCTGGCGGAATCCGTCGCCCGCGTTGTTGACGAGAATGTCCATAGCCCCGGCGAGCGTGATGGCCTTATCGATCAAGCCGCGCCGTTGATCCGGTTCGGACAGATCAGCTTGGATGTCGAAGAACCGCCGGCCAGTGGACTCGACCAATCGCCGCGTTTCGTCGGCTTGGCCGTGCTTCGAGACGCAGACGATGTCTGCTCCCGCTTCGGCGAGTCCCCAGGCCATCGACTGACCCAATCCGCGCCGGCCACCGGTCACGACGGCGACTCGGCCATTCAGTTTGAAGAGATCGAGAATCATGGTGCCGCGATGATGGCAAGCGGGTTCGCGGAGGGCAAACGTAGACCGGTCACCCCGTGACCGGAATGTTCGAGTCACGGAGTGACTCGTCTACTTTCGGCCGAATCGCGTCACGTCGCGATAGCGGTACGTGCCGCCGTTGTCGCGGGCGAGCTTCTTCAGAAAGTTGTCGCCGGAAAGCTCCGGGCCTTTGCCGAATTCGACGCAATGAATTTTCGTGCGACCGGCGTTGAGCGTTTTGAGTTCGTTGATCTCGCGAGCGGACAACACCGGCTGATCGGCGTCGGTCAGAAAGAAGAGATGGTCCGTCTGATAGCGCAGGGCTTTCTTCAAGGCCGGCATGTGATCGGTGCCGCCATCGGGTTGCACGCTGGAGATGAAATTCCGAGCGAACGTGCGATTGATGTCGGTGGCCCATTGCATCTGCGGGCGGTCGTCGTTGCCGCTCATTTCCAGCAACTTTTGGTTGTAGAAGAGAACTTGAAACTGCTGCGTTTGTTCCAAAGCCGCGAGGCTGACGACGAGCTCTTCCTTGGCGACTCGGATGGCTCCGTGGTCGTACATGCTGCCGGAGCGATCGACAACGTAGATGAAGCGATTCCCTTTGGCGGCGATGTCGAAGAAGGTGGTCTCGCCCAGTCCCGAAGCTTCGTCGCCACCGGCATTGCGCCGGCCGGAGGGCTTGATGAGGTCTTTCGCGTCCGAGGGAGTTCGCAGCGATGCGGGCCGGCCGGCACCGATGACCGGCAGGCGCGAGTCGGTCGGCAGGCTGAGCAAGTCATTGATCGAGGCGTCATCACCAAGCACCGATTTCTCTGGCTGCGGAAGCCCTTCGTCGCGCGTCATGGCTTCATTGGGCTTTGCTTCCGCGTTGTCAATCGGCGGGTTGACCGCGTCGCGCGCGACGTGCAATCCGATTTCGCGAAACTGGGCGTCACCCGCTTTCGGCCCGACGGATCCCGATGTCGAGCAGCCTCGCAAGATCATCGCCAGCGCGAAGAACAACACGATGTGAGTCGCGATCGACAGCAGCCAGCTCGGCACAACCACGTCGATCCGGTCGCGGCCGTCGTCTACGTCGGAGCCGAGTTTGAGTTCGGGCGCGGTCTGCATGGCGTCAATTGCTGCCGAGCTGTTTACGTTGCTTGATCTGCTCCAAGAATTTCGGCGTCAGGTCATCGGGGAAGACGCCGTCGGGAGGCACGAATTTGAACTTGGCAGCAGGGATCGCAATGTCGGTCTCGATCTCGGTGAAGTCGAGGCTGACCATCGGACGCAGACGTTGCTCGGCATTGCGGCTGAGGTACAGGATGCGGCGGGGAAACAATGACTCGCTGTCGAAATAAATGCGGACGCGCGACGGCACATAATCGGGGAGCGGGGCCTTCGGATTGTTCCCCTGCCAGCCCTTGAGCATGTGGGCCCGCCAACCCCCTTCGATCACGGTCAGCTTGTGGCCGTCGGCGGTGTCCTCTTTGAACTGGTCGAACTGCATCGACTGCTCGATCGACGCGAGCAAGCCGGGGAGTCCGCCGAAGCCCAGGTCCACCGTGACGAGGTTGTCGGTGTAGCCGTTGTCGGCGGCGGCTTTCAAAATCTGCCGCACGTCACGGCGCGAGATGCGGACTTCTTCGCCGATGTGATGCCGCGTCCAGAGCACTTGCCCATCGCAGACTTCCAGGACCGAGCCTTCCGTGTCGCCGAGCTTCACTTGGAAATCGAGCCGCAGCTTCAAGTCGGCTCCGCTCCCTTGCAGGTAGCTCCCGTTGACGGTGAAGCGGCGGCTGCTGAGCGCGACCGTCTCGGTCAGTTTGGCTTTGATGGATTGGTAGCGGAGCAATCGTTGCCGAGCTTGATCGAGTGCCGTCTTGGCTTCGGGCGATTCGGCACCCGGAGCATCGGTCGAGCGTTCCTTCGGAGAGCTATCCGGCTTGAGGACCGTCGTCTTCCCCTTGCCCGTTGGCTCCTGAAAACCGGGGAGCGAGGTTCCCGTCAGCCAGTAAACGGCGGCGACCAGGGTGATGGCGGAAGCTGTGAACTTGGGAAGACTTTTCATATCGCCTCGAAGATGCCGGATTTGCCAAAGATTCGGATCAGGCAGAACCGAAATTATCAATGTGTCGCGGAGAAGAGTGCCATCACGGCATTCGAGTTCAGCGTGCGGTCTTCAGTGGCAAGAACTGCCGGCGAAGAGACCGGCTCAGAGATGAACGAATCGCGGCGGGAGTTTAGTTCCAGCTTGTCAGCAGGGCGACCCCAAGGTCGGGGAGCATGACCGTCTCAGGTCGAAGGGACTCGTGATGAGATATTACTTTCTGGCTCTCGGAACGTTGGTCGTTGTCTGCTTCGGCTGCAACGTCGATGGACAGCGATTGATCGACAAAGGGGAGTACGTTGCTCCGCCCGCGGCGATGATGGCGCGCCCCGGCCCGATGGTCGATCTGCCGCACCCGGCGATCTTCGCGTCGATGGGACAGGCACAAGCTCGCGCCTTCCAGGCGTCGAGCACGCAGGTTCGCTTCGTCGGTCCGATCGGGATGAAGATCGGCTGGAAGATTGGTCCAGGCTACGCCGAGAACCAATTGGTCTCGCCCGCTCGCTGGGAGTTCTCGCAAGGGGCAACCTTCCGGCTGAAGCTGACCAGCGTGACTGGCCGCGAAGGGCTGACGCTCTATCCGACGCTGCAAGTCTACCCCGGTCATCCGACGACCGATGCGTATCTCAGCCACAACAGCGTGCCGATCGAACTGACCGACGAAGATCTCGATCAAATCGAATCGAACAACTTCGTGACCAAGGTCATCTATCTGCCGGACCCGAAGTTCCAAGAGCTGGCCATCGCCGGTGTCGAGACGCTGTCTTCGACGCGGCTTGATCCGGGTGTTGACCCGGTCTCCGAAGCGGATCGTCGCGGCACGATCATGGTCGTCTTGCGTGTCGGCAATAAGAACCTCGAACAACAAGGTGCCGGCGACCAGACCGCCGAATTCGACAACGGACTGCAACAAGTCAGCTACAACGCCGACGGCGAGAAGGGTGAGATCGTCCCGCCCGTTCCCGTCGAAGTGAGTGGTAGCAACTACGCCGGAGTTCCCGGCCCGATGATCGTCGGTGGCCCCGGTGGACCGAACGGTCCCGTCGCCGGAATGAATGGCGTTCCGATGTGGGGCATGCCAAACACCGCGACCCCGATCGGCTTGCCCGGCCCACCGCACTTGCCGTTCGGAGCACCTGCCGGACTCAAATCACACACCGTTCGCAACCTGACCAAGACCGAACTGCCTGATCCCGTCGATCACATGCTGATCGACGTGAAACACGAACCGGGCATCCGATTGCCCAAGCCAGTTCGCCACGTCGAGTACACCGAGAACCACCCGATCTACGGACCGGGCCAAGTCTCGCAACCGAATTGGAACGTCAATCGGTAACGCAGATCGGGGTCGGGTGTACGAATTTCAGATTTCGCCGTCGGAGACTTTCCTATCTCCAAGATCTCAGTCGGCGAAATCTGAAATTCGTACACCCGACCCCTCGCTTTTCCTTTCCCCTCGCACTCACCCCACCAACCCACCATGTGCGCCAGCTTGCTTCCCGAACTGTTGTGTCTGCGCCGGCTCGGCTTGATCACCGATCTGTGGGCGGCGCTGCGGAACTGCCGGTTGGTCGGCATGTTGATGGGATTGCTGCTCGCGTGCGGTTCGCTCACCGACACGGCTCACGCGCAAACGCGAGCAGACAATGCCCCGTACCCGTTGATGGACCATCGCGTCCCGCCCGGCACTTGGGCCGAGTGGGTCCGCATTGCTGGCCGAGTTAACGGTATTGAATTTCAACCCGTGCGCGTCGAGTTGCCGTCCGAAGGCAAAGTGACTTGGTTCGTCGGCTCACGCGACGATGTAAAAGAGTCGGTGCAAGTGAAGCTCGCGGTCGGTCAGTCGTACCGGCTCATGCTCAGCGACATGCCGGAGTTTCCGGGCATCGAGTTGTATCCCTCGATCGAACTGCTCGACCGTTTGCATCCGCCGGCCGGACATGCCGACACGTTTGCGATGCCGCTGACTTTCACGATCGAAGAGTTGGAAGCGGCGGTCGAGGGTCGCATGGTCACGAAGGTCGTGTACGTCGAGCAGCCGCAGCTCGCATTGCCGTTTGAACTGACGAGCGACATCGCCGTCCGCACCGTCAATGCACGAGCCAACCTCATCGAAGAGGCTGACAAATCGGGCCGACCGCTTGCACTGATTCGGCTCGGAGGCCGCATACCGGCCGCGAACGAAACCCAGGGCGCATTCTTCGGCAACGGTGCGCCGGTGCTCGCAAGCAAAGGGGTCGGGAGTCTTTTTCCGAGCGGACAAACCGCGTCGAAGACAGAGACCGCGCCCAATGGCCGCTCGGAAAAAGACTCCCGACCCCGTTTCACCGCCGCGGAACCGCGCATCCAACTGGCCTCTCATGCGGACGCCCAAGAAGCGACTCGTCCGAAGTTCCAACAGAACCGAGAGGGCCTGATCGCCGCCGATCCGTCGCTCGCCGATAAATACCCGGACGAGTATCTCTTCGACGGCGGCGATCGCGATTATCCCGTGCATTACGACAGCGACATCATGGTCGGCGTCGAGACCGAAGACACCATTGCCGAGTTCCAGGACCACAAAGGGAACCGCAAAGTCAAAGCGTCGAATCGTGTCGCGATCTACGCCCCGCGCTTCGCCGCCGTCCGCACAGTCCACGGCATTCGCGAAGGCTTCAACGTGCAGCGCGTCGCCACCAACTTGGACGACGTGCATGGGGCCGCCCTGCGTCAAAAGATGGTCAGCCAAACCGGACTGCAACGGGACCGCTTGCAAGGGGTCCGCATGAGATCACGAGCCAGCGGCATCTTCAGCCAGACCACTCGCAAAGATGTTTCGAGTGCCAAGATCGTCACGCAGCACACCAAGCTGCTGAACGTGTACGAGGGAGTCCAGTTCCTGCACGATGGCAAAATCCGAAAGAATGAAACCGCTCGGCTGCACGGCGGCATGAACGCGGCCGCGGCCTGGACGAGAGACCTCAACCCAGTCCTCGTCGCGAATCTGTCCGCCGCTCAAGAAGTCTACGCCATGTTCAAAGTGGCCGAGTTGAATGGCTCCGACGAAGGATTCAAACAGCCCGGCCGGCTACGACTCGTCAAGCTGGCCGACAAGGACGCCGCCAAACCCGGTGATGTGATCACGTTCACAATTCGCTTCGACAATCTCGGCGACCGCGAGCTGCGGTTCGTGCGCCTGATCGACAACCTGACGCCCCGTTTGGAATACATCGACGACAGCGCGACCAGCGAGTTGCCCGGCTCGATCAACGTCGACGACAACGGCGAAGGGAGCCACATCCTGCGATTTGAACTCGACAACCCGCTGGCCGGACACACCGGCGGCGTAATTACCTTCCAAGCCAAACTGCGCTAGACCTGCGGCATCGCGAGTGAGGGAGAGAGAACCGGAGTCCTCCGGTCCCCGACGTGAGCCAATCAGAAGAGCCTGTCGAAATTCGACAGGCTCTTTTCGTTGGGCGAATGAGAAAAGGGTCGGGCGTTCAAATTTCAAAATTGCCGAGGCAATTTTGAAATTTGAACGCCCGACCCTTGGAGTTACACAAGGATGTCGTGAAGAACGTGTCCATGCACGTCGGTCAGTCGGAAATCGCGGCCGCTGTAGCGGTAGGTCAACTCTTCGTGATCGACGCCGAGTTGATGCAGGACCGTGGCCCACAGGTCGTAAACCGTGCATTTGTTTTCGATGGCGTAGTAGCCGAGTTCGTCGGTCGCGCCGTAGACGGTGCCACCTTTCACTCCGCCGCCGGCCAGCCAGACGCTGAAGCCATACGGATTGTGATCGCGGCCGTCGCTCCCTTGTGAGAATGGCGTGCGGCCAAACTCGCCGGCCCAGACGATCAGCGTTTCGTCGAGCAGCCCGCGGTCGCGCAGATCCTGAATCAGCGCGGCGATTGGTTGATCGACTTGCAGAGCCATCGCGCCGTGACCCTGCTTCAACGCTCCGTGTTGATCCCACGGGTTAGCGGCTCCGCCGGCACCGATGTTTTTCGTCAAGCAGCTCAGTTCGATGAAACGCACGCCGCGCTCGACCAGTCGCCGAGCCAGCAGGCATTGCCGGGCGTAGGCCGCTTTCTCCGCGTCGTTGGAATCCAATCCGTAGAGCTTGTGTGTCTGCTCGGACTCGCCGGAGATGTCGCACAATTCGGGCACGACCGATTGCATCCGGAAGGCGGTTTCATAGTTTCGAATGGCCGCATCCACTTGAGCATCGGCCGAAGTTTCCTCCAAGAATGGCTGATCGAACTGTCGAACGAATTCGAGTCGCCGGCTTTGCGTGATTCGTGAATCGCGCGGGCGGATATTGCGAATCGCTTCCCGCTGATCGGCCTTCAGGATCGAGCCTTGATGCTGCGCCGGGAGGAAGCCGTTGCTGAAGAGGCTTACGCCGCCGTGTGGTGGTACGGCGGTGCCACTTTGCAGCACGACATATCCGGGCAGGTCGCGATTCTCGGTGCCAAGTCCATACGCGGCCCAAGCTCCCACGCTCGGATAGCCCATGATTGGGAATCCGGTGTGCATAAAGAAATTGGCCTGAGCATGTTCGCTCAGCGCCGACGTCATCGAGCGGACGATCGCCAGTTCATCCACCACTTTGGCGACGTGCGGAAACATGCTGCTGACCGGGATGCCGCTCTGGCCCGAACGAGTGAACTCAAACGGGCTGGCCATGATGTTGCCGTTGTTGTTGAACATCGTCCGCTCGACCTTCACGGGCATCGGCTGGCCATGATCCCGTTGCAGTCGCGGCTTTGGATCGAACGAGTCGACGTGCGAAACGCCTCCGGACATAAAGCAGAAAATGACATGCTTGGCTCGCGGCGCATGATGCGTCGCCTTCAGAGCCGCACCCACCGGAAGTGCTCCCGTGGCCGACTCGGCACGCTCACCCATGAGTCCCGCGAGCGCGACGGTTCCGAAACCGGTCGAGCAGTCTTGAAGCATCTGCCTCCGCGAATAATGAGGCGGCGCGTTTCTATGATTGTGCATGGTCTGTTTCGTCCGACGTCACTTCAAATAAATGAATTCTTGAAACGTAAACAACGCATGAGCCAGATCCGTCCAGACCGCCTTGTCGCTCGATGATTCCGGGATCGTTCCCAACGACTCAATCTCGCCGTCCAGTTCACGCACGCGTTTTCGAGATCGCTCAATCTGTTCGCGATCGGCCGCCGTCAGCTCAGCCAAGACCTGCGCTTCGGAAACGAAGTACGGAGCCGATTGCGCGGTCGCCTGAATCTCATCCGCTGACAGGGCGCGATCGTAAAGCTGAGCTCGCAGGATGCGCCCGGCGAGCATTCGGTTGCCGCCGGCTGGAAGATGGCGAATGCCGAACCCAATCACCGCTTGGCCCGCGACGAACTCAAACGGGCCGTTGCTCTTGTACGGCTTCCCATACGGCTGGCCGTCTCGATAGCCGGCGATCAGGCCGTCTTCGTGATAGGCGATCGCGACATGCACCGCTCGACCGGCGGCGTCGGGATCTTGCGGAGCGTTGAACGACTGCGTCCGCGCGAAGCCGTTGCTGCCGGACATCCACTGACGCGGGTTCTGTTCGCCGAACACGATCGAGTCAAAGATCACGCCATCGGGTGTTTGAATTGTGATCACACCCCCGCCGCGCTGATCCAGATTGTCGAGCTGCACCCAGGCTTCCAGCGTCTTCGCTTTGAGGGTCTGCTTCAGCGGAGCGGTGATGACGTGCGCCTGTTGATTGACGACGAGCGTCCCGTTCTCCAGCTTCGCACCGCTCCGAGCTTCGCCATGCGCCGCTCCGACGAGATCGCGCAGGTCCGTTTCAAATTCCCAGCGACCGATCGGCTGCGGAACAACTTGCTCGCCGGCCGCCGACTTCTTCTTCGCCTGCTCCAGCAACCGTGTGCGAGCCGGCTCGATGAGCTTCTGGATCGCCGCCTGCTGTTGATCGATTTGCTGGCGCAACTTGGCGGCTTGATTCGTCAGTTCGGTATGCCGGGTCTTCGTCTCGTTGAGGAATGTTTCAAAGCGGCGCACGTCGGCTGTCTGCGCCGGTCGTCCGAAGGCCGAGAGGAACATGTTTTGAATGCGTGCCACGTCGTTGGTCCGTTGCTGATCGGCCAGCACTCGCGTCGCCCAATGGGAGGCGAGCGCGGCCACACGCTCGTCATTCATCAGCGTCAGCGATTGAGCCGGGACGTTGGTCACATCGCGCCGGCCGGTCGTGCTGAACGGCTCCGGAAAATCGAAGGCGCGCAAGAACGGATCGAGCGCGTTGCGCGTCACGCGCACATAGACGCTGCGCCGATTTGAGTTGCCATCCGTCAGGCCGCCGAACAGATCACGACTGAGACTGCCGGAAACCGCCAGCAACGAATCGCGGATCGCTTCCGCTTCGAGTCGCCGAATCAGCGCGTGCGACAGCAGCCGATTGTCCGCATCCAATTGCTGCGCTTTCCGCGATGGCCGCGAACTCAACTGCCAGGTCTTCGACATCACGGTGAAGCGGATCGCGTCTTTGATCGACCACCCGTGTTCCGAAAATCGAGTGGCCAGGAAATCGAGCAACTCTGGATGCGTCGGTGCCAGCCCCAGCCGCCCTAAGTTGTCCGGCGTCGGCACGATCCCACGACCAAACAAGTGATGCCAAATGCGATTCGCGATCACTCGCCGAGTCAGCGGGTTGTCGTTGCGAAGCAAGTCCTCGGCGAGCTGACGGCGACCACTTTGAGTCGTCTGATAGGGCGTCGCGTCGATCACTTCGAGGAACCGTCGCGGCACGTCGGCACGCGGTTGTTTGTGATTGCCACGTTCCAGCAACGCCTGATTGCGACCAACCGTTTCCTCCAACCCCGGCACGCGCGTCGGCACGACAATTTCTTCTTCCAACCGGCGATACTCGTTGATGAGCGGCTTCGCGGCGGCGAGTTCCTCCAACTGGTTTGGCAGCAGTCCCTGCTTGAGGCACGCATCCAGCAGATGGGCTTGAGCATCGGTCGCGGAGCCAGCTCTCCAGGCGCGGACAGCGGCCGTCACGGCTTGGACGTAGCGATTCGCCAGATCATCGAACGATTGCGGCGCATCGGCCGTGACTTCAAACACCGCATCGAGAAACTCGCGCGAGGCGGTCGGCGGTCCCGGCTCTCCCTTGCGCACGATCACGGCTTCGCGAATGCCGAACCACGAACGGGCCTCGTTGCCGACCATCAGCGGCGCGTCCTTACCGGCGGTGATTTCGAGATGAATCTCGTCTCCGTTCCAGTAGGTCAAATCGAACTTCTGCCATTGCCAATCTTTCGACAACGTCGCGACCGGGAACACGGTTCCGTTCCTCGGATAATCTTCCACGACGTACCGGGTACTTGCTCCGCCCTCGCCGATGACGCGCAGCCACAGGTCGTAGTCGTCGTCGAGCCGCACCTTACCGGAGGACAGCCGGGCGGGATGCTTCGCCGAGAGACCATGTGAGTACACGCCCGCCGGATAGATTCCGGCCAAGGCATTCTCTCCGCTGGTCGCCACGGAATACTCACCTGCCGCTAACGGCTTGTCCGGCAGTCCGGTGCCCACACGAAACCAACTCGCGTAGGTTGCGTGGTCCGTCAAATTCCAACGTCGCCAAGAGGTGCGTTGAGCGTGTTCGTCACGCTGTTGCCGGTCGGTTTTCCAGGACGCCACTTGCCGCTGCCAGGCGTCGGCGAACCCAGCGCCGTCGCTCGTTTCCTTGCGCATGACGAACCACGGCTGCAACAGCAGATGCGGTTTGTCGGCCAGCTTCCACGGTCCCTCGTCGGATAGCAGAGCGGCTTTCAACTTCGTCATCGTGGCCAGCCATCCGTCGGCGACGGCCGATCGAATCTGTGGTTTGAGCAACGACAACTTCTCGCGGTTGGCGTCCAGTTTGTCGCGCGTGTCGATGGCGACTCGACCGGGGCGGCACGATCCCAGAATGCCGAACAGCGCGTAGTAGTCCTGCTGGCTGATCGGATCGAACTTGTGATCGTGACACCGAGCACACGACACCGTCAGACCGAGGAACGCTTTCGAGAACGCATTGATCGCGTCATCCGTGTACCGCACCTTCTCATCGAGAGCATCGGTCGGAGCGAACCCGTGAAAGACCATCCGCCAGTGAGCCGGCCCGATCAGCGACTCGTTGATTCCGAGTGCCTGATTGATGCGCGGCTTCTCCAGTAAATCGCCGGCGACATGCTCGCGGACCAGTTGATCGAAAGGCACGTCGGCATTCAGTGCTCGAATCAAGTAGTCGCGATACAGCCAACTGTTGTCGATGGCCGGGTCACCCTCGGAACCATGCGAGTCGGCATAGCGCACCCAATCCATCCAATGCCGCGCCCAGCGCTCGCCGAAGTGCGGGCTGTCGAGCAAGTGCTCGACCAGCTCTTGGTAACCGCTCGGTTGGTGAAGCTTGACGGTCCACGCTGCGACTTCTTCAGCCGTCGGTGGAAGACCAATCAAAACGAAGAACAACCGCCGCACCAGCGTCTGCGCATCGGCCGGATCATTGGGCTCAAGTTCGTGCTCCTCCAGCTTCGACAGCACGAAGCGATCAATCGGATGCGAGGACCATTTCCCGTTACGAACCGCAGGCGGCGGGAGATTCCGAATCGGTTGAAAGCTCCACCACTTCTTGCGCTTTTGCAGCACGGCTTGCCAAGAGGTGGCCTGGACCAGTTCCTCGGCCGACGGCGGCTTGTCGCGCGGATCGGGAGCCCCCATCGCAATCCACTTCTCGAAGTCCGCGATCACCGACTGATCGAGCTTGGCTTGTCCCTGCGGCATCTTCAGTCCCTCGACTTCGTGTCGCAGGATCGCCAGTAACCGACTCTTGGCCGCCTTGCCGGGAACGATGAGGACACCTCCATCGCCGCCCTTGAGCAACGCCGCCCGCTGATCCACCGCGAGTCCTCCCTCCGCTTTCTTCGCGGAGTTGTGGCACTCGTAACATTGCTCGACGAGCACCGGCCGAATGCGCGATTCAAAGAACTCCAGTTGAGCCGGGGTGGGTGGCTCAGCCGCTGCGGCGATCAGCGGCACGGCGATCGCAAAGGCACACAACCAAGCGAGCATCGGGGACCAGTCAGGGGTCAGGTCTTCAAATTTCATTTTTGGTGTCGCGAAGGGAGTGCGATCTGGATTGGAATGGCGGTGTGAGAAATGAGTCAGGGGTGGCTCGCCAGGCCAAAAATGAAATAGTGTCACCTGGCACTTACCTTGGCGTCACTTGGCTACGTTTTTTTGTACCGTTACCGTTTTTCGTCTTCTTGAGTGTGGGCGTTGAGGACTCATTGAGGTTCGGGAGTCCGAACTCGGTGATGAGTCTGACCGACATTCCCGTGGCTTGGGAAGTATCGGCGATGGTCAGGCCTTGATCGTGGCAAAGTTGGACTCGGCGGAGGGCTTGGACGTATTGCTCGACCGCTTCGGGACTGTGGAAGGTTTCGTTGGCGACTTGGCCGGTGCTCTTTTTTTCGACCCGGCGTTTGTAGCAGATGCTGCGTTTGTGAGACACGGTTTGTCCGAGGTCGTGCAGCGAGCCGCGTGACGGCAGCAGCTTCGACTCCGGAGACGTACGGAACTTCGCACGCATGGCTTGGCTGATCGCCGAGTTGGATTGAGTCAGCAGCAGGCCCAAGTCGGCCTGGCTGAGCAAGCCCCCTTGAGCATGAGCTTGTTCACACAGACCTGTGATGCGGGTCTCGCGCAGGTCGTTCCACTCACGGCCGTCGAGCCCGCCACGGCGGATCGATGTCGTCGCGCGTCACCAAGTCCAAGAGGACGAGAACGAGCTGCGTGTCTTCCATCCGTTCCCGTAGGCGGGCAAGTCGTCGACCGCGACCGCCAAGAAGATCAGTTGTCCGACGCGAGCTGCCTCCTCGCCGGTCTCGTCCGTGCCGACCAAGGTCTCGTGGACCTTCCCCCAAATCGCCCGCGCCACAATCGGCGAGCACCGTGCTTCCTCGATCAGCCGATTCTGAAACATCGTCTCGACCGACTTCCCATCCAATCTCTGCTTTCGCCATCGCTCGCGCACCTGCTGGCTTCGTATCATCTGAGCACTCCGGGTTAGAGGAATTAACAACCGTTAAACCCGTAAGTGCCAGGTGGCACAGTCCTAAATTTGAAGACCTGACCCTGGCTCGCGCAATGTGCGTCGCACGCCCTTGCTTTTGCGGTCGCGCTGACCGGCATTGACTCGTTCGCGAATTCACGGCTACAAGCCGCCCCCCTTGAAAGCCGCCTTCGTTCTGCGAGTCGGCCTCACCTGTCTTGACCCATCTCCGGCGAGTCCTCGCCACGTTTCCTTCCCACTCACCACATCCCTCCCAGCGGATGCTCCAGGAGCGGACATCATGCGCGAACAGCGTTCGTTATTGCGCGGACCCAATCGGTTCGTCGCTATCGTGACCTTGGGCCTGTGCAGCCTCGCGTGCATGGGTTGTGGCGGCTCCACACCGGTCCCCGCCGAGAAGTCGGCAGCCACTACGAACACCGCCGACAATGTGAAGTCGTTGCTGGAAAAAGCGACGGCGGCTTTGCAGCAGCGTCAGTGGCAGGCGGCTCTGCAATCGCTCACCGAGGCGATCAAGGTCGATCCAAAATGTTCGGAGGCATACTTCCAGCGCGGCAGCTTGCTGGCGGATGCCGGCCAAACGGGGGCGGCGCTGGCTGACTTCTCGAAAGCGATCGAATTGTCGCCGAAGGACGCCAAGTTACGGCACACGCGCGGCTTCCTGCTGATGACTCAGAAGCAGATCGACGCGGCGATCGCCGACTTCTCCGCCGCCATCGAGATCAATCCGAAGTTCACACCATCGCTCAACAATCGCGGACTGGCCTGGTTGGCAAAAGACGATCGCGTCAAAGCCCGCGCCGACTTCGATCAAGCGTTGCAGGTCGATCCCAAGTACGTCGAGGCACTCATCAACCGCGGTTTCACGGCGTACCAGTCAAAGCAACACAAGCAGGCGATTGCCGATTACGACCAGGCCCTCAAGCTGGCCCCCGACAACGTCAATGCGTTCAATAATCGCGGCATGGCCTACTTTGAAATGAAGGACTTTGAGCATGCTGCCGCCGACTTCACGCAAGCCATTGCCCATGAGCGCTACAACCCGAAGTTCTACCTGCAACGCCGAGCGTGTTATCTCGAACTCGACCGCACGGAGGACGCTCAAGCGGATGCCGCCAAGGTCGCCTGGCTGGGCAAGCTGAATGTTCTCAACCGCACCGTCACGCAGGAACCGAAAGCGGCCGGCAATTACGTCGAACTGGCGCAGCACCTGATCGCGGGCGGCGAACCCAAAGTCGGACTCGCCAGCTACGAGACCGCGATGCAGGTGCAGCCGGGCTACGGCCGGTCGTATTCCAGCCGCGCCGAGTTCTGGCTGTCGCAAGGCGAATTCGACAAGGCGATCGCCGACTGCGACCGCGCCCTGAAGATTGAACCGCACTTCGAGGCGTATTCGATTCGAGGCGATGCGTACTTCCAAAAACAAGACTATGACCGAGCGATCGCCAACTACATCAAGGCCAAGCGTCTGGATGCTCAGGTCGCCCGTGCGTACTTGCAGCGTGCAAAGCAGCGTGCGGCTGCCGGTTATGCCGATGCAGCCGCGCGAGATCGCGAGCAAGCCTACGACATCGAACCGAGCCTGCAACCGGCCAGCAACTAGCACGACGCGCAAGCGAGTGGTTCCGTATTAGCCCCCTCGCTTGCGCGTCGGGCTAGTCAACATCCTCTACCGCTACCGATGCACGGCCCAGCCGGGCACCGTCGTGCGAGTCGAAAACAGCGTCTTGCCAGCCGTGACGTAGAGCGTCCGCAGGTCGTCACCGCCGAACGTCACATTCGTAATGACATCTTCTGGAATCGGCAGTTGCCCCAAGAGTTTGCCGTCCGGTCGGATGATCCAAATCGCGGGCGGGACGTCGGTCGATTCGTGAGGGCCTCGCGCGCGGGAAACTCCACCGGCAATGTAGAGATTGCCCTGCTGATCGACCGTCATGCCGTCGCCACCTCGGCCCGGAGCGAAGTCGAATACCAGGCGCTGTTGGCTCGGCACACCCGCGTCCGACAAATCGAACGCCCAGATTTTGCGATTGCCTCCGGCGATCGGACAGCTATCGACCAAGTACAGTGTCTTCTCATCGGGACTGAGATGAATGCCATTCGGCCGCTGGATCGCCGGCTGTGTCAGGATGCGCTGCACCGAGCCGTCCGTGTCGATGCGATAAACTGAGTCGTGATCAAGCTCCATCGTCGTGCGATCGTCGTAGCACGGATCGGTGAAGAAGATTTGTCCGTTCGACCGCGCGGCGATGTCGTTCGGCGAGTTGTATCGCTTCCCCTCAAACCGATCGGTGAGCACTTCGACTTTGCCGGTCTTCAAATCGGTGCGCGTGATGCGGCGGTTGCCGTCGTTGGGGCCGAACTCATTCCCCTCGCACGCCAGCAATCGGCCTTCAGCATCAAACAACAAGCCATTCGTCCGTCCGCTGGGAGTGCGCCAGACCGCGCGTTCGTTCTTGCTCGGATCAAACTTCATGATCCGGTTGTTGAGGATGTCGCTGAAGTAGACGGTGCCGTCGGCGGCTACGGCTGGGCCTTCCAGGAACGCCACGGTGGTCGCGGGTTTGACGGCGATGTGCTCGAAGAATTCGTTGGCCAGCGGAGTGTTGTGCAGGTCCATGTCGAGTCGCTTTCATTGATCCAGGCGAGCGGGGCGGCGTCAGCGCAATGGCACTCACGTTGGTAGCGGCACGGCGCAAGCCGTCCGGTGAAGTGCGTGAAACTCGACGAAACCGGACGGCTCGCGCCGTGCCGCTACCAGAAATTCGCCAAAATGAGTGCCATTGGGCATTCGCCGCCTCGCTCGCCAAATTTTTTACGCGATCAATTCGTGCCGGACCTGGCCGTCGCCGGCGATGGGGAACGGGCGGTTCTGTTGATCGTGAATAACGGAGTGCGGGTTGATGCCCAGCAAGTGAAACGTCGTCGCTTGAATATCCTTCGGAGAGATCGGCGTGTCGGCGACCGTTCCGCCGATGCGATCGCTGTGTCCGATGGCGGCTCCGCGATGAGTCCCTCCGCCCGCGAGCGACATCGAATACACCTGCGACCAATGATGCCGAGCGGCTCCGACCGGCTTCGAATCAATCTGCGGCGTGCGGCCGTGCTCGCTGAGACACAGCACCAACGTGTCTTCCAGCAACCCGCGTTGTTCGAGATCGAGGATCAGCGCGGAGTACGCGGCATCGAAGCCCGGCAGCAGGTACTGCTTCAAACGCGGATAGTGATTCTGGTGAGTGTCCCATGCTCCGCCAAAGTACGTGCCGTAAGCGTCCCAAAAAACCGAGACAAACTGACTGCCCGCTTCGACCAGCCGCCGCGCGGCGAGGCACGATTGGCCAAACAGCGTCTGCCCGTATCGGTCTCGCAAGTTCGGAGCTTCTCGGCTGACATCGAGCGCCTCGCGAATTTTGGACGACGTCAGCAGCGATAGCGCGCGGCCTTGATTCGAAGAGTACGACCGCTCGGCCACCGTGTCGGCAGTTCGACGAGCCGCATCAAACTGCGCGAGCAGTTCGCGGCGCAGATTGAATCGGTCGAGCGACACATGCTCGGCAAAGCGGCCCGCTCCGTCGAAAGAGAAGCGGCAGTCAGGATCGATGGCCGAGTAGGGATCGGAGTATTCCTTCGGCTGTTCGTGTCGGACTTTCGGAGCCACCTTCAGCGACTTGCCCTCGAACTTCGCCCAGACCGGGTCGAACTGCTGGCCGAGGAATGCTCCGTAAGGCCCCGCGAGAACTCCGAGATCATCGACCTGCGAATTGAAAACCCAAGGCAAGCCGATATGCCGTGGCGTCCATTCGCTCGCTTCCGATCGCGGTGCGGATTGTGACCAGTAGTAATCAGCGATCGACCCGAAGTACGGCCAATGCGCCGGATCGCGCGGCTTGGTTTCGAGGTCGGTGGTGTAAGTCGGCATTCCGCTCAGCGCGTAGGCGACACAGTGGAGCGGGTACGGGTGCGTCATCGACCGCACGATTGTCAGCCGATCGGCGACTTGAGCCGTCAGCGGCAAGCCTTCGCAAATCGGCACACCGGCCAGCGCGGACGAGATCGCCTTCATCTCCCCTTGAATCTCGACGGGAGCATCTGGTTTTGGATCAAACGTCTCATGCTGAGGAGCCGCTCCGAACAAAAACAGCATGATGCAGCGTTTCGCTTTTCCGAAACCACGCAGCTCGCCGCCAGAGGCCAATGACTCCGCCGCCAGGGAGGCAGCTCGCTCGGCGGTTAGTCCATACACGCCCAGTCCGCCGATGTGCAGCAGATCGCGACGAGTCACACCGTCGCACAATTGCCGTGGAGAACCGAGCAAACGCAACATCGCGGCAGCCTCAGGCCAAGAAGAGCGGTCCAGCCGTTACTGTCGAGCAACGTAGTGTCGCGACCGCAGCCTGTCGAGCAGTTCTGGCGGTTGCCACGTTCTCCGGGCACCAGTAGACTCCCGCCCCTTCGGTTTCGACCGGTTTTCGCGACTTACTCTTGATGATATTGAGGATCCTGCAACATGGCTCATAAGAAGGGACAAGGCTCCAGCCGCAACGGACGTGACTCGAATTCCCAGCGGCTGGGGATCAAGAAGTTCGGCGGCCAAAGCGTCATCGCCGGCAACATCCTGGTGCGGCAGTGTGGTACCAAGTGGCATCCCGGCAAGAACGTGGGACTCGGCAAAGACTACACGATCTTTTCGCTGGTCGACGGCACCGTTTACTTTGATCGAGAAGGCCGCCGAATCAACGTTCGATTGCCAGAGACGGCTCAGGCTTAATTGATACCAGACGATGGATTGTCCAAGGCGGGAATCATCTCCCGCCTTTTTTCTTGCCCATTGCGAAGGGGGCGTCAGTTTGTCCTTGCCGAAAGCCACCAAAAACGGTGAGCTATGGGCCTGTTCGCGTTCGATCTCAGAGAGACGAACGAAACACAGGAGGTCGCCCATGTCCACGAAATTGTCTTGGGGCCATCCCGCGCTCAGCCGCCGCACCGCTTTGCAGGCGGGTGCCGTCGGGCTGCTGGGATTGGGGACGAACCATCTGGAGTCACTGCGAGCGGCAGCGGCTCCAGGGCACGCATTAGTCGGCACCGCTAAGTCGGTCATTTATGTCTTTTTGTCCGGAGGCTTGGCGCAGCAGGACAGCTTTGATTTGAAGCCTGACGCGCCGGACAACATTCGCGGCGAGTTCCAACCGATCTCGACGCGCACTCCCGGACTCCAGATTTGCGAGCACTTGCCGCAGCTCGCGCAACGCAGTCACCTGTGGTCGCTGTGCCGCTCGCTGACGCATCCGTCGAACGATCATTCGTTGGGTCATCACATCATGCTGACCGGTCGCTCGGACGCGCCGGTGGGCTTCAATCCCAGCAAGCCGGGACCGCTTGATTGGCCATCCATCGCGTCCGTTGGCGGAGCGATGACTCCTTCGCGCAACAATCTGCCTCCGGCCGTCGTGCTGCCGGATCGCTTGGTGCATTATTCCGCACGAGTTCTCCCCGGTCAGTTCGCGGGGCTGATGGGCTCGCGGCGAGATCCGTGGTTCATCGAACTTTCGCCATTCAGTTCACTCGGTTACGGAGCGTACCCGGAATACGAGTTCGATCATCAAGAGCGGCCAAAGATGCCGCGTCGCTTTAAGTTTGAAGCGCCGAATCTCTCGCTGCCCGAAGGAGTCAGCTTCGGCCGCTTGGACCGGCGCGTGGACTTAGTCAACTTGATCGATCAGCAGCGCATCGAATTGGATCGAGGCGGCTCGACCACGAGCTTCGACCGGCATCGCCAAACCGTGCTGTCTCTGTTGACCGACGCCAAGACGCGGCAAGCGTTCGATGTGACGAAAGCTCCGGATGCCGACCAGGATCGTTATGGACGCAATTCGTTCGGCTGGTCGCTGCTGATGGCCAAACGGCTGGTCGAAGTCGGCGTCAATTTGATCCAAGTGAATCTCGGCAACAACGAAACGTGGGACACGCACGGCGAAGCGTTCCCACATCTCAAGGATTTGCTGTTCCCGCCGACGGATAAGGCGTTGTCCGCGCTGTTGGATGACCTGTCACAAAGCGGGTTGCTCGACAGCACGCTGATCGTGATGGCTGGCGAATTCGGCCGCACACCGAAGATCACACACCTGCCGCAGCACTACAAACTCCCCGGCCGCGACCACTGGGGCGCGGTGCAAACCGTGTTCTTCGCCGGCGGCGGCGTGAAGGGGGGCCGAGTCATCGGCTCGTCCGACAAGATCGGCGGCTATCCCGCCACCGACCCGCAGCGTCCCGAAAACATGGCCGCGACGATTTATTCCGCGCTCGGCATCCCCGACACCGCCGCATGGCGCGACGACCTCGACCGCCCGCATCACATCTATCACGCCGAGCCAATCCGCGGATTGATCTGAGGTCAGCCACTGCGATGAGTGAGAGGTTTAACCGCCACGCCATCGGCGTGCGCGGGAATCGTTTGGCCCTCGCGCCCACGCCGATGGCGTTGGGGTTAAACAAACTTTCCAGAATTCTGCGGAATCTTCTTCGTCCCCGTTCGTGCTTCCGACAGAGCGGCTCGTGTGAGTCGCTCGCAACGGAAACACGAGCAACACGAACGAGGGAGATGAATCATGCGGAAGATCATTGTGGCATTGGGAGTTGTCGCGAGCGGAATGGTTGGAATCTTCGCCGTCGCAGGGCGGGGCACTCACGAACTTAAAGGCTTCGTCCGAGCGTCTGCCGACCGAGCGGCGGATGGTGTCACCGAATCGCTGTCGGAAGAAATCCACGACCGGAAGATCGACCAGGAGATGAAGCAGGTCCGGCTCGATCTGATCGACCAGCAAGTGCAGATGAATCTCTCCAGTCGCAAGATCGAGGAACTCACGGGCAGCATCGAGCGTCGGCAGCGACTCTTGGCCGAGGCGTATCCGATCCTCATCCTAATGCCCGTAGCCACGTTCGCCAGAACGTGGGCGACGTCGCGAAACCCCCACGTTCTGGCGAACGTGGCTACGACGGACTTCGGCCTTGAAACCGAGTGCCTTTGCCACCGCCAAGAAGACGAGTTCGCCCCCATGAGGTTGAACCTGAGATACAAGCACAGGGTCGAGCATCACGACGACGATGACAACCGCAGCAACTGGGGTTTCGTAATTGGGCGGATCATCACGTCGATCGGAAGCAGCATCCCCTCTACGGTCATCACGACATTGACCGGCCGCACGTCAAAGACGCCGACTCCGTGGCCGGCGAAAGCGGCGGAATCGTAGGCACCCAGACGTTGCACCTTAAGCTTCGCGAAGCCCTGTTCCGCGAACCATTGGTTGATCTCGTCCCACGAGGCAGGACGACCTTTGATGTCCGGTTGACCGATGACGATGCGGCGCGACTTGGAATCGTGAGTGATGCCGACGAAGCGCATCGCGTCGCCAAAGTATCGGTTTTGCAATTTCAGACGGGTGAGGTATTGCAGCGGTCTGGCCGGAAGCAGTGTCGGCTCTTCGCCGCTCAAATCCACCGCGTAGCCGGAAGACCAAGGCTTCGTGAACTTCCACCAGAGGCGGCCATCAGCAACCTGAGTCAGATCATGCTCGCGCCCGCCTTGTCGTTCAGGCTTCACTCGCGCGGGCAGAATCAAGCCTTCTTCTTGGCACCATTGCTCGACCGCTCGCTACTCCGCTCCGTATCGCTCGCCCGCAGGAATTTGTCCAACTGCGCGTTGGCGTCGGCGGATGTTCGCTTCGGCGACTGCAAGCGAGCAGCCCGCATCCGCTGAGCTTGAGCGATCATTCGTTTGGTCATCTTCATGGCGAGCCAAGGTATCTCAATCCCGTAGGGTTTCAAGGCAATTTTTGCCGCCGACTTCAAGACCGGTAACCCGGCCCGTTTGCTTCTTCGCGGCTGCGTTCCAGGTTGAGTTCCAAGAGTTTGGCGAGCAACTCGTCGGCTGAGAGTTCGGTCGGCCAGCCGTAGGCGGCAAAGACGGCCTCGTCGAGTTTGCGGTGCGCGAGGTCGAGCCATGTTGGGCGCTCGTTGTAGAGATTGGTCAGCGTGCGCTTTTTGAGTTGCCCGGCGCAGACGACATCGCGCGGGATAAGGCGCGGATAGCGAACGGTGCCGATGCCGTGCGAGTCGGCATCGTGAACGTAGCGTGCCCACGGGCCGGTGGTGGAGCCGGGGAATTCGAGCGTCTCGGTTTGCGTCCACTCCGGCGGGTTGAGCCAGTTGGTCCGCAGCCGATCCAACTCCACCGCCGCCGTCCCAATCGCCTCCCGCTGAGCCTCCGTCGCCGACGGAAACGCAAACGTCTCGAAGCACGTTGACGGCGTGTATCGAAAGCCGCTCTCTTTTTCACGCAATTGCGTGCCTTGAGCCAACGCCCACAATTCATGCGCTCGCGAATGTAGGACGCCAAAGACGTAATCATCCGGAGAAGCGAACGCCACAGTGGCGTCCGTCACCAACAATGGCAGCGTTGCCCAAACAAAGATTCGGTGTTTCGAGACACGCGGCGTGATCATGAAACGAGGCAAGCAAGCGATCGCTGCACGCATCGCTTTTTGAGGGTCTCCAAGAATCCACCAATTTCTGCGCCGCATCGGACGACGATTCTGTTCTCGTACTGGTAAAACATTCGTCCGCAGAATTCGAACGGCTTCTCGTAAAGGGCCGCTTGTTCAACGCCGACGTCGGGCGGAACGTCGATAATCCAAAGGTCGTCCTCCCGCTTGGTGATTGTCAGCGCATTTGCCCAAGAGCGAACGACGTCGCTATTTGGTTTGCCGTGTACGTTGGGTGTCGCAAGGAATTCAAGCGCGACCCTGCGATTCAAGTCAAATGGACCGTGAATCGCAGCACCGATGAAAGACATCGACTTGTTGTCTGAAAGGGGCTTCGCTGTGGTCGAATCAGCAGCCGATGTCAGATTTGCATTGATTGTTGAAATGACTTGCCCGTCGAGTGCGCGGTTTGTGTCACTTCCATCATCGAACCCGACCATGCTGATATGCACGGTGGCTCCGTCAAGAATCCAGTCACGGTCACTGACGGCAAAGAAAATGTCTCCAGAATTCTTGATCCGTTTCAACGTCTCTCGATTCGCTCCGCCACGAATGCCTTGTGTTGCAAGCAAACCTGCGCGTTTTGCCTTTCCCTTTTCGATTTGCCACCGTGCTTTTTCAAACCAATAGCAACACAGGTCTGACTGGCCGGGAATTCGTGTCGCAAATAGTGATCGTAACCGTTCCACATATTCATCACCCAAGCCGGTTCGCATCACCTTGTCACCCAGGAACGGCGGGTTGCCGACGATGAAGTCGGCGGCGGGCCATTCGGGTTCCAGCGGGACGGCAGGGTTGGTCAGGTCGAGGATCGCGTCCATGCGGCGGATGCTTTCGATTGGCTCCAACACCGGATTGCGACGCGGCGAGAAGCCGTTGTCGCGCATCCATTGCAGGTAGCCAATCCAGATCACGACCTGAGCCAGCTCCTGCGCGTAGGGATTGATCTCAATGCCGCTCAACTGCGTCGGCCGGACGTGCGGCAACTGCGCGACGCCGTGGCTCGCCGCGAACGTGATGACTTCTTTTTCCAGGTTCAGCAGCAGGTGCAACGCGACGTACAAAAAATTGCCCGAACCGCAGGCCGGGTCGAGCACCGTCACATGCGACAGCCGCTCGGCAAAGTCCTGGATCAGTCGGTCGAACTTGGCTCGCGGCTTCGAGGCCTTGCGCTTGGCGGTGCTCTTTGTCTCGCGCCGCGCGGCGGCTTGAATCTCCGGCCAGAGTGCCTCACATTGCCGCTTCACATCATCCCACTCGCGCCGCAGCGGGGCCAGCATGACCGGACGGAGCAGCGTTTCAATGTCCTCGCGGCTGGTGTAGTGCGCGCCGATCAGCTCTTCCTTGTCTGGATCGAACGACCGTTCAAAGAGCGTGCCGAAGATCGACGGCTCCACCGCGCTCCAGTCCTCATCAGCGACTCGGCGAACGACTGCGATCTCATCGACTTGTAGTTCGATGACGCTCGCATCGGAAAACAGTCCGCCATTGAAATACAGGATGTAGTCAGCACCGAAATTGCCGCCGTGCGCCATCGCGTTGAACAACTGAGTCATCAAGACCGTGAATTGCGAAGGCTTCATGTACGCACTGTCCAAACAACGCTTGAAGACGTCGTTGGGCAGCAGTTCGATGTCCTCAGCAAACATGCAGAACATCAGCTTCATCAGAAAATGCGCCGCATCTTTCGCCGCGACGCCGCGCTTACGCAGGCCTTTGGCGATTTCGGCGAACGACTTGGCCGCCTCTTTGGTGACCGTCTCCGTGGTCTTCAGCGGTCGCAGTTCATCGGGAGCCGTGAATACTCGCCGCAAAACGTTGAGGTTCTCCGGTTCGGTCAGTCCGTCGAGATTGAACGCATAGACCTTCTTGGCCGTGCCGGTGAAGTTCGTGTGAATCTCGAACCGGTCCATGTCGCAGACGACCAGCAGCGGCGGGTTATCCAAGTCCTCGCGATATTGCAGCAACTGGTTGTACGCGGCCTTCAGGTCTTTGCGCTTGCCTTTGTACTCCCAGCCGAAATGGCCGCGCATCCAAACATCAGCCCAACCTTCGCCGCCACCAACTCTGCTGACGCCTCGCTCGAAGGTGTAAAACGCTCCGTCGGGGTCGGAAGCGGCCGGCTTCGGTTGATTCAATAACTCGCAGACATCGAGGAAGTGCTCGTGACACGCCGACCGTTCGGACAACGTGACCTGCTTCCATTTGGCGATGAATACCTGGGGACTCATGGGCGACGTCTTGTCTCGGCGCGGGCGTGATGAACGATCGGAAAGCTCAAAGAGCGAGCCGCTGATACTACAGCCGGACCAGTCGTCCGTCTCTCCTGACTCGCTAATCGCGAGACAGACAACGACAACGAGCCATGCCCGCATCGACGAAAACCGTGTACGACCTGCGCCGCCAATGGAACCCCCACAAAGAACGGCTGGCGATCGAACGCAGCGAGCATTCCACCGCGATTCGTTTTCATCGAGCGTGCAGTTCGATGAGCGAAGTCGAACAGCTTGATCCGATCCGCCACTCCGCCATACTCGGCAGCAAGTTATGTGGATGGAATTCGAGCTTGAATCGGCGGGTGTCACGCCGACTTCTCACGGAACGACCTCAACATCTTCGACCACGGCAAGCCGCGCACGGTCGGCGGTAAGCCCGGCCGAGCGACCTTCGATCCGCGTCGCTTCAGCGGAGCGGCCGTTGGCTGGACGCTCAACGAGTTCACGCTGCCAAAACCAAAAGCCTTCGAGAGATCAACGCCGAATGTCTTCGCCATGATTGCCTCTGGCTATTTGAGGTCCATCGCCTTTGCGTGCAGCAGCCGATGTCCGACCATATCCACGGCAGCCTGGCACTGCTCAAGCACGATGTAGCCGACGAGCGACTCGTACAGGCCGTCCGCAGGTTGCATATCGAGGAAGAGGACTTCGTTGAAGATGGCATCGAAACCTTCGACCTCGATTCGCACCGGACCGCAGACTTCGCCGAGCACTCGGCTTTGGGTGGCCGTTTCTAATTCCACGCTACGTTCGGCCACAAATGTCCCGAAGCGATTCTTCCAGGCTTTCGGCAACACCATCATCGACGCTTCCGTATCGACGAGGGCATCGCACCTCAAACCTTTGTCGAGTTCGAGAGCGTTGTCGATACGAACGGAAGTCACGATGCGGCCCATGAGATATCCTCAGTTTGCGATGTGCTCCATTATTCATCCGACTCGCGCAGCTTGGCCAGCACGTTGTAGTCTTCGAGCGTGGTTGTGTCTTGAGTTTTTTCGCGGCCGGCGGCGATGTCGCGCAGCAGGCGGCGCATGATTTTTCCGCTGCGCGTCTTCGGCAATGCGGCGGCGAAACGGATTTGATCCGGCGTGGCCAACGCTCCGATTTGCTTGCGGACGTGAGCGATCAGCTCCTTCTTCAAAGCATCGTCACCGTCCAAGCCTTTGAGCGAGACGAAGCAGCAGATGCCTTCGCCTTTGAGGTCGTGTGGGAAGCCCACGACGGCGGCTTCGGCGACTCTGGGATGCGAGACGAGGGCGCTTTCCACTTCCATGGTGCTAAGCCGATGGCCGGCGACGTTGAGGACGTCATCGACGCGGCCCATGACCCAGTAGTAGCCGTCTTCGTCGCGGCGTGCTCCGTCTCCCGCGAAGTAGGCTCCCGGAATCTCGCTGAAGTACGTTTGCACGAAGCGGTCGTGATCGCCGTACAGAGTTCGCAACATGCTCGGCCACGGTTGCTTCATCACCAGCAAACCGCCGTTCGTGCCGGGGACCGTTTGACCGTCCTTCGTGACGATGTCGGGGACGACACCAGGCAACGGTCGCGTGCAACTGCCGGGCTTCGTCGGAGTGATGCCGGGCAGCGGGCTGATCATGATTCCGCCGGTTTCGGTCTGCCACCAAGTATCGACGATCGGGCAACGCTCCTGACCGATGATCTTGTGGTACCACATCCAGGCTTCGGGATTGATCGGCTCGCCCACGGTGCCGAGCAGGCGGAGGCTCGACAGGTCGTGGCGGTTCGGCCAATCGTCGCCCCATTTGACGAACGCGCGGATCGCGGTTGGAGCGGTGTAGAAGATCGACACGCGATACTTCTCGATCAGCTCCCAGAAGCGGCCTTCATCCGGCCAGTTCGGAGCGCCCTCGTACATGACGGTCGTCGCGCCGTTCGCGAGCGGGCCATACACGACGTAGCTGTGCCCCGTGACCCAGCCGATGTCGGCGGTACACCAATACGTGTCCTCGTCCTTGAGATCGAAGACCCACTTCGAGGTCATCGTCGCGCCGAGCAGATACCCGGCAGTCGTGTGCAGCACGCCCTTCGGTTTGCCGGTGCTGCCGGACGTGTAGAGGATGAACAGCGGATGCTCGGCGTCGAGTTGCACGGGATCGCACTCGGCGGAGACGTCCTTCATCAGGTCGTGCCACCAGTAGTCGCGATCGGGCACCATCTCGACTGGCGAGCCGGTGCGGCGCACGACGACGACCTTCTGCACTGACGGAGATTTCTCCAGCGAAGCATCGACCGCCGATTTGAGAAACACTTCCTTGCCGCGCCGCCAACCGGCATCGGCGGTGACGATGAGCTTCGCCTGCGCGTCGTTGTTTCGGTCAGCCACCGCTTCCGCGCTGAAGCCGCCGAAGATGATCGAGTGGATCGCCCCGATCCGAGTACAGGCCAGCATCGCGATCGCCAATTCTGGGATCATCGGCATGTACAACGTCACGCGGTCGCCGGTCTGCACGCCGAGCTTCTTCAGCACGTTGGCGAACTTGCAGACTTCGCGATGCAGGTCTTGATATCGCAAGACGCGCGTGTCGCCCGGTTCGCCTTCCCAGATGATCGCGGCCTTGTTCTTGTTGGGGCCGAGCAGATGCCGGTCGAGGCAGTTGTACGACAGATTGATCTTTCCGCCGACGAACCATTTCGTGTTCGGCATCGCTCCGTCGAGCACCGTGTCCCACTTCTTGAACCAGTCGAGATTCGCGGCCATGTCGCCCCAGAAACCGGCGGGGTCTTCTTTAGCTCGCGTCCACATCTGCTGGTATTGCTCTTCACTGCTGATGTTGGCTTGAGCCGCGAAGTCGCTCGGCGGCGGGAATTTGCGGGTCTCATTGAGGACGCTTTCAATGGCTTCGGACATGCGATGGCTCCTGTCGATCACGGGTTGAAACAAGCCGGAGCATGATGCCGTTTCAGGAGCGAAGTCTCCAGTGATGGAACGGACTTGTGATGAGCGGCGGCGGCGGCAGCCCAATGGCACTGAATTTAGTGAGCCGCAAGGCGCTAGCCGCGGGTTCTGGATTCATTCAGAACCCGCGGCTAGCGCCCTGCGGCTCACCGGCGGTTTCGGCCGGAGTTGCAAGGTCTGGTTAATCGGAAAAGTAATCCCAATTTGCACAGTCTTCGCTGAAGGAATTGCTTCACAAAGAACGATCTACCTCCGTGACTTGAGCTGTCGCGCTCGTGGAGCGCTTAACGACCCCGAAACGTAGCGGAGTTGCTCGGCGACTCCGGTCCGAGTTGCGGAGCAACTCGGCTACAAAAAACTGGCATGGAGGCCAACATGGTTCTGCGAAAGTGGCTGAGTTCTTTGATCAATGGACGTCCTCAAGCGGATCGCCCGCGACGCAGGAGCCTCAATCAGCCACAGCGGGAGATGCGGGCGGCGGCTCAGCTTTCGGCCGAGCCACTCGAACAGCGGCAACTTCTGACCGCCTCGATCACGGGGATTGATCCCGATCAGGGTGTCGTTGCCACGGACGAGGTGACGAATGTCGGCACGTTCGATTTGCACGGGACGGCGGCCGGTGATTCGGTGTTGCAGATCACTCGCAACGGCAACTTTGTCGGAGCGATCCTGGTCAACAGCGACGGGGTCTGGCGGTTCGCTCAGACTGGATTGGCTGAGGGGACATACGCCTTTGCCGCGACAGATGGTGAAGGGGACGCTTCATTGTTGACGGTGCAGGTCGATCAGACCGCACCGACGGCGACACTCTCGACGGTGTTATCAACGTCGCAGCCGACGAATGCCGCGACGTTGCCGATCAGCTTGAACTTCAGCGAGGCGGTGGATGGCTTGTCGCTGGGCGATCTGGCGATCGGCAACGGGACCGCGAGCAATCTGTCGGGGAGCGGATCGAGCTACTCGTTCGAGGTGACTCCGACGGGCGACGGCGAGGTGACGATTGCTTTGAATGCGAGCACCATCAGCGACCTGGCTGGCAACAGCAATGCGATGTCCGCAACGCTTTCGATCACCAGCGATCGCACGGCTCCCGCAACACCGAGCGTCAGCAATCCCAGCGGCAGCAGTCTGACGAATTCCAATAGCATGACGATTGATGGCTCGGCCGATGCAGGCAGTCTCGTGCGGCTGTATCGCGATCAGGACGGCAGCGGAACGCTCAGTGACGGCGATACCCAAGCGGATCAGCAGCAGTTGAGTGGCGGCGAGACCAGCTTCTCGTTTAACGCCTCGCTGACGGCGGACTCGTCCAATCGCTTTCTGGTGACGGCGACGGATGCCGTGACCAACGAATCGGCGGCGAGTTCCGTGCCGACGATCACTCAAGATTCAACAAGCCCGTCGGTGTCGATAGAGGTCGGCGTCGCAAACCCGACGAATGCGACCAGCATTCCCGTGACGGTGAACTTCTCGGAAGTGGTGACCGGTTTCGATGTGAACGATGTTTCGGTCGGCAACGGCGCGATCAGCGATTTCGTGAGCGTGAACTCGACGCAAGCGACGTTCAATGTGACTCCGGCGGCCGACGGCAGCGTGACGATCGACATCGCGGCCGGAGCGGCAGCGGATCTCGCCAGCAATGCGAGCAACGCGGCGACTCAAGCCAGCGTCGTCAGCGACACGATGAAGCCGACGGTCACCTTCACACCCTCGATCGACGGCGTATCGAACGTCTCCGTCATCGGCGTGACGGTGGCCTTCAGCGAGAGCGTTTCCGGTTTCGATCTGTCCGACTTGGCGATCACGAATGGCAGCGCGAGCGAGCTGACGGGATCGGGATCGTCGTACTCGTTCAATCTGACTCCGGCAGCGGATGGCGAAGTGCTCGTCTCGCTGGCGGCGGGATCGGTGGCCGATGCGGCGGGGAACTCGAACGACGCGGCGGAACTTCAGATTCGCTCGGATCGCACGGCCCCGTCGGCTCCGAGCGTGACGTCTCCGGCGGCGGATACGCCGACCACCGCGACGACGTTCGATATCACGGGCACGATTAATCCGGTCGAGGACACGCTGGTGCGTGTCTATCGCGACGACGACAACAGCCTGGCCGGCGAGCAATTGTTGTTGGGTGGCGACGGCTTCTCGATCACGGTGCCGCTGACGTTGAACGGGACGAATCGCTTCCGCGTGACGAGCACCGACGCGGCCGGCAATGTCTCGGTGGCGACGACGACATCCGTGATCACGCAAGACTCGATCGCACCGCAGACGAGCATTTCGGTGACGAGTGCCGCGTTCACCAACGTGGCGAGCATCGCCGTGGCGGTCAGCTTTACCGAGGACGTCATCGGGTTTGACGCGAGCGACGTGTCGGTCAGCAACGGAACCGTCGGCGATTTCGTGGCGGTTGATGGTTCGCACTACACGTTGAACGTGACTCCGAACGGCGATGGGCTGGTCACGATTGATGTGGCGGCCGGTGTGGCTGCGGATGCCGCGGGCAACGGCAATGAGGCGGCGACGCAACGCTCGTTTGTCAGTGATCGCACCGCACCGGCGATTACGCTCACGCCGAGCTTGGCCAAGAACGAAAACGGTTGGAACAACACCGACGTGACCGTGTCTTACTCGGTGGTCGAGTCCAACATTGATGCGGAGGCCAGCGATTCTGCGGACGACGTGCTCACCGCCAGCGGCACTGCCAGTGCGACCGTGACCGATCTTGCGGGGAACTCAACCACGGTCAGCTACGAAGTGTTGATCGACAAGGTCGCTCCGACGCTGACCGCCAGCCGTGACATCGAAGCGAATGAGAACGGTTGGAACAACAGCAACGTGACTGTCACGTTCGAGGCGAGCGATGATCTTTCCGGCGGCGTGAGCAGCCCGGACGCACAAGTCTTCAGCGACGGCTTCGATCAGACCGCCAGCGCGACCGTGACCGATCTCGCCGGCAACTCGACGTCGGTCAGCATCGAGCACATCAGCGTCGATAAGGTCGCGCCGACGTTGACCGCCAGCCGCGTTATCGAGGCGAACGAGAACGGCTGGAACAACAGCGACGTGACTGTCAGGTTTGAGGTCGACGATGCGCTCTCTGGCGGTGTGAGCAGCCCGTTTTTTCAAGAACTTGGCGAGGGCTTCGATCAAACCGCCAGTGCCACGGTGACCGACCTGGCCGGCAATTCGACGAGCGTCAGCGTTGAGCACATCAACGTCGATAAGACAGCTCCGGCAGTCGCAGTCGTTGCCGCGCCGACCGACGGACAAGAAGGTTCGCAACTGCATTTTGAACTGTCCGTCAGTGACAGCTTGTCGGGCATCAATTCCACCAATTGGAGCGTCTCTGGAGTCCCGCAGGCCACCGGCAGTGTGAGCGATGCGTCGCTGAACTTCACGCCGTTGGACAATGGTTTGTATTCCGTCGCTTACTCCACGACCGATGCGGCGGGGAATTCGTCGAGCCTCTCCTGGGAGCTCAACATCGCCAACATCGCTCCCACGGCAGGTGACGACAGCATCAGCCTCACTGGAGATGCCGGAGACGACTCGCTCTCGTTGATCATGGAAGACGATGTTCTGGAAGGGGAAGAGTTGCTCGACAACGACAGCGATCCGGCCGGAGCGAACGATCCGCTGACGGTCATTGAGTATGACGCCGTCAGCGAGCACGGCGCTGCGGTGACCGTCGAGAGTGACGGCAGCTTCACCTACGACCCCACGGTCTCGGAGGATGCTCAGTCGCTCGGAGCGGGTGAAGTCGGGATCGATACGTTCGGCTACACGATCTCGGACGGAGACGGCGGGACGAGCCACGCCACGGTGAGCGTTGAAGTTCACGGAGTCAACGACGCTCCGGTGCTGAACGACACCGCGGCGGTGCGACTCGAAGCGATCGACGCGAATGACATCTACGGCCAAGGCGTGGACATCGAGACGTTCGCTCTTGACCGCATCGACGAAGTGGATGCCAACGACACGATCGGCATCGCGGTGATCGGCTTCAGCCGAGCCACGACGCGCGGCGATTGGCAGTTCTCCACGAACGACGGAGCCTCGTGGACGACGATCGACAGCATCGATGAATCGCACGCTCTGCATCTCGTGGCAGATGGACACACTCGCCTGCGATTGCGTCCCGATGGATCGCACACCGGGACGGCTCGGCTGACCCTGCGAGCCTGGGATGGCTCGAATGGCATCGACGTCCATAGCGGCAGCTACGGCACCGGAGGCACAACGGCTTACAGTTCGGCGACGTTGACGGTGCGCCAGACCGTGCTGTCGGCCGCAAAGGATGCGACGATCGCCGTCTCGGATACGTTCGATGTGGACGAGTATGGCCAAGTGATCGACAGTGTGTTGTCGAATGACATCGACCCGGATTCACAATTGCCACAGGGAGTCGGAGTTCACTTCGCCGGCAATCTGGAGCTGGGATTGCTCGGCCAGTTGTTTGGTGCTCCCGGCGAAGTGCCGGATGTGGCGATCACCCATTTCGGCGCGCTGACGCACAACATCGACGGCAGTTTCAACTATCAGGCGGAACCGACTTTCTTTGCCGCGCTGCCGGAAGGTGAATCGGTGCTCGACGGCTTCACCTACTTCGTGACCGACGGGAAAACGACCAGCAACGTCGCAGGGGTCTCGATCGTTCTGACCGGAGTGAATGATGCTCCAGAGTTCACGGCGACGATCGAAGATCAGGTCGCCGCCGTCGGCGAAGAATTCGGTGTCACGTTGCCAGAGCACTTCTTCCAAGATGCGGACAACGGCGATTCGCTGACGATCACCGTGACCCAAGCGGATGGATCGGAACTGCCAAGCTGGCTGGAAGCCGTTGAAGAAACCTACTTTGATGAGAACTACTTGACTCTCTTCGGCGTTCCCTCTGAGTCCGATCTCGGTGCCATCACGGTGCGAGTGACCGCGACCGACTCGCATGGAGCCTCGGCGTCAGTCGACTTCGATCTCGAAGTGATCCTCGTCAACCACGCTCCGACCGCCGGCCTTCTGGAGGACGTCTCGGTCAACGAAGGGGAAACGCTGTCGCTGACTCTGCCGGAAGGTCTATTCCATGATCAGGATGCCGGAGACCACCTGAGCCTGTCGATCAGCGATCTTTATGGCGACGCACTGCCGAGCTTCTTCGCGTTCAACGCGGAGACCGGCAGTTTGACGGCCAGTCCCTCCTGGGACTCGGCCGGGATCTACACCGTTGTCGTCACAGCGACGGATGCCTTGGGAGAATTCGATTCGACCGCGTTTAACGTCGAAGTGATCGACAGCCTGATCACGATCCATGTGGCTGGCCAAGCCGAAGATCCGAACGAAGCGTGGTCGCTGTTCGCCGACGATCAAGGCTTCCTGCATATCACTCGCAACGGAGCCGCGGCGATCCTTCCGCTGCCGATTGAAGAGGTGCTCGCCGTTTATCTTGATGCGGGGGACGGCAACGACACGGTCGCTCTGGCCGCGTCTCTCAACAGCGTGGTTGAGGATGAAGGCGACAGTGAAGACGAGAACGACGATGACGGCGGACTGTTCATCAATCTGGGAGACGGCAATGACTTCGTCGATGCGTCGCTCGTGCAATTCCGCGTCGTGGTCAGTGGCGGTGACGGGGCCGATTTCGTCCTGGGAGGCTCGGCGGCCGATGTGATCAGCGGCGGAGCGGGCAACGACACACTGCTCGGATCGGGCGGAGAGGACCTGCTGCTCGGTGGCGACGGCAACGACACGCTGCGTGGCGGCGCGGGTGCCGACCTGCTGGATGGCGGCATCGGCAATGACCTGATTTACGGTCAAGGGGGCACCGATCTGCTGAGCGGCGGCGAGGGTGAAGATTATCTCGATGGCGGCGTCGGCAACGATCTGCTGTTAGGCGGCGCAGGAAACGATTACGCCCAAGCGGGTAGCGGCAATGACTCCGTCTTCGGCGGCGAGGGGGATGATATTCTCGATGGTGGTTTCGCCAGCGATGTGGTCAGCGGCGGAATGGGCAATGACACCGTCGCCGGCAACGACGGCAACGACACGCTGATCGGCGGCTTTGGTGCCGACTTCTTCCGAGGCGGCAGCGGGGCTGACGTGGCCGTGGGAGGACAAGGCGGAGCCAATCGAGGTGGCAACAGCTCTGCGGATGATGGAGACCGCATCAACGCCGGCATCTTCGATATCAACGTCGGCTTCTTCGATGCAGAAACGATCGACGAGAACTTCAACACGGGCTTTGATTGGGAGGTCGCCAGCTTCGGCGTGGTCTGATTCTTTTGTGGAGACGAATCTCCTCAGAGATGACGGCCCATTCTTCAAACTTCCGAAGCCTTCAACGGCTTCGGAAGTTTTTTCGTTTCTCGATTCCATGACAGCGGGGATCTCGCCCGCACGTCGAATGCGGTGTGAATCGCTTGTGGCCGAATCGCTCGGCGACTCGGCCACGGGGCGTTGCGATCGGCACGATCCCTCCCGTCACCGGTCTACGGCCCAGATTCTCTGATCGGCACGAATTGCCGGTTCGGCCGACCGGCGGAAGTTGCCGATGTTCGTGAACTGTCAGAGAGCGACTGTATCGCTCGGACTGTTTTCGGACGCGAGGCGTCTGAGGTTTTGGCTCGTCGTCGAGACGGCACAACTTCTGAAAGGGATCGTATGCGCAAATTGACTCTGGGAATGATCGCCGTCTTAGGACTCGTCGCGATGTCGGACTCCGCCAGCGCGAAAGACCGCAGCTCGCGCAAGATGCGTTACCAACAGCCGCAGCAGAACTACTACCAGGAGAACGAACGACCTGGCCTCTTCAGCGGCCTGATCGAAATGGAGCGTCGCAAGAATGCCTGGCTCCGCCAGACCTTCTTCGGCCGGTAATGAAATCGCTGAATTCGACTGGATAACTTTCGCGTTCAAGACCCCTCCGGCTTGTCCGGATGGTGAAAACGATGGAGAGCTAACAAGCCAGAATCCACCAACTCCCAAACTCTCCCAATCCTCCGCCGAAGGCGGGGGATTGGGAGAGTTTGGGGTGAGTGGTTTCGACCTCAACTATAGCCCACCATCTGCTTCACCAACGGCACAAGGCCGTTGGGGTCAAAGTACGACAGTCGAAGTCGAGACTAAAGGCGTCAGCCCGCTCGCCTGTGTATTTCGTGCTATGCCCGTGACTTGGGGGCGAGCATCTTCGCCACGGCGAGATGCCCCTCGCCTTCCTGGGTTTGGCCGGAACTCTGAAGTGCATTGCCAAGTTGATTGTGAGCTTCAGCGGAATCCGGCTGTAGCGCCACGGCGTTCTTGAACGACGACACGGCGTCGGCCCAGCGTTCGAGGTTCGCGTTCGATTGGCCCAGCCCCATCCAGCCGTCGAAGGAACGGGCTTGGAACGACAGCGCACGCTGATACGACTGCACGGCACCCGCATGATCGCCGATCTGTCGCAGCGCGGTGGCCAGATCCAAATGGATTGTTGCGACTCGCGGCCGTAGCGCGGCGGCGCGGCGCAGGTGCGGGACCGCATCCGCGAAACGGCCTTGCTCGGAACGGACGACTCCCAGATTGAGCAACGCTTCGGCGTAATCGGGATCGCTCGCCAAGGCGAACTCGTATTGCTCGGCGGCCTGGTCGAAATGGCCTTGCTCGCGAAACAAATTGCCGAGATTGAGCCGGGCCAGCACTACCTTCGGCGCGTCGATCAAAGCCGCTTGAAGAGCCGCCTCCGCCTCATCGAGCCGGCCTTGTTGCAGACGCAGAATGCCCAAGTATGTGCGTGCCTCGACACAATGCAGATCAAACTCGATCGCCCGTTCAAAACAATCGGCCGCTTCGCGAGTATCACCTTGCCCGTTCCACGCGCTGCCGAGATTCGTCAGAAACTTCGCCGAGCGATCGTTGATCCGAACCGCTTTGCGGAACAGCTTCACGGCATCGGCAAAGTTCGATTTCTGAAACTCAATCACGCCGAGCAGATTCCATGCTTCCGCATTCTGTGGCTCGATGAGAACGAACTCGGTCAACCGCCGCTGCGCCTCGGCGATATGACCGTTCTCGAACAAACGCTGCGCGGCTTGAAATGTCCCGGCCGGTGCGACCATGACGATGATTCCTTATGAAGTCACAGACACGAAAGTAGACGCTCGACGAATCATGTTTGTCTTCTCCGCGTCCTGCCGCGCCTCTGTGCTGTTCTTCTTTTGAATACGCGACAGGAAGCACCACAGAGGCGCGACAGGACTTGGAGCGGCAGAGCCGCAACCAAACATCTGCAATGAAATTTGCAACCTGCCTTTATCCCGAAGGGATTGAGTCACATAGCCCAGGGTTGCCGCGCTTCGCGGCTACCCTGGGTTGGAGTCGCGATATCACGATCTACCCCGAATGGAGTTGCGTCATTCGTCGTTCGGCGATGACGCAACCCCATTCGGGGTAGAACTCAATTTGACCGCCGTGACCCAGGGTAGCCGCGAAGCGCGGCAACCCTGGGCTGTGAGACACAACTCCTTCGGAGTAAAGACACCACGCACTCGGCAACTCCAAAATCTTCTCACCAAAACAAGATTCTCACCGTTTACAGTACAGAGAAATGCAGCACCTCGAATCCGCTCGTCATGTGCAAGATCGAGCGTGACAACGAAAACGCCGCTGACCACTTGCAGCGGTCAGCGGCGTCGTTTTAGGCCAGGAATTGGTCGGCGTCACGCGGCTTGATCGGTTTGCGGCAGACGATCTTGAACCTGAGTCGCCAAGCCCAACACTTTGAGCACTCGGATCACCATGTAGGTGATGTCGATCTCCCACGGCTTGTGACCGTGGCGAGCGAGTCGCTGGTGAGCGTGATGGTTGTTGTGCCAGCCTTCGCCGTAGCTGAGCAACGCGACCCACCAAAGATTGCGCGAGCGGTCGGTCGTCTCGTAATTGCGATAGCCCCAAATGTGCGTCGCCGAATTCACGAACCAGGTGCTGTGATAGCCAATCACCATTCGCAGGCAGAGACCCCACAACAAACAGGACAAACCCAGACCGAAGAAGTATTCGCCGCCGAAGTACAGCATCGCTCCGAAGATCATCGGGACAACCGGGAAGAACTTGTGGAAGAATCGCTGGACCGGATCCTTATACATGTCCGGAGCCCAGCGCTTCAGCAACGCTTCGAGTTCGCCCGGACCTTCCTTCGGTTTGAACCACAACATGTGCGACCACCAAAAGCCATCGTTCGGAGAGTGCGGGTCACCCTCTTGGTCGGAGAGCACATGATGCTTGCGATGTGTCGCGACCCAGAACAGCGGGCTGCCCTCGGCCGCCAACATGCCGCAGATCGAGAGGAAATACTTCACGGGAGCCGAGACCACCAAACTGCCGTGAGTCAGCAAACGGTGATAGCCCAAAGTGACTCCCAGGCACGCCGTCACCCAGTGCATCACCACGGCGATGGCCAGTCCCACCCAACTGAAATGCCAAAACGCCGCGACTGCGGCCACATTCATGATCAACATCCAACCGACGTTGTACCAATTCACGCCGTGAGGAAAGCGCTGACGGAAACTGCTGACGACCGGATGTGAAATCTCTGGTCGAATTCGCTTCGCTTTCACCGTCGGTTCGGTCAGGTGCTCGCGATCTGTCGAAAAATGAGGCTGAGCCAACGTGCCACGCAACGAGGTGCCCTCGTCGGTACTCGAAGGGGCGGACGTGGCGGACATTTCTGATAAAGCAGAGTCGTGGGTCACGGTAGCACTCCGATGCAGAAGGATTTCAACAACCAACGCGGCCATCGAATGGTGCGGGATTGTAGAACAGCATCGGAAATTGGTGGGTCAGGGGCGGGTCAAACTTTTGTCAAACTTCTGTCATCGTGTTGCGGTCAGATCAATTTCGTGAGCGGCATGGCGCTAGCCACCGGTTTTGCATGACTGCCAACCCGCGTCTAGCGCCATGCGGCTCAGAACCTCTTCGCGTGATCAACCGAGAATCGTCTGCTCGCGGTCCGGTCCGACCGAGATGATCTCGACTCGTGAGTTCAGCAGCTCCGCGATCGTGTCCACATACCGTCGCGCGTTGGCAGGGAGATCAGCGACCTTGCGGATGTGCGAGATTTCGCACTTCCAACCCGGCAGAGTGCGATAGACCGGTTGGACTTGCGCGAGCCGTTCGACATGGCTGGGGAAGTCGGTCGTGCGTTCGCCGTCGATCTCATAAGCCTCGCACACTTTCAATTCCTCCAGGCCGCTGAGCACATCCAGCAACATGACCGCCAGGCAGTCGATGCCGCTGATGCGTGCTCCGTAACCGGCGGCGACCGAATCGAACCAGCCGCAACGGCGCGGCCGGCCAGTCACGGTGCCGTACTCGTGGCCGACATCGCGAATGTGCTGGCCGATTTCGTTATTCAATTCCGTGGGGAATGGGCCACCACCAACGCGCGTCGTGTACGCCTTCACGATGCCGATCATCCGCGAGATCGTCCGCTCGGGAACGCCGCTACCGCTGTGAATGCCGCAGCCGGAGCTGCTGGATGAAGTCACATACGGGAACGTGCCGTGATCGAGATCAAGCAGGCTACCTTGAGCACCCTCGAACAACAGCCGTTTCTTGTCGGCAATCGCGTGATGCAGGAAGGCGGTTGTGTCGCAGATGTACGGCTTGAGCCGCTCGGTGTAGGTGAGATATTCGGCGAAAATCGCGTCAGCGTCGAACGGTTGGAATTCCGGGGCAAGCGCCGCCAGCATCTGGTTCTTAAACGCGACGATTTCATGCAGCCGACTGCGGAGCAGATCGGGATACAGCAGATCGCCAATCCGAATCGCGTGCGTGCGACCGGCCTTCTCGCGATAGCAGGTGCCGATGCCGCGCATCGTCGTGCCGATCTTCTCGGCCTGCCGCGAGTTTTCCAGCACCGCCTCCTCGGCCAAGTGATATGGGAAGATGACGTGTGCTCGGTCGCTGACCTTGAATCGTTCCGGAGCGACCGGCCCGCGCCGTGACACGATTCCGTCCAACTCGGCCAGAAATGCTTTGGGGTTGATGACGACGCCCGTCGCCACAACCGACGTGATCCCGTCTCGCAAGATGCCGGCCGGCAGCAACGACAGCTTGTACGTCTGCCCGTCGAACTTCACCGTGTGCCCGGCGTTATTCCCACCTTGATAACGGACGACGATGTCATGCTCGGACGTCAGGAGATCGACGATCTTCCCTTTGGCCTCGTCACCCCACTGCAAACCCACAACTGCTGTTGCCGTCACGATGAATCCTCAATCGAAAACAAAAATGGCTGCGCACAAACGCGGGGAGTGTAATGGCTCAAGGGACTGGAGACAGGGAACCGGAGACACTGAAACTTATCCGGCCGAATGCCGAATCCCGACGCTTGCGGCCTCGCGAGGCCACGGCCAAGATGACGTCCCTCTTGAACCCGGCAACTTGCTCACAGCGCGAAAGGGAACTCGATGAGCGTTCGGCTGAAACTCTTTGCAATGATGTTTCTGGAGTTCTTCATTTGGGGTGCTTGGCTGCCGATGATCTTCGGATACCTGCCGAGTTTGAAATTTGAGCCGTGGCAGCAGACGCTGATTCTCAATGCCTTTCCGGCGTCGGCGATCCTGGCGATGTTCTTCAGCAACCAATTCGCCGACCGCAATTTCGCCGCCGAGAAGTTTCTCGCCGTCAGTCATTTGATCGGCGGGCTGGCGATTCTGGGCTGCGCCTTCGTGACCGATTTCTGGTCGTTCTTCATTCTGATGCTGGTCCACTGCGTCTTCTATGTCCCGACGATCTCGATCACGAACTCGATCGCATTCGCCAGCATGAAGGATGCACAAGAGGAATTTGGCATCGTCCGCATGGGAGGCACGATCGGCTGGATCGCCGCCGCGTGGCCGTTTACGTTCATTCTGGTGGATTGGGGAGCGGTCAAAGCGGCGAACCCTGAGGGACTCGTCAGTTGGGTCGAGGCAGCGCTCAAAAACGGACTGACTGGAGCCGCTTTGCAAGAGGGGACGAAGTGGACCTATATCGTTGCCGGCGTGGCTTCGCTCGTGCTGGCCGCGTTCAGTCTCGGCCTGCCACACACACCGCCGAAGAAAGCAGCCGAAGGGGAATCGGGAAGCCTCGCGTGGCTCGAAGCATTGCGGCTCTTGAAGCATCCCTTCGTGCTGGTGTTGTGGCTGGTCACGTTTGTCGATGCCTTCGTCCACAACTGCTACTTCAATTGGACCGGCAGTTTTCTGGGGGCGGCGACGACCGCGGGCGGCGTCGGCATTCCGGGCAACTGGATCATGCCAGTGATGAGCGTCGGCCAGATCGCGGAGATTCTCACGATGTTCGTCCTCGGCATGACGCTAAAGCGTCTCGGCTGGCGGACGACGATGATCTTCGGCATTCTTGGACATGCGGTGCGGTTCGGCGTTTACTCGTTCTTCCCGGAACATCCCTGGCTGATCATCGCCGTCCAGGTGTTGCACGGCATCTGCTATGCCTTCTTCTTTGCGACCGTCTACATCTTCGTGGATGAGTTCTTTCCGAAAGACATGCGTTCAAGCGCCCAGGGCTTGTTCAACGTGATGATTCTCGGCGGCGGAGCACTCGTCGCCAACGCCGTCTGTCCGACGCTCATCCAGTCGACTTTCAAGACGGGTGATGTCACCGATTTCCGTGGGCTGTTCCTCGTGCCACTCGCTTCCGCCGTAGTCGCCGCGGTGGCTTTGGCGTTGTTCTTCCATCCGCCCAAGATTAACAGTGACAAGCCAGCCTGAGCGAAAAGCCGCTTGCATCGAGCAAACAGTCTTTGGCCGAAATCAAATTGAAATCGGGAGTGTGCTGCGACTCACTGTGCCCGAAATCGGCATACAAAAACGGCCCGCCGAATCAGAGGATTCGGCGGGCCGCGTGCTTTTGTGAAACGGATTTCTCCGCTCCGCTATTTCAGAATTTCGGAAGTGCTCTCGACGATTTTCTTGACACCGTCTTTATCGAGCTGGCCTTTGGCGAAAGCGTGATTGGTCACGGCCTTCAGACCTTTCCATTGCAAGACCGTGACTTCCGCGTCCTCGGCGATCTTGTAATTGGGAGGTCCAGCCACTCCGTCGAAGATCGTCAGCGGCACATGCTTGATGCCGGCCTTCTCCGCGAGCGCCTTGAGCTTGGCTTCATCGCCATCCGCGTCATTGCTGAGCAGGATGACAAACGAGGCCATCTTCTTGTCTTCGTTTTTCGCGACTTGTTCGTCGATTTGCTTGACCAAACTGGTCAAGTTGTCCGTGATGGATCTGGTGAAGATCGCAACCACCGGACGGGCACCGTACCTTCAGCGATAGCAGAGCGTTTTGTCCTTATTCGGCCCCGTGATGTCGCGGACGTTGAACACGCCTGCGGCATCACCGACCTGCAAACCAGACTTCAGCTCTGCGGCCATCAGGCTCGCCGTTGCGATCAGCAACGCGAGCACAGGGGCGCAGATTCGTCTCATCTGAGCACTCTCCTTCTTTCGAGAAACAACAGAATTCCGACCGCACGCACGGCCGACGGGATTTGTGCCGCACTCGGAGGCGCGGCACGGAAACGATGCACGAATCGAGTTATTTCTTCTCCGCCTTCTCGACACCGAGTTCCGCCAATTTCTTGAGGACCGCGTCGGCGGCCGCCGCCGCTTTGACCTCTTTGTCGACGAAGGCAATTTTCCCTTCCTTGCTGACGTAGACCGTCCAGCGTTTTGGGAAGCCCTTGTCGTCCGCAACTAAACCATACTCTTTGGCGGTCTGACGGGTCGGATCGCTCAGCAGCGGGAAATCGAGCTTCAACTCGTCTGCGAATTCTTTGTTGAATTCCGGCGTGTCGCAACTGGCTCCGAAGTAGGCCACGTTGAATTCACGCAGGGCTTTGCCGCTCTCACGGAGCGACTTGCATTCGGCCGTTCAGCCACCGGTCTTGGCTTTGGGATACCAAGCCACCACGACCGCTTTTTTGCCTTTGAAGTCCGACAGCTT